>JAHBST010000071.1 GCA_019638975.1 Cryobacterium sp.
GCGGAAACGCAGAATTCCTGGCCGTTGCGGAAATGAACGAAAAGGGCTTGAGCCCCGTGGAGACGCCCGACGAATACGAGGCCGAATGGGACGGCGTCTACGCGAGGGTCAAGAAGATGGTGGAGACGGAGGCGGCGAAGGTCGTCGAGGTCGGCGGATTGTATGTTCTCGGCACCGAGCGCCACGAGTCCCGGCGCATCGACAACCAGTTGCGCGGTCGTTCCGGTCGTCAGGGCGACCCGGGCGAAAGCCGGTTCTATTTGTCTCTCGCCGATGACCTCATGCGTCTGTTCAATTCGGCGGCGGCAGAGTCGCTCATGGGTCGCGGCAATGTGCCGGAGGACCTCGCGATCGAGTCGAAGGTCGTGAGCCGGGCCATCCGCAGCGCGCAAGGCCAGGTGGAGGCGCGCAACGCGGAGATCCGCAAGAACGTTTTGAAGTACGACGACGTGCTCAATCGCCAGCGCGAGGCGATTTACGGCGACCGCCGTCACATCCTCGAGGGCGACGACTTGAAGGATCGCGTCGAGCACTTCCTCGAAGACGTGATCAACGAGATCATCGACGACCACACGGGCGAGGGCCATTCGGATGACTGGAACCTCGACGCCTTGTGGCGGGAGCTCAAGACGATCTACCCGATCTCGATCACGATCGACGAGTTGTTCACGGAAGCGGGTTCGCGCGGGCGCGTGACGCGTCAGTTCCTCGGCGACGAGATCATGTCGGATGCGAAGCTCGCCTATCAGCGCCGCACGGACGAGCTGGGCGAGCCGGCGATGCGCGAACTCGAGCGTCGCGTCGTGCTCTCGGTGATCGACC
Source organism: Cryobacterium sp. (assembly GCA_019638975.1). Classification (GTDB taxonomy): domain Bacteria; phylum Actinomycetota; class Actinomycetes; order Actinomycetales; family Microbacteriaceae; genus Terrimesophilobacter. The sequence continues at coordinate 823 of JAHBST010000071.1, forward strand.
GCCGCTGGCGCGACCACTTGTACGAGATGGATTATCTGAAGGACGGCATCGGTTTGCGCGCGATGGCCCAGCGCGATCCGCTCGTGGAGTATCAGCGCGAAGGCTTCATCCTGTTCCAGAACATGATGGGGCAAATCCGCGAGGAGACGGTGAGCTTCCTGTTCAACCTCGAAGTGGAGGTCACGGGCGGCGGCGGTGCGACGGCTTCCCTTCCGCAGGTCGACGCGAAGGGCCTCGACCCCGCGAACCAGGCGAACCAGCGGTTGAGTTACTCGGCGCCGTCCGATAGCGGCGGCGTTGAGGTGCGCAACCAGCGCGGCCAGCTCGAGCAAGCGGCGACCGCGAAGGCGCAGCAGGCCGCTGCGGCTCAAGCGAACCAGGTGGGCGCGGCGTTCGGCGCCGTTCATCCCGGCCAGAATCAGCAGCAGGGACAGGCCGGTCAGCAGGGCCAGAATCAGCAGGGCCAGAACCAGCAGGGCGGCCAACGCGGTGCATTCGGTCAGCGTCAGGACGGTCCGCCCCCGGGCCAGCCGGCGCCCATGAACCGGGCCGAGCGCCGCGCGCAGGAGAAGAACAAACGCCACTGATCTGCGTGCCGGCCGTCACGGTCGGTGCGTGGCGTGGCGGTGCGTGGCGTCGAAGGCCAGTAGTGGCCCTCGCTCATCGCTCCGGCGCTAGAGGACGTTGATGGCGGTCGCGCGCCAACGGTTGTCGAGCCCTTCGAGGCGGATGGCGACGGCGCGTGCTCTCGCTCGGCCGAGCACGATCACGACTGCCTCGACGACGCCGTCGCGAGGTTCGAATTGAGAGATCGACCCGATCGAGAACGTGGGCCGGACGGGGACGTGCCCCTTGGCCTGGCGAGCCCGGGTCGAGAGGACGACGCGCTTCAGCAAGTGCCGATACACGTCATCCGTCACCCAGCGCGAGATCTGCTCGAGGTCGCGCGCACCGGCAAGAATCTCGATGACGCACCTCGTCAGGTTCTCGAGAAGCGGAGTCGGGCCCGGCAACGCGGATCGCGGCGACGGCTGGTGCGAGAAGAACTCATCGGTGGCAATCGATGAACTGATGGATGGTGTGGTCGAGGCGGGTACTGCCCGCAGTTCATGCTGAATCGGGACGGCGCTGCTCATCTGGGCTCCGGATCGTGCGAGGGATCGTGCGAGGGATCGTTCGGACGGGTCTGGCGCTGCCTGACCGATTTTCGGTGACATACCCGCGAATACTAAAGCAGGTTGAGACAACTCTGTCTACCTTCGTTACGAAGGTTGTGGATAACCATCCGCTCGTGTCGGCGCAGGTGGTTAGCGTCGCAGCATGCGATGGAACAACCTGTTCGATGACCTCGAAAGTCAGCTCGAACACGAGTTGAGTGCGGAAGACATCGACGTGAGGGTGGAGCAGGAACGGCTGCGACTCGGAAGGCTGTCGCTGCGCGACCGACTCCTGAGCCTCCACGATCAATCGGAAGGCACCGGCTTCACGGTTCGAGTGGAGGTGGGCGGGATCCTCCTGCGGATTGCTCCATCGGGATTCGGCAAGGACTGGGTGTCCGGATCCCTCATCGACGAGACGTCGCGGAAACTGCAAGTGATCGTGCCTTTTCGGTCGATCGGCGGTGTCGTCCTCGACCGGAACCAGTCGTCGTCGAGCCTCAGAGACCGGAACAGTTCACCGCCTGGCGGGCTCTCCGATCGGCTCGGTCTGACGTTTGTTCTCCGAGACCTTGCGCGACGCCGCTGTGAACTCGACCTGGTGACGGCGAGCGGAACGTTTCACGGGACCATTGATCGGGTTGGACGAGACCATTGCGATCTTGCCGTCCACGAGGCGGGCACACCGCGCCGGGAGAGCGCGGTTTCTCATTACCGGATAGTCCCGATTGATCAGCTTCTTCTTGTTCGGCTGTAGTCCTCGGCGAGGCTGAATTCCGCAATGTTGGCGAAGTCCGACTGGTTCCACAGGCTCGCACGGCGAGATTCCTCGTACTTGGCTTCGATGTATGACTCCAGCACGTCGCTTTCGATTCGCCACGAGCCGCGATTGCCGATTCTTATCGCCGGCAGTTCCCCGCTGCGCACGAGCGAGTATGCCTGAGACACCGAGACGTTCAGCACTTCCGCTGTGTCCGTAATGGTCAGAAATCGGGCGATCGCCGTGGTGGACGTGTGCTGGTTCATGCCTCGATTATCGCCCCGACGGTTCGCGTGTCGACCGGGGTGTGGATAACTTTCGAAGAGTATTGCGGACTCGCACCACCATGGTCTCCGGGCGTACCGGCCCGAAATCACCGGGGAGGTCATATGGTCGGCACACGTGCGGAAGTCGGGAAGCCGCGTCCGCCCAGACGCATTTGGTTCGATCCGCGATTGACGGTCGGGATCATTCTCGTGATCGTTTCCGTCGTCGGCGTCTACGGAATAGTTCAAGCCTCTGATCGGTCGGTATTCGTGTATTCGACAGCGAGCGAGCTGTCGCCCGGTGACCGAATCTATGCAGGCGACCTGGACGTCGCGAGCGTCCGACTCGGCGAGGTGGGTGACCGGTATCTCCGGGAAGGCGACGTGCCGACGGATGGCCTGCTCGTTACGCGCGCGGTTTCCGCGGGCGAACTCGTTCCGGCATCCGCCGTCGGCTCCGGAGCAAGCATTCGCGTCGCATCGGTCGTTGTCGCCGTGAGCGGACAACTTTCCCGCTCGATCGTCCCCGGCGCGGTCGTGGACGTGTGGTCTTCAGCGCAAACGGATGATCGACGGTTCGGGCCTCCCGCCGTGCTCGTCGGCTCGGCGACGGTCGTGAGAGTGCTCGAGTCGACGAGCCTTGTCGCGGACCGTGGCGCGATCGGGGTGGAGATTCTGGTTCCGCGCGACCGGATAGCACGAGTTCTGCAAGCGGTCGCGGACGACGATGCGATGTCGCTTGTGCCCGTCAGCATCCCCGTGAGGAGGTAGACATGGCAATGGTGGCTGTTTTCGTGCCTCGGGCTATCGAGAATCGCATCGTTTCCGAATTGGAGCAGCATGGTTTTCGTGTAGCGAAACCAATCGAGTCCGCTCGCGCATTCGCCGACGCTGCCGGCGATGAGGCTTTCGATACGTTGATCGTCGGTTCCGGGCCGAACCACTTGACGCGCGAAGTCCTCGAGACGTGCGATGTCCGGGGAATTCGCATCGTCGCTCTCGCGTCGACCGATGCCGAGCGCCGCCACGCGGTCGATCTCGGGGTGCTTGAGGTCGTCGACGCGGATGCGCCCTGGTCGCACCTCGCACGGTTTCTCGACGAGGACCGTGTTTTCGGTCGCCCCGAAATGGAGCGCACGGCTGCGGCGGGGTCACGGTCGGCAGAGAGGCATGGCGAGGTCCTGACCGTGTGGGGCCCCGCTGGCGCGCCGGGGCGGACGACTCTCGCGATCAACATCGCCGCGGAGCTTGCCGAGCAAGGGCATTCGGTCGTGCTCGCGGATGCCGACACGCACAGCGGTTCCGTCGCACCCGCACTCGGGTTGCTCGACGAAGCGCCGGGGTTTGCGGCGGCGTGCAGGCTCGCGGCATCCGACAGTCTGACGATCGAAGAGTTGGAGCGCGTGAGCGAGCGCTACCAGTCGCCGCACGGAAGCTTTTGGGTCTTGACCGGAATCGGCCGACCGCATCGCTGGCCGGAATTGTCGGGGGAGCGGGTTGTCGCGACGATCGCGGCGTGCCGCGAGTGGGTGGACTTCACGGTCATCGACACCGGTTTCTGCCTCGAGAATGATGAAGAGATTTCGAGCGACCTGTTTGCGCCGCGACGCAACGCCGCGACGATTTCCGCGCTGCGGGAGGCGGACCGCGTGGTGGCGGTAGGGTCGGGCGATCCGGTCGGTTTGTCGCGTTTCCTCCGAGCCCACGTCGATTTGCTGGAGATCGTGGATGCCGAGCGCGTGCTGACGGTCGTCAACCGCATCCGGGGGAGCGTGATCGGGGCGAACCCCGCCGCGCAAGTGGAGCAGACACTATTGAGGTTCGGCGGAATCGAGTCACCCGTGCTCGTGCCGCACGATCAGGGCGCTCTGGATGCCGCGATCCTCGCCGGCAAGACGCTGCGGGATGTCGCGGGCAAGTCCGCGCCGCGCTTGGCCGTGAGCAAACTCGTCGCGTCGCGCATCCTGCCGCCGACGTCGACGGCCGGCGCGAATTCCCCTTCCCGACGCGAGAGGCGGAGCCGCTTCGAGCCGGTACCGGGTTAGCCTGACCGCACCGCTAAGTCGTCGGCATGCTCAGTCACCGAGCCGGATGACCTCTGCTTTCGACTTCGCACCGGCGACGACGAGCACGTGACTCGCCTCGACACCGGCGAGCGCCGCGACGAGGGCGGCGGCATCCGGCTCGCCGGCCACGGCATCCGTTCGGCGCAACACGGATACGCGGGCGCCCGTCGCATCCCGGATCGCCTCCACGAGCACGTCGACCTCGGCCCCGGCCCCGGCCGAGGTCACGAGAGTCACGCGACCGATCGTGCGCGGTGCCTCGCTCCCGACCGTTGCGGCACGATCGTGGCGCCACAGCGAGAAGTGGTACGCGGCGACGAGCACGGTCGCCACGAGCAGCCCGAGTGCCGCACGGATGCGCTCGAGCAGGCTCTCGCCCGAACCGCTGTCGAGCGCGAACGAGAACAACTGGTAACCGATCACGAGCAGCGTGATGAGCGCAACGAGGGCGCTCACCCCGAAAATCACCACGAGGTACACGCGGCGCCCCGGCGTTGTCGCGCGCTCAGGACTCGACGCACCGCGCGGTTGCCAGGCCGTCCACCACAGCACACCGCCGACGACGAGGGCGCTGATGCCGCCGAGCAGAAGATTGCGCACGTTGGAGCCGACGATCGGTGACGCGAGCGTCGCGAGAAGCGCATTCACCGTTACCCCGACACCGGTCGCGGCGACGGCGAGCGCGACACCGGAAGTGACCAGCCGCACCGCCTTGCCGATCACGACGGGATGCCCCGCCACGACGCGCAAGTGGTACACCATCACGAGCGCGCCGAGCGCGGCGGTCGCGATCGCGATACCGAGCGGGTCGAGGGTGACCGCGAGAGGGTCATCCGAGAAGGTCACGAGCTCGAGCACGACCGAGAGCGTGAGGGTCGCGCCGAACGCGAACACCGCGAACGACGCAAATCCGGTGATATAGACGAGCAGCACATTCGCGAATCCGGCGGTTTGCGTGCGCACCCCTGAACGGAACCAGTGCCACCACCAGATCAGGGCGCCACCGACAGCCCAAACGAGAGACTGCAAAACCGGTTCGAACACCGATCCGGCCGCGACCACCGAACCGAACGTGTCGAGCGCCGAATCGATGAGACTCGAGAGCGCGAACACGAGCCCGCCCGTCGCGAAGGTCAACCCGATGAGCGAAGCAATCGCCGGGGCGACCCCCACGAGGCGCGTCGGACCTTTCGCCGGATGCCGCCACATCCAGTAGTGCCAGACCCAGACGAGCCCCCACACGATCGCGACCGCGAGACTCGACCACTGCAGCTCGCCGGCCACCGCGTTCGCGCCGAAACCGAACAAGGCGACCGTGAATGTCAGGAGCGCCACCGTCGAAGCAACCACCAGGTAGAGGGGCCAGGCCACCGAAGCGCGGTCGCGATCCATTGCCGCCTTGCGCCATGTCAGCCACCACAGCAGCGCAGCGAGCGGTCCGGCGATCAGCGCGAAGGCGAGCGATTGCGCGAGCGCGCCGCTGTCGGAGGACACGAGCGTGTTGCCCGCCTCGAGCGCGCGATCGAGCAGTCCGCTGATCCCGATCGCGGCAATGATCACCATCGTGAGCAGAAGCAAATACGTGATCACCCGGCGAACGGTCTGCACGCCGCCCACGGCGGCTGGGGTCACCGAGGTCTTCTCTGTGCCGCTCACTGGTTGCCTCCCTGGTTGTAGCACATCGCGATCATCCAGGGCGCGGAGTCGATCTTCCAGTCGCCGCCCTCCTTCACGAGAGTGAACGTGTCCTCCGACTCGTAACCGGATCCGCCGAACGGCCCGCTCCCGGGATCGGCCGACACCGCCACCCGAATGACCGCGGTGTCGCCCTTCACGTTCGTCGAGATGAGGGTCAACCGAATTCCGGAGGTCGTGCCGATATCGGTGCGCTCGCAATTGTCGCGAACGCTCTTCGACAGCAGTTCGGTCGCCGCACCGCGGTCGCTCGCGATCACCGCGTTCGTATAGGTCTGCACGACGCCTTCAGGAGTTGACGGGTCGAGAGCCGCGGGAGCGCCGCGCGTGAAGACCACGACAAGGGCAAGAATCACCACCAAAGCGATGACGGAAAGGATGACGACGAGCGTCCGGTCAGGCCTGCCAGAAGGGGTCTGCATGAGGCCAGCATGCCGTATTCGGTGCGCCTAGGCTAGTGGCGTGTCGACTCTCTCCGATTTGGTGCACGCGCACGGCAGCGCGAGCGAAGAAGACATCGACTGGCTGCACCTTCTCGTGAGCGAATTGCAGCTCCTCGCGGACCTTGCGTTCGCCGACATCGTGTTGTGGGTGCCGACGCTCGACGGCGGATTCGTGGCCGTCAGCCTCGCCCGGCCATCGTCATCCGCCACGCTGTTCTACCGCGACTTCATCGGCCAGGAGATCAAGCCGGAATGGAGCGGACTCGTCTCGGAGGCGTTCGCCACATCGAGAATCACCGATTCGTCCGCCGCCGACTGGTACGAGGAGACGCCGACGCGGATGCGGGCCGTGCCCGTCATGCGCCGCCTCAACGCGGGCTCGCCCGAACTCGTCGAGCGCCCCATCGCCGTGCTCACTCGCCACACCAACCTGAGCGAGGCGAGAACCCCGAGCCGCCAGGAGCTCACCTTCAACGAGTGCGCGAACGAACTGTTCGGGATGGTCGCCGCGGGCTCGTTCCCCGACCTTGTCGCACCGACGGGACCGCGTCGTGGCGCGCCGCGCGCATCCGATGGCCTGCTCAAGCTGGACGTCGACGGCAACGTCACGTTCGCGAGCCCGAACGGGCTGTCGGCGTTCAACCGGATGGGTTTCGTCGGCGAACTCGAGGGGGAGTCGCTTGCCGAAGTGACCTCCGGCATGCTCGAAAACTCTGCGGCCGTCGATGAGTCGCTCCCGCTCGTCGTCACGGGTCGCGCGCCGTGGCGGACCGACATCGAAGCCCGGGGCGTATCCATCACCCTCCGGGCAATCCCCGTGCGGCAAGGCGGTGAACGGGTCGGCGCGATCGTGCTGTGCCGGGACGTTACCGAGCTGCGCCACCAGGAGCAAGAGCTTCTCACGAAGGATGCGACGATCCGCGAAATCCACCATCGCGTCAAGAACAACCTGCAGACGGTCGCGTCCCTTTTGCGCATCCAGGCCCGCCGATCCCACTCTGAGGATGCCCGCGATTCGCTCAATCACGCCATGCGTCGGGTCGGTGCGATCGCCGTCGTTCACGACACTTTGAGCGAGGGGCTCAGCCAGAGTGTTGATTTCGACGCGGTGTTCGACCGAGTGCTCTTGCTCATCGCGGAAGTCGCCTCATCGCATCAAACGAAAGTGCACCCCACCTTTTCGGGCAGTTTCGGCGAACTTCCGAGCGCCTACGCGACGCCCCTGGCCCTCGCCCTGACCGAACTGGTCACGAACGCCGTCGAGCACGGTCTCGCCGGCCGTGACGGAAAAGTCGAGATCATTGCGAATCGAACGAACGACACGTTGAGCGTCGAAGTCCGGGACAACGGGGTTGGGCTCGGGGAAGGAAAAGTCGGCCAGGGTCTTGGCACGCAAATCGTGCGCACTCTCATTCAGGGCGAGCTCGGGGGCACCATCGATTGGCACACCATCATGGGCAGCGGCACGGAAGTGACGATCGAGATTCCGCTCGCCTGGTTGAAGAAGACGCAGGATGCCGGCGGCGGTTCAGCTGCGCGAACTCCGCGGAAAGTGCCTTAAGAGGCGCGACGAGCGCGAGCGGCGCGGCGCTTGAGGGCGCGGCGCTCATCCTCGCTGAGACCGCCCCACACGCCAGAATCCTGGTTCGTGTCGAGCGCGTACTGGAGGCACATTTCGCTCACGGTGCAGCGCGCGCACACCGACTTAGCCTTCTCGATCTGGTCGACGGCCGGGCCGGTGTTCCCTACCGGGAAGAACAGTTCGGGGTCGGCAGTGAGGCAAGCGGCTTTGTCGCGCCAATCCATGGTATTTGTGCTCCTTCAGTGAACGCGTGAGCGCACAGTCGTAGAACTCGGGATCCGAGTGAGAACGATGCTTTGGGTTGTGCCCACGCCACTGTGAGCGGCAAATCAACCTCAACTAGACTCTCATACCGGTTGGAGCAAATCAATAGTTTTGGTTGGGATATCGCTGTGAGTGAGGACAAACCGGGTCGACGCGGCCGGGGTGCGGATGCCGAGTCCAGCGCATCCGACGCTCACGAGCACCGCCGCCCTCGAGCGTTGATCGCGCTCGCGATCGTGTTGTTCCTGGAAGCCGCCGTGCTCGCGGTCGTTGCCGGCACGCTCGTCTACGATCTGATCGCCGAAGTCCCGACCTCGTACGCGAGTGCGATCGGCATCCTGATCCTCGTGATCGCGGCGGCCGCATGGCTCGTGCTCATCGGGATCGGAGCGCTTCGTGCGAGGCCGTGGGTGCGCGCGGCCGCGCTGACCTGGCAAGTGCTGCAACTCGCGGTCGCGATCGGCAGCTTTCAAGGCGTCTTCGCTCGCGCGGACATCGCGTGGTTCCTGCTCGTGCCCGCGGTGATCGCGATCGCGCTCTTGTTTGCGCGGTCGGTGATGTCCGCCACGCGGCGGGTGTAGCCGGCTCAGCGAACTCGGCGAACCGGGGATGCGCGGCAGCTTCGAGGCAGCGCGGGAGAGACCGTCAGTCGAGTCCGAGGCGCTTGCGCAGCATCGCGACGTGGCCCGTCGCCTTCACGTTGTAGAGGGGCAATTCGACCGAGCCGTCCTCGCCGATGACGAATGTCGAGCGGATCGTCCCCGTGACCGACTTGCCGTAGAGCTGCTTCTCGCCCCATGCGCCATAGGCGTTGTGGATGTCGAGGCTCGGGTCGCTCAGGAGCGGAAAGTTCAACCCTTCGTCATCCCGAAATCTGCGGAGCGCCGGCAGCTCGTCCTTCGAGATGCCCATCACCTGGTATCCGGCCGACGCGAGAGAGTTGAGGTTGTCGCGGAAGTCGCACGCTTCGGTCGTGCATCCGGGGGTGGATGCTGCCGGGTAGAAGTAGACGATGACCTTTCTGCCCCGGAAGTCGGAGAGCGAGACCGGGTTGCCGTCCTGGTCGTCGAGCGTGAACGTGGGGGCGGGGTCGCCCTCCCGAAGGGTTACGGCGTCGGTCATGGTGTCTCCTTGTGCGCGACGGA
>JAHBST010000072.1 GCA_019638975.1 Cryobacterium sp.
CTGCTGGCCTCCTACGCCACTTCAGGAGCAGCACAATGACCGATTGCGGATGCGAGAAAGCGCTCGCCGAACTCGAAGAGTTCCTGCACAACGAGTTGAACCAAAGCGATTACGCAGACATCAAGGAGCACATGGCGTCGTGCGGTGATTGCGAGGGCGAGGCTCGCGTGGGAATGGTCCTCACGCAAGCGGTTCAGCGCGCATGCAAGGAGGAAATGCCGGAGGAATTGCGATTGCAGGTTCTCACGCGCATTCGCGAAATCCAGAGCGCGCACTAGGTCTGCGCGCACGTCCCGACGCGCGAACTCCCGCGCACCGGCAACGTGCGCGGGAGTTCGAACGTTAGCCGTTCTCGCCGGGCGGAGTCTCGCTCGGCGAAGGCTGCGGACCGGATTTCTGTTGGCCCGGATTCTGTTGGCCCGGATTCTGCTGGCCGCCGCGGATATCCTGCCAGCGCTCCCGAAGCCGCTCGGGCAAACGTTGCTGTTGACCCGGTTGTTCGCGCTCGATGAAGACATGGGCGTCGGGACCGCGATGCTCCGCAAGCTGAAGCCCGATGTGCTGACCAATGAGGATGCCGCCGAGCAGCCCCAGAATCACGAGGCCGACGCCGGCGATCGAAGGGAGCACCCATCGGTTCTTTTGCGTCGACGGCGACGCGACGACCGTCGGATGCGGGGCGGCGGTCATCGCTTGTCCAGCGGCGGTCGGGGCAGAGCCGTCGACGGGCACGTTGAAAGGCCCGTTGACAGACCCGCTGACAGACCCGCTGGCACCGTCGTCGGCAGGGGGAGTGTCGGCGGTGGGTTTGTTCGCCATGATTTTACCTTTCCGCACGATGACTCGGAGTGAGCGGCCGTGCGGTATCGAGAATCGGGCCATTCACTATGCGCTCGCCCTACCGACGTTATGAATTAGCCGTGATACGTAATCCTCGGCCAATTCATAGGATGATCACAGGCAACGCTACCGCGCGCGTGGAAAGAATGCTGAATGACCGAAACAGCCAGGCCGCCGCAACTCGTGCGGCACGACGGTACGCCCATCCGCGCTCTCATCGTCGACGACGAACAGTCGCTCGCCGACCTCCTCACGATGGCGCTGCGTTACGAAGGGTGGGACGTCAAGGCCGCACTGCTCGGCCACGACGCGCTCACTCAGGCTCGAGATTTCCGCCCCGACGTCATCGTGCTCGACATCATGCTGCCGGATATCGACGGGCTCGACGTCTTGCGCCGCTTGCGTGCGGATGGCTTCGACGGGCCCGTGCTGTTTCTCACGGCGAAAGACGCCGTACGCGATCGCATCGCGGGTCTCACGGCGAGCGGTGACGACTATGTGACGAAACCGTTCAGCCTCGAAGAGCTCGTGGCTCGATTGCGGGGATTGCTCCGTCGCAGCGCCCTCTCGATGACTGCGGTCGAGGATCCCGAAGTGCGCGTGGGTGACCTCCTCCTGAATGAAGAGCGCTACGAAGTGTCACGCGCCGGAGTGCCCATCGAGCTGACGGCCACCGAATTCGAGCTTCTTCGGTACCTCATGAGAAACCCTCGGCGAGTCTTGAGCAAGGCGCAGATTCTCGATCGAGTGTGGAGTTACGAGTTCGGCGGGCGATCCAGCATCGTCGAACTGTACATCTCGTATTTGCGCAAGAAGATCGACGCCCTCGGCGCGCCCATGATTCACACGGTGCGCGGCGTCGGATACACGATCAAGGCCGCGACACCGTGAGCGTGGCCCGTCCGTGGTCCTTGAGCCGCCGACTCGTGCTCGGCATCGTCGCGTTGCTGACCCTCATCAGCATCGTGATCGGCGCAGTGAGCGTGCTTACCTTGCGGCAGACGCTGCTTCAGCGGCTCGATACGCAATTGGCGGCCGCGATGGCGCGGAGCCAGACGTTCCTTCCCCAGCTCGGCATCGGACCCTCGGATGAACCTCCCGGTATCGGAAGCGGTCAAAGCGCGGGCACCCTCGGTCTCATCGTGCGAAACGGTCGGATCATCGCGCCACGCTATCTCGACGAACACGCGGTCTCGAAAACGCTGACCGCTCGGCAGCAGCGAGTGCTCTTGTCCACGGATTCCTCGGCTCCCGTGACGATTCAATTGGGCGGCGAGCTCGGCTCCTACCGGGTTGTCAGCGCGACGACCACCCTTGGATTCGAACTCATCGTCGGCCTCCCGATGAAGGACGTCAATGCGACAACGGGTCAATTGCTGCTCATCATTTCGCTCGTCACCGCGGTCGGCATCCTACTCGCCGTCGTCGTCGCGACATTTGTCGTGCGCGTTGCCCGCCGCCCTCTCTCCGGAGTTGTGGCGACCGCGACGAGGGTTTCCGAACTCGAGCTCGACAAAGGCGAGGTCGCGCTCGCGGAACGCGTTCCCCTCGCAGACTCGAGCAATTCGACCGAAGTCGGCCAAGTGGGTGCCGCGCTCAATCGCATGCTCGAGCACGTCGCCGACGCTCTTCGCGCCAGGCAAGCGAGCGAGAGCAAAATCCGACAGTTCGTCGCGGATGCGAGCCACGAATTGCGCACGCCCCTCGCGTCGATCCGGGGTTATTCGGAGCTCACGCGCCGCAGCGGACACGAGCTCCCGCCGGACATCACGAAATCGCTTGCGCGCATCGAATCGGAGTCCGTGCGAATGACAGCGCTCGTCGAAGAATTGCTGCTTCTCGCCCGCCTGGACGAGGGGACCGAGCTGCGCGTCGAGGCGGCCGACGTCGGCCAGATCGCGGCCGATGCCGTGGAGGATGCGCGAGCAAGCTCACCGGACCATTCGTGGGTTTTTGCGCGCGGCCCGGTGAGCGGATTGCACGCCGGAGTCGGCGCAACCGTGACGGGTGACCCCGCCCGCTTGCATCAGGCGATTGCGAATCTCCTCGCGAATGCTCGCGTACACACGCCGTCAGGAACGACGGTAACGACGACGGTAGACGTCGACGATCGCGACGTCGTGGTTTCGATAGCCGACGACGGACCAGGAATCCCCGAGGATCTCGTCCCCAATTTGTTCGAGCGCTTCGTTCGCGGCGACGGATCCCGATCACGCAACGCGGGAAGCACGGGCCTCGGCCTCTCCATCGTGAAAGCGATCGCCGATGCGCACGGAGGGACGGTGGCGGTCACGAGTTCGCCGGGTCAGACCAGATTCACGCTGCGCGTGCCGAGGTCAGGGTAGTGTGAGCGCGCGATCCAGGATGTCCGCTTGCTCCATGGCGCTGCGCTTGCTCGAGCCGGTTGCGGGCGACGCGGATGCCGCTCGGGCAACCACCGTGACATCGCGCTTGTTCGCCCTCAAGAGCTCGAGGCAAATGAACGGCCAGGCACCCTGGTTCTCCGGCTCTTCCTGCACCCACACGAGTTCGGCATCCGGGTAGAGTCCCAGCACCGACACGAGTTCGCGCAGAGGGAGCGGGAAATATTGTTCGACGCGAACGAGAGCGATGTCCTTGATTTCGCGCTTGTCGCGCTCCGCGAGCAAGTCGTAATGCAATTTGCCCGAGTGGAGCAGGACTCGCTTCACGGTTGACCGGTCGGCGATGGTCGCATCATCGATCACTGGCTCAAATTTGCCGGACGTGAATTCTGCGACATCGCTTGTCGCGCCGCGCAACCTCAACATCGCCTTCGGCGTAAACACGACGAGGGGCCGACGAGGGCGAGCGTACGCCTGACGGCGCAAGAGGTGGAAGTAGGATGCGGGCGTCGATGGTCGCGCGACTGTCATGTTGTTTTCGGCGCACAATTGCAAGTACCGCTCGATTCGGGCCGACGAGTGGTCCGGTCCCTGGCCCTCGTAGCCGTGCGGCAGCAGCAGCACGACGCTCGAGCGCTGGCCCCACTTCTGCTCGGCGCTCGAAATGAACTGGTCGACGATGGTTTGCGCACCGTTTGCGAAATCGCCGAACTGGGCTTCCCACAGAACCAGAGCATCCGCCCGTTCAACCGAATATCCGTACTCGAAGCCCATGGCGGCGTATTCGCTCAAGAGGGAGTCGTAGATCCAGAACCGCGCTTGCGATTCCGAGAGGTTCGCAAGCGGCAGCCATTCCTGACCGTTGACTCGATCGTGCAGAACCGCGTGACGCTGGACGAACGTTCCGCGGCGAGTGTCCTGTCCGGCCATTCGCACGGGCGTGCCTTCCAGGAGCACGCTGCCGAGAGCGAGCAACTCTGCGAACGCCCAGTCGATGGCGCCGTCGCGACTCATTTCCTGGCGCTTCTGGAGCAGTGCGAGCACTTTCGGATGCACGGTGAATCCCGTCGGGGGATTCGCGTGCGCATCGCCGATCGCGGCGACCACGCTCGCATCGACGCCTGTCGTCTCAGGTTCGCCCGATCCGTCATCCTGCTGGGATTCCGGCCGTTCGAGATCGGAAACGGGGCTGCCGTCCTGCACGACGATCGGCATCGAACCGGTTTGCGCGGCATGGGTTTCGGCGAACGCGCGTTCGAGGCGGTCCTGGAAGTCGGCGTGGGCCGCTTCATACTCTTCCTCGGTGATATCGCCGCGACCGACGAGCGCTTCCGCATACAGGGTTCGCACGCTGCGCTTCGCCTCGATGAGGTTGTACATGAGCGGTTGCGTCATCGACGGGTCGTCGCCCTCGTTGTGGCCGCGACGCCGGTAGCACACGAGGTCGATGACGACATCCTTGTGGAATTCCTGCCGGAAGCTGTACGCGAGCTCCGCGACCCGCATGACGGCTTCGGGATCGTCGCCGTTGACGTGGAAGATGGGCGCCTGGATGGTCTTCGCCACGTCGGTCGCATAGACCGACGTACGTCCCTCCGCTGGCGGCGTGGTGAATCCGACCTGATTGTTCACGACGAGGTGGATCGTGCCGCCGACGCGGTATCCGCGCAATTGGGACATCTGGAGGAGCTCGACGACGACTCCCTGGCCCGCCATCGCCGCGTCGCCGTGAACGAGGATCGGAAGGATGCGGAAACTTCCGATCGGCTTGCGGTCCTGTTTCGCGCGGACGATCCCGGACAGGACGCTGTCGACCGCTTCGAGGTGCGACGGATTCGCTGCAAGATACACGGGGATCTTCTCGCCGTTCGCCGCCGTGAAGGTGCCTTCGGTGCCGAGGTGGTATTTGACGTCGCCGGATCCTTGAACCGTGCGCGGATCCTGTGTGCCCTCGAACTCACGGAAGATCTGCCCGTAGGTCTTCCCGGCGATGTTCGTGAGAACGTTGAGGCGTCCGCGGTGGGCCATGCCGATCGCGACTTCATCGAGCTCTTGCTCTGCCGCGGTCTGGATGACGGCGTCGAGCAGGGAAATCATCGACTCGGCGCCCTCGAGGCTGAATCGCTTCTGGCCGACGTATTTGGTCTGGAGGAAGGTTTCGAACGCTTCGGCTTCATTGAGCTTGGCGAGGATGCGCATTTGCTCGTCGTGCGTCGGTTTCGTGTAGGGCGTCTCGACGTGGTCCTGGATCCACTTCCGTTCGGCCGGATCCTGGATGTGCATGTACTCGATGCCGATCGTGCGGCAATACGAGTCGCGAAGGATGCCGAGGATCTCGCGCAACAGCGCCGAGCGGCGGCGACCGAATCCGCCCGTGACGAATTCGCGGTCGAGATCCCAAAACGTCAGGCCATGGCTCGAGATCTCGAGGTCGGGGTGCGTGCGCTGACGATATTCGAGCGGATCCACGTCCGCCATGAGGTGACCGCGAACGCGGTACGCGTTGATGAGTTCCTGCACGCGCGCGGTCTTGTCGACGGCATCCGCGGTATCGACGTGGATGTCCGCCGCCCAGTGGATCGGGTCGTACGGGATGCGCAGCGCGGCGAAGATGTCTTCATAGAAGTGGCGCTCGCCGATCAGGAGTTCGTGCACGATCTTGAGGAACTCGCCGGAACCTGCGCCCTGGATGACGCGGTGGTCGTATGTCGACGTCAGCGTGATCGTCTTGCCGACCCCCAGATTCGCCAGAGTCGTCGGCGACATCCCCTGGAACTCGGCGGGATATTCGAGCGCCCCGGCGCCGATGATGCAGCCCTGGCCCTTCATGAGACGCGGGACGGAGTGCTCGGTCCCGATGCCGCCGGGGTTCGTGAGGGAGATCGTCGTGCCCGCGAAGTCGTCCGCCGTGAGCTTGTTCGCGCGCGCTTTGCCGACGAGAGCCTCATACTCCGCGACGAATTCTGCGAATCCCATGGTGTCGGCGCGCTTGATGCTCGGAACGAGCAGGGCTCGTGTTCCGTCGGGCTTCGGGAGGTCGATGGCGATTCCGAGGTTGATGTGCGCGGGAGTCACGACGGACGGTTTGCCGTCGGCTTCCTCGTAGAACACGTTCTGGCTCGGAAAATCCTTGATCGCTTTCACGAGCGCCCAGCCGATGAGGTGGGTGAAGGACACTTTTCCGCCGCGAGCGCGCTTCAAGTGATTGTTGATGACGATGCGATTGTCGATCAGGAGCTTCGCCGGAATCGTCCGGACGCTCGTGGCGGTCGGAACGGTCAGGCTCGCATCCATGTTCGCGGCAAGAGATTTGGACATTCCCCTGAGCGGCTGCACGGAGTTCACGGGCTCATCCGTTGCTTCCGTCTCGACGTGATCGATCGGCTGGGTCTTCGGAGCGTCCGCGGGGATCGGCTGGGACTTGGGAGCGATCGAGGTCGTTCGCGCCACGGGCTGCGTGAGGTTGAGCTCGGCGGTGTCGGTACTCACGGGAGTCGCTGCGGGCTCGGGAGCGGCAGGCACCGGATCGGGGGTGACGGAAGGGATCACGTCGCTCGTCTTGACCCGGTGATAGTTCTCCAGGATCGGCCACCAGGACTTGTCGACGGAGTCGCGGTCTGCCACGAATCGCTCGTACATTTCATCCACGAGCCACTCGTTTGCTCCGAATTCGCCGGAAGATCCATCCTCGGACACTCCGGTGGTTTGGCTGGACACGCCTGACCGCCTGCTCTCTTTTGGTTAACAGCTGTGTTGGGCAGAAATCATTGCTCGCGAACCAGCTTAATCGGAATAGCTCTCCACGCCGACTCGACACCGCAGCCGGTACCTTTAAAAACATGCGGTTTTATGATGCGATGCCCCAGAGCGACCTCACGTACTCCGACGTGTTTCTCGTTCCCAGTCGATCGGATGTGTCCAGCCGACTCGACGTCTCGCTCGCGCCGGACGACGGAACGGGGGCCACGATCCCTCTTGTTTCCGCGAACATGAACTCGGTGACGGGTGCCAGGCTCGCCGCGACCATGGCCAGGCGCGGTGGACTCGGAGTGTTGCCGCAGGACTTGCAGCTTCAGGAGCTGGACGCCGCCATCCGCTGGGTCAAGGATCAGCCCACCGGTTTCGACACGCCGTGGGAGCTCGCGCCGGAGTCTTCCGTCGCGGATGCGCTCACGCTCGTTCCGCCCCACGCCGGCCACGGAATAGTTCTCCGGTCGGCAACGGGCGAATTCCACGGTTTCATCGACGCGTCGGCGCTCGCAACCGCGATGCCCGGAGCCCGCCTCGGCGATCTCGCGACCGGCGCCGTGGCCTCGATCGACGCGGACGATGTGACGGATCCGCGACGCGCCTTCGACCTCATGGTTGCTGCGGACCTCGAATTCGCCCCGGTGCTCCACCACGGTACGGTCGTCGGAACGCTGAGCCGCAAGAGCGCCTTGCGCGGGACGCTCTATTCGCCGAATGTCGACCGCGACGGTCGGTTGCGAGTGGCCGCCGCGCTCGGTATCAACGGCGACGTCGAGGCGAAAGCCCGCGCGTTGGCCGCGGCCGGCGTCGACACGCTCGTTCTGGACACGGCGCACGGCGACCAGGAGGCGATGCTCTCCGCGGTGTCGCGCGTAGCGGCTCTCGGCCTCGGAATCCCGCTCGTCGCCGGGAACGTCGTGACCGCGTCGGCGGTGCGGGATCTCACGGCTGCGGGAGCGACGATCATCAAAGTCGGCGTCGGTCCCGGCGCGATGTGCACGACGCGCATGATGACGGCGGTAGGTCGACCCCAATTCTCCGCGGTCCTCGAGACGGCAGCGACAGCGCGCGAGGTCGGCGCGAGCGTGTGGGCGGATGGCGGCGTGCGGTACCCGCGGGACGTCGCACTCGCGCTCGCCGCGGGCGCCGCATCCGTCATGATCGGATCGTGGTTCGCGGGCACGATTGAAGCCCCCGGCGTTCTCGAGACCGACGAGAACGGCGCGTACTTCAAGGAAAGCTGGGGAATGGCGTCCACGAAAGCGGTCCGGGAACGATTCGACCGACTCGACGCGTACGAGCTTGCGCGAAAGACGCTGTTCGCAGAAGGGATATCCTCGTCGCGGATCCAGCTCGACCCTTCGCGGCCTTCCGTTGAAGATTTGATCGACATGATCACGTCGGGCGTGCGCTCGTCGTTCACCTACGCGGGAGCGCGCAATCTCGTCGAATTCCGCGATCGGGCCCTCGTCGGCATCCAATCCGCGGCGGGATACGAGGAAGGCAAGGCGCTGCCCGTCGGGTGGTAGCTCGCCCGGCACCGTTATACTCGATCAGATAATGGACGACCCTCCACCTGGACGAGCTGCCCGCCGGAACTTTGTCGAACTGAGTCGCGCCGAACGCGTCGTCGAGCAGGTATCGTGACCGAGTTGATCATGCTCGGCATCGGCCTGATCCTCACGGTCGGCACCGGCCTCTTCGTCGCCTCCGAGTTCTCCCTCGTGAATCTCGATCGATCCGAACTCGAAGCTCGCCGCGATCGTGGGGAGCGGCGCCTCGGCATCACGATCGGCGCTCTCAAGCGCACGTCGACCCACTTGTCGAGCGCCCAGCTCGGCATCACGCTGACGACGCTGCTCACGGGATTCATGCTCGAGCCCGCCGTCAGCAGGCTCGTGCGCCCGTGGCTCGAAGGGCTCGCTTGGCCGGATGGCGTGGTCGCGGCGATCGCGAGCGTCGTCGCGGTCCTCTTCGCGACTCTTTTGTCCATGATCGTCGGCGAGTTGGTTCCGAAGAATTTCGCCCTCGCGCTTCCCTTGCGCGTTGCGAAGTTCGCCTTGCCGTTCCAGGTCGCGTTCACGTGGTTGTTCCGACCCGCCGTGCTGTTGCTCAACAATTCCGCGAACGCGATCCTCCGCTTGTTCGGAATCGAGCCCAAGGAGGAATTGTCGTCAGCGCGAACCGCCGAAGAATTGCGTTCGCTCGTGAGGCGCTCGGCGACCGCCGGCTCGCTCGATCTTGACACCGCGACTTTGCTTTCGCGAACGCTCGTGTTCGCCGGCCACGTCGCCTCGGATGCCATGACGCCGAGGCCGCGCGTCGCGAGCATCGACAAATCCGACACCGCGGATGCCGTCGTCGCACTCGCACGGGCGACCGGGTTCTCGCGTTTTCCCGT
>JAHBST010000073.1 GCA_019638975.1 Cryobacterium sp.
CGTGCGTGGGCCTCCAACTCAGGTGTCGCAAGTTCGATCCTGTACGTCTCCCCGCCCGCAACTTGAAAAGTCGCGACCGGAACGTGCGGCGCCTGAACGCAACCGCTCAGCAACCCACTGAAGGCAACTGCCAGCGCGACCGAAACGACGGATGCTGAACGCATCGCTACTGCCGTCCGCCCCGATCCTCCGGGTCCTCAACCGGCTCGCTGTCCGCTTTGTCGAAGACATACGTGACGTGATACTGGCCGCCGAGCTCGCGCCAGCTTGCCATGTTGTAGTCGATCATCGTCTCTTTGCCGTCCACGGCAGTGAGCACCGTGATCTCCGTGTCCCACGTCCCATCCGTGCTGATCCGCTTATCCATGCGGCCGTCGTTTGGGCCGCCGGAGTAGATCACGATGTACTCGTCGCCACGCTTGATCGTGGGGGTTTCGTTGGTCATGCACTCTTACTACCACGTTGGAGTGGCCAACGCACGCAGCAATTGGCCCGTCTGACAAGGTCAGTAGACTTTAGCAATGGCAAACGGCAACGACCGACTCGTGTGGATCGACTGCGAGATGACGGGGCTGGATGTCGCCGTCGACCAGCTTGTCGAAGTTGCCGTCGTCATCACCGACTTCGAGCTGGCTATCCTCGACCCCGGATTCAACGTCGTCATCAATCCCGATCAAACCGCCCTCGATCACATGAGCGAATTCGTCCGCGACATGCACTCGAGTTCCGGGCTTCTCGAAGCGATCCCCGATGGCGTGACGATTCGCGAGGCGGAGGATGCCGTACTCGAGTACGTTCGGCGGTTCGTCCCCACCCCCCAGCAGGCGCCGCTCGCCGGAAACACCATCGGCACGGACCGGGCGTTCATCTCCCGGTACATGCCGCGCGTCGACAGCCACCTTCACTATCGCAACGTCGACGTGTCCTCGATCAAAGAACTCGTGCGGCGGTGGATACCTCGGATCTACTTCAACGCGCCCGAAAAGGATGGCGGGCATCGTGCGCTCGCCGACATCCTCGAATCGATCCGCGAACTCGACTATTACCGCAAGACGGCATTCGTTGCCGACCCCGGACCGACGACCGGCGAAGTGCAAGCGGTCGCGGCCTCCGTGATTGAGGACTTCGCTCCGCGACTGTAATAAGATGGTGAGTCGTTGCCGGGGTTTACGCCGCGGCGCATGGTGGTCGTAGCTCAGTTGGTAGAGCGCTGGCTTGTGGTGCCGGATGTCGCGGGTTCAAATCCCGTCGATCACCCCAATTCGCTAAATTCGTCGCGCCAATACTGGCGGCTGCAAAGGCCGTCGGCATCGGCGCCGCCCCGGACGCACGAAATCGCCTTCGCTCTCTGTTTCAGCGCGCGAGCATAGGCTGGAGGCGTGGCGGACACGATCGAAGAAACCACGTCGAAGGAACGCAACGCTCTCGACGTTCCCTGGGTCACGCTCGTGCTCAACGACCCCGTGAACCTCATGTCGTATGTGTCGTACGTGTTCCGCAGCTATTTCGGCTACCCGGCCGCCGAAGCCGAACGGCTCATGCTCCAAGTGCACCTCACCGGTCGCGCGGTCGTCGCGACAGGTTCGCGCGAAGAGATGGAACGCCACGTCGAGGCAATGCACGACTACGGACTGTGGGCGACCATGGGAAAGGCGGACGTGTGAAAGCGTTCATCCGCGAGCACGACGGTGCGATTTCGGCCGAACTCGATCGGGATGAAGCGCTCCTTCTGCAGAGTCTCGCGTCCCAGGTCTCGGTGCTGCTTCGTGAAGGCAACGCGAACGATCCCGCCGTCATTCGCATGTTGCCGGACGCCTACCCGGGCGATCCCGCATCGTCCGCAGAGTTCCGCCGCTACACCGCGTCGGGCCTCATCGATCGCAAGGTCGCGAACGCGGATGCCGTGATCGTGTCGCTTTCCGCGGCGATCGAGACGGGAGTGGTGCGCCTCGGATCGACGGAAGCGACGGCATGGTTGCGCAGTCTCACCGACATCCGACTGTCGCTCGCAAGCCGGCTGGGAATCGAGGCCGACGACCAGGGGCCGAGCGAGGATTCCGTTCTTCAAAATTTGTATGACTGGCTCGGCTTCCTGCAAAACTCCCTCGTGGAAGCCGTCGACGACCGGGTCGCCCCTGCCGACGGCGATAATGACTGACCACGCCCTGAACGCCGAAGACTTCGAAAAGCTCGTCGTCGGCGAACTCGATGCGTTGCCTGACGACATGGTCGACGGCCTCGACAACGTCGTCTTTGTCGTCGAAGATCGCCCCGAGGACGGCTCGCTCGACATCCTCGGTCTTTACGACGGCGTCAACCTCACGGATCGCGGCCAATACGGCTTCGGGGAATTGCCCGATCGCATCATCCTGTACCGTGAGCCGTTGCTCGAGATCAGCGGGGGCATCGACGAACTCAAAGATCAGATCCACGTGACCCTCGTTCACGAGATCGCGCACTTTTACGGCATCGACGACGACGAACTACATCGGCTCGGCTGGGGTTGACGTCAACCCGGTACCGGGCCTCAACCGTCGTGTAATCGGGTGAACCGGATGTCCCGTCCGGCACCGAGGAGGAAGAAATGTCCACACGCCGGGTTCTCACAATCGCAGTACCCGCACTTCTCGTCGCGGCCCTCACCGGATGCAGTGCCGGCGGCGCTGGCGGCGGCACGCCGACGGGGGGAACGGCATCCGGCCACTCCGACACGGCGTGCCTGAGCGGCAAGAACTGGAATCTCGACGTCGCGGATGCTGCTCAACAACTTCTCGCCAATCTTCAAGCGCATGGCTCTCCTGCCACATCCGCCACGGGCTCCGGCAGCCAGCAATTGTTCTTCAATGAAGCCGGCACCATGGGCAGTACGACCGATCTGACGTTCGTCGTCGTGTCGCCGCTCGACCACGGATTGACCCTCACGCTCACCCAGCATCAGGCGGGTCCGGCGAATGGCGAGTGGGCCTGGATCGACGACACCAACGTCGTCGGTTTCAGCGGCTGGATATCGAACCTCACGGTATCGAACACTGTGAATGTCAACGGCACCGAATCGAGCGCGGAAACCCCGCTCCCGACCGAGGGAGCCGACGGTACCGACATGACCGTGATTTGTTCAGGAGACTCGCTGACGACGACGTCCGTCGGTTCTCCGCTCACAATGCACTTCAGCGCAGAACACTAGGCGCGGTCAGAAAATCTCGTTGCCGCTGATCACCGCGTCGGCGAGACCCCGCGGATCCTCCCGCTCGATGAATGCGTCCTCTTGCGCGGCCCACTCATCCCAATGGCCGTCCCACGAGTCCCCATCACGAGCGAGAACGCGTGCTCGACGGGATTCTTCGTCGAGCTCGACCCACACCGCATACGCGGCAAGTGCCCGGTTTGCGCGGCTCAGCGCGCCACAGCCTTCGACGAGAATGGGCCGGCGCTGATCGAGAACGTGCCATTCCGCGGGAGAACCATTTGCCCAATCCCACCGCTGCCAGCGGCGAACGGATGCGGTGATCACGAAGTCGTGAACGTGCCGGCTTCCCGCCTCAAGCCCCGCCCATCCGGGATACAGCTCGTCCATGCGCACGAGCTGAAGCTCGGGCTTCTGTTCCACCATTGCGCGGGCGAGCTCGGTTTTGCCCGAACCGCTGCGGCCGTCGACAAGCACGATGTCGGGTCGCCGAATCGCGTCCCGGGCGCCGTCCGGCCGTGCAGCGCTATCCGACAATGAAGTTCCATTGCCCGGTGGTCACGGCCACGATGATTGCGGTCATGCCCACCATCAAACCAGCAATCACGGTCAGCCACTCCCCCGGGCCGAATCGAGACTCGCGCGCCCAGGTGCGGGGAACGGACCCGCCAAACCCTCGAGCCTCCATCGCGATAGCGAGTTTGCTTCCCCGGCGGATTGCCAGAACGAGCAGTGCGAACACTTGGCCCGGTATGCGGCGGAAGCGACCGGTGTCCCCCACTCCCCGTGCGCGCCGGGCAAGTTCGAGGAATCTCCAATCCTCCAGAAAGAGGCCCACCAATCGAAACGCGGCAAGCGCACCGAGCACGAACCGACTCGGGAGGCGCCAAACCTGGGCGAGACCGTCCGCGAGGTCCGTCGCATCCACCGTCATGAAGAGCACTACGGCGGGCAGGCCAATCGCGAGCACCCGGAGTGCCGTGGCGATGGCGAGGTTGATTGATCCGTCGCTCACGTGCGCGGCCAGAAATTCCCAATAGACCGTACCCGATGGCCTTCCGTACAACAGGATCGTTATTCCCGTGAGCGGTGCCGCGACCCACACCGGCAGGGTTCGGAGCCAAAACTGACGCGCGGGAACGCCGAGGAACGCGAATGCCGCGAGCTCGAGCAGAAGTGCGGTGCCCGCCGAAACCCAGTCAATCGTGAGCACGAGGCACGCGGCGAGCAGGAGCGCCGCGCCAAGCTTCGCGACCGGATTGACGCGCGAAAACGGATGCCTCACAACCGCACCACCTCG
This sequence comes from Cryobacterium sp., assembly GCA_019638975.1. GTDB lineage: Bacteria > Actinomycetota > Actinomycetes > Actinomycetales > Microbacteriaceae > Terrimesophilobacter. Next base: position 4,485 of record JAHBST010000073.1, read on the forward strand.
TCGGCGAGCGCATCCACGAACAATTGGTCATGCGTCATCGCGATGATCGCGTTCTGATCTCTCGTGTATTCCGAGAGGAGTGCGACGAGCTCCTCCCACGTGCGGGAATCCTGCCCGAACGTCGGTTCATCGAGAACGAGAATCCGGGGGCGGCTCGCCAGAACGGTCGCGACGCTCAATCGGCGCTTCTCGCCGCCCGACAGTGTGAACGGATTGGCTTGCGCGAGAGCAGACAACCTCAATCGCTCCAGCAATTCGTCGACCCGCGCGGCAACCTCCAGGTTCGTCAACTTGAGCGCGCGCGGCCCGACCGCGAGCTCGTCGCGCACTGTCGCACGCAAAAACTGATGCTCCGGCTCCTGGAATACCGTTCCAATTCGAGTGAGGAGTTCGCGGGATTTCCACCCGATCGGATGCTTGCCCGCGTGCCCGCGCAGCTCCTCGCGTGCGAGGACCTCCCCTGCAATCGGCGGAAGCAGACCGGCGAGCGTGAGGCCGATAGTCGTCTTCCCCGAACCGTTCGCCCCGGTCAGCGCGGTCGTCGTGCCTTCGCGAATTCCGACATCCGGGAACGCTCGAGCGAATGTAGGCGGCTGCCGTCGGGACAAACCGCGCCCCACCGTGAGTTCGCTCGTCGTCAGCAGCGTTGCGCCCGCTGCGGCAGAACGGCTCGGAACAGCGGGCGGAAATCCGGGGACCCAAACACCCGAAGCGGCGAGCTCCGCCCCGCGCGTGCGCAGCACGTCATCCGGTCGACCATCCGCGATCACGGAACCTTCCGCCGACAGCACGATGACGCGATTCACGAGCGGGAGCCACACCTCGACGCGATGTTCGACGACGACAAAGGTCGCGCCCGTCCGCTCGAGAACGCAGCCGACGGCTTCTCGCACTTCGGTCACGCCCGTCGGGTCGAGGTTCGCCGTCGGTTCATCGAGCAACAGCGCGCCCGGTTGCATCGCGAGGATGCCGGCGAGGGCAAGCCGCTGCTTCTGCCCGCCCGAAAGCTCGGATGTCGACCGATCGAGCGGGACACGCAAGCCGACCGCGTCGAGCGCACTCTGCACTCGGGGCCAGATTTGCTCGCGAGGCACACCCAGGTTTTCGCATCCGAAGGCAACGTCGTCGCCGACTCGGGCGAGGATGACCTGGCTGTCCGGGTCTTGAAGAAGAAGTCCGGAGTGTCCGCGAGACTGCGTCGCCGGCAGACCGTTCACGAGAAGCTCGCCCGCCGCCTCGCCTTCTTCGCTCCCACCGAGCACTCCCGCCATGGCTTGCAGCAGCGTCGACTTGCCCGAACCGGACGCGCCGAGCAACAGCACTCGCTCGCCCGGCTCGATGACGAAGTCGAGCCCGTGGAGCGCCCACCGCGAGCGCGACGCGTGACGCCAGCCCCATTCCGTCGCGCGAATGCCGACCGGATGTAGAGGCATGCGTTCTCGGCCGGCCCGCTCCCCACGCGGGTTCCGGCCGGCCGACGGCATCTCGGTCTTCCTCACACGCGAGTCGAGCTTTCGCGCCCCGAAGCGAAGCGATCGAGGGCACCCGTCTTTGCGAGGCCGCGCACGGCGAGCCACGACAAGTACCCGGCGATCACTCCGCCGCTCACGATCGACGCGATCGTGTACACGGCCATGAAGAGAGTGTCGGCGCCCGGGTACCAGACGATGAGCTCGAATACCGCCTTCGCGATTCCGGCCCCCACGCCCGCGAGAATCGCCACCCACACCCGCCAACTGGAGTAGAGGAACACGAGGAACACGATCTCGGCGCCGAGGCCCTGCACGAGCCCGCTCACGAGCACGGTCGCTCCGTACTGATTGCCGAGAAGCGCGGAGATCACCGCGGCGACGAATTCGCCGTAGAGCGCCGCGCCGGGCTTGCGGATGACGAGCGCCGTCAGCACGCCGGCGAACAACCACATCCCGCCGTCGATCGCCTGCGCACCGGGGAGCAGTGCTTTGAGGGGGCCGGTAACGCCATCGTGCGCGATGTCCCAGGCGAAGAAGACGACGCTGCTCGCGACGGCGATCACGCTCGCCACGACGATGTCGACGACCCGCCAGCGCAGGGATCGCCGCGTCGTGGGGGTTGTGGGCTGGATGTTTGTCGTACTGGTCACTTTTCGTGCCCTTTCGCTCGAGGAAATGGCACGGGATGAATGAGAATGGTCCTCCCTGCGCTGGCATGATCCAGATCAGGTTCGACGGTCGAAGCTTGGATCAGCTTCCTCTCAGCCCGGCTCACCGGACTCCCGTGTTCGCGTCCCAGTATAGGCGTGGCAGTCTAAAGGGATGGACTTTCGAATCTTCACCGAACCGCAGCAAGGCGCGAGCTACGACGATCTGCTCACCGTCGCGCAGACGGCCGAACGACTCGGATTCGACGGCTTCTTCCGCAGTGACCACTACCTCGTCATGGGGAAGGGCGACGGCATGCCCGGCCCATCGGATGCGTGGACGAGTCTTGCCGGCCTCGCGCGCGAGACGAGCCGCATCCGGCTGGGCACCCTCGTCTCGTCGGTCACCTACCGCTCTCCCGGCATCCTCGCGATTCAGGTCGCCCAAGTGGATGCGATGTCGGGCGGGCGCGCGGAACTGGGGCTCGGCGCGGGATGGTACGAAAAAGAGCACCTCGCGTACGCGATCCCCTTCCCTGCGAAACGCTTCGGACTTCTCGAAGAGCAACTCGAGATTGTCACGGGGTTGTGGTCTACGCCTGTGGGTGAGCACTACAACTTCTCCGGCGAACACTATTCGCTCGTGGAATCGCCCGCGCTGCCCAAACCTGTGCAATCACAAGTGCCCCTGATCGTGGGCGGCGGCGGGATGACAAAGACCCCCGCGCTAGCCGCCCGGTTCGCCACCGAATACAACACCGGCTTCGGGCCCTTCGACGAGATGGCTCCCCGCATCGAGCGGCTGAGGAATGCGTGCGAAGATATCGGTCGCGATCTCGCGTCGCTCGTAGTGTCCATGCCGGGCACGACCGCGGTCGGCGCAACGGCGGCCGAGGCCGAGCGGAGGGCGAGTGCGATCGGGCAGAGCGTCGATCGGATGCGCGCGGCAGGCGGGTTTGCGGGGACAGCATCCGAAGTGATCGACCGCATCGGGCGACTCGGGGAACTCGGCATTACCCGGATCTACTTTCAGATCATGGACCTCCACGATCTCGACCACCTTGACTTCCTCGCTCGAGAGGTCGTGCCCCACGTCGGCTGAGCCCTAAGCTCTCCGCATGGAGCTTGTCGAATTCGAGGAATTCACCTCGGAACTTCTCGAGAACCTTGCCGCCCGCACCGAAGTGATCGGACTTGTCCTCATGGGGTCGACGGCGGACCGGTCCCGTCATGATGAGTGGTCGGATCACGACTTCGCTGTCGTCACCGAGTCCGGCATGCAGGATTCGCTGAAGAGCGACCTCGGCTGGTTGCCGCGATTCGAGAAACTCGTGCTCTGCGCGATCGACCCCGAGGAAGGCTTCAAGGCCTTTTACGAGAACGGGCACGTACTCGAGTTCGACGTCGCCTCGCTCGAGGAATTGCTCACGTGGCACGGGAACGATTACGACGTGGTTCTCGATCGAGGCGGCGTCGCGGAGGCGATGGCGACGATCGCGGCGAAGGAGAAGCCGAGTGCGCTCGCAGACGCCGAACGGGACATCCGCATCTTCCTCACTCTTCTGCTCGTCGGGGTCGGTCGGGCGCGGCGCGGGGAAGTCCTCATTGCCGGCGCAGCCATCCGGAGCGCCGCGGTGAGCCGCCTCGTCGACGTGTGGCGCCTGCGAATCCCCGGCGACCGACCAGAACGTCTCGACAGCCTCGAATCTCGCCGCCGATTCGAGCTCGTCTATCCGGAAGCCGGTCGCGTCATCGGCGACGCGCTCGAGGCGGATGTCGAAACGGCAGCCAGGAAACTGCTTGACCTGGCCGAACGCGGGCTCGCAGCCGGTTGGGAGGCCTTTCCGCGCGACGCTGCCGCCGCCTTACGCAAGCGGCTTGGCTGGGACACGCAGAATGGTGCCGAGTAGCGGGACCTAGGCGATCGGGTCGAGGATGACGACAGGAATGTCCCGGTCAGTCTTCGTCTGGTAATTCGCGTAATCCGGCCAGATCTCCACCATGCGGTTCCACAAGGCGGGTTTCTCGTCAGGCGTGGCGGTGCGGGCATTCGCGCGGAAAATGCGGTCCTCGACTTGCACGCGCACTTCGGGATTGGCCTCCAGGTTGACGTACCAGCCGGGCGGTTTCGGATGACCACCTTTCGACGCGACGATCACATAGCTGTCGCCCGATTCGCCGTAGATGAGGGCCGTGCGGCGCCACAAGCCGGACTTGGCGCCCTTCGTCGTGAGAAGCAAGAGCGGCGCACCGCGTTGGTCGGGCCAGCCCGAACCATCGGGCTCGTCGAACTTCTTGATGTGCGCGGCTACCCACTCGGTCTCGTTGTCGATCGGATTTTCCGGGCTCGATCCCTCTTCTGACGTCATGGTTCTACGCTAGTCACCCGTCGACGTCTTCGCTGACCTTCGGACGCCGTCGAGCCTCGTCACAAGTGCGGGCGGCGCTGGGACGGTCCGATCTCTGCAGCGGGCTTGAGCAACGATGCGGGACGCACGAGGTCGCTTCCGAAACGTTCGCCCACACTGTCGATCACGCGCTCTGCTCCGCGCCAGTCTTCGTCGTCATCCCACAATCCGCTCGCGCCCGTTCCGGCGTCGGCGAGCTGCTCCATGCGGACACCGATGAGCCGCACCGGGGGGTGCGGGCCCACCGCGTCGTAGAGTTCGCGCACTTCCTCTGCAATCCTCCGCCCGACGTCGGTCGGTTCGGTGAGAGTGCGTGA
>JAHBST010000074.1 GCA_019638975.1 Cryobacterium sp.
GGCCGGCTTCAATGAGGCCGGGGCATCGCTGCCCCGGAAATCTCCCGAAGGTTTGGGAAAGGTCCGTGGTCAACTCAGGCTTCAATGAGGCCGGGGCATCGCTGCCCCGGAAATCCAGGCGCGCGCCCGCGACGAGGCCGGCCGCTTCGCCGCTTCAATGAGGCCGGGGCATCGCTGCCCCGGAAATCCGCCCTCGCGCAAACCCATGAGTTGCCTAGGCTTGGCGAGCATTTCGCGAGCGGTCGCCGAATTGCCGCAGACAAACCCATGCAGCGGCAACTTGGACGCCACTCGAAGCTCAATTTCTCCTGATTATTAAAGAACTTGGCAAACCGCGAGCGCCTGTGCGTTTCAGAGCGCCGCTGACGCGCTCGCGACAATCCGGCGGATCAGACGATGACCGGCTGCCGCGCCACCGCCCGAAAGATCTTCCCCAGGCTCTTCACCTTCGGCGTCACCCCCTCCATCGGGCCGAGATCGAGCAGCAGCACGTGGTCTTCGGCCTGGTTCATGGCATCGGCGAGCTTGGCTTCCAGCTCGAGTACTCGAACCTTTCCCAACCGGCACTGGAAGACCGAAAGCTGCAGCCAGTCGCCGTAACCTTCCATTATCCGGAAGACGCGCCGCCAGCGCCGCGGGCTCGAGATATCGTACGTCACGATGTAGAGATGCTCCATCGCCTCACCTCGTCACGAAGTTCGGGTACTCGGGAATCTCGCCGGCCAGGTGGCGCGTGAGCAGGCGTGCCTGCACCTCGAAGAGCCGCCGATACGAAATGCGGTAGCGGAAGATCGGGTGCGTCACTTCCTGTTCCATGCGCCGCTCGAAGACTGCGATGAAGCGCTTGCGGCCGCTGTCGCTCATGTTGCAGGCCCCGGCGGCACGGACGAAATCCGTCGGGCGCACTTCCCCGTTGTTGATCGCCGTGAGCACGGCCGAGTCCGCCACCAGCGGGCGGAAGGGCTCCATCATGTCCAGCGCCAGCGCCGGGCGCGCGAATCTCGGCTTGTGGTAGAAGCCGCGATAGGGGTCGAGCCCCACCGCCGACAGCGCGATGGTCCACTCGCGCGTCAGCATCGAGTACGCGAACGAAAGCAGGGCATTCACCGGGTCCTTGGGCGGGCGGCGGTTCCGCCCCATGAAGTCGAACGACATCTCGGCATCGACTCCCTGGCGAAGCATCGAGGAGAAGTTCTGGAAGTAGCGGCCGGCCGCCGTGCCTTCGTATCCGAGCAGTTCGTCGAATGACTGCGCGCGCATCGCCCGCCCGCCATCGTTCTTGAGGGCAATCATCAAGTCCTCCGGCGCCGTGGACTCGCCGGGAGTCGCGGGCGCCTGCTCGAACGGCTCGTCGTCGGGATCGTCCCAGCCTTGCGCGCCACCTCGCCAATTTCGGCGAAGCATCGTCCGGCAATTGGCGATCTTGGCGGCCACCCAGCCGCGCGCGAGCCCCAGGCCGATGCGTGGCTCGAAACTCGCCCGGTACTGGTCGGTGCGGGTCTCGACATTGTGATGCCCCGTGCCGACCGTGTGACCGACGAACCAGCCGCCGTAGCTGTGCCAGGAGACGGGGATGCCGCGACGAAAGCATTCGTGGAGAGCGCCGGCCGTGAGGCTCGCGTACCCGAACACGGCGATCTGCGACACCTCGCCGATGCGCGCCGAGGCCACCGCTTGCTTCTCCACCTCGATCGAGAAGCGCTCGCCATCCTTGCGCACGTATCCCTTGGGCGACTGGACGTAGAGCGGCGTCGCATCCTGCACCGCAGGAAAGAGCGGACGGGGTTCGGGGCCGGGCTGGTTCAGGAAGCGCACTTCGTCGGGCAGGCAGATGCCGACGAGGGAACAGCGCGGGCACTTGGGGCTGTCCTCGAGCGGGGGCGGAATCTGCCCGCCCGCGCCGAGACCCCGAAGCGACTGGATTGCCGAGACGGTTTGCTCCAGGAGCGCGTCGTCGAACGGCACGCGCACGCGTTCTTTCGAGGCCACGAAGTAGATGACCGCCTCGTCGCACTCGTAGCCGTGCTCGCGAAGCAGGAGGCCCTGGGCGCAAACCTGCACGCGCTCCGGGTCATAGGCCCCCGCGGCCACGTGCGGCCGCTTGCCGCGCTTGTAGTCCACGGGCGTGACACGGGTTCCCTCGCCCTCGACGAGATCAAGCTTCGCGGTGATGCCCAGGCGGGTGGAACTCAGGCTCACCGAACGGGCATGTATCCGCTCCTCTTCCTCGGGCGCTTCGGGAAGGGCGCCGGAGGGCTTGTCGACGCGCTTGTGCTTGATGCCGCCGTCCACGGTGTCGGCGCTGTGCGCGAATTCGCCCTGCACCCACTCGAGGTAGGCGAGGCGCGGGCAGTAGACGAACTCGTTCACCATCCGCACGGGGATGAACGGCGTTTCCGGGGAGATCTCGGGAAAGGCGAGGGGGAGTTCGCGCTGGTCGGGCATATCAATCCTCCTGCGCGGCGTGGCCGGCCCCACCCCCGGCCAGGCGGCATTGCCTTCCGGATTGGACGACCGCATAATCCGGATTGGACGAAACAATATTCCGGATTGGACGAGGTGATTTTCCGACATGGCCGCTTCCGTTCCCCCCCTGATTCCCCGAATGGCCACCCGGCAGGTGGAAGCCGCGCTCGCCGACACGCCGGCCGTCCTGGTGACGGGGCCGCGCCAATCCGGGAAGACCACCCTCGTCCGGGCCTTTGCCGGCAAGGACCGCGCGTACATCACGCTGGATGACGACACGGTGCTCGCAGGCGTGCGCGCCGATCCGGCGGGCTTTCTGCGGACAATCGACCGCGCGGTCATCGACGAGGTGCAGCGCGCTCCGGAACTGCTGCGTGCGATCAAGCGCTCGATCGACGACGACCGCCGGCCGGGACGGTTCCTCCTCACCGGGTCCGCGAACGTCCTTGCCCTGCCGAAAATCTCCGAGAGCCTTGCCGGCCGGATGGAAGTCGTGGGCTTGTTGCCGTTCTCGCAAGTCGAGTTGCTTGGCGGCAAGCCGTCTTTCCTGAAGGCGGCATTCGCGGGCAGGATCGTGCCGCCGAAACACCTCCTCCAGCACCAGGCCCTGATGAACGCCGTGCTGACAGGCGGATATCCGGAAATGCTCCGTCGCGACACACCGCCGCGACGCCAGGCGTGGGCGCGTGAATACCTGAGAGCCCTCCTGCAGCGTGACGTGCGCGACATCGCGGGCATCGAGAAGCTCGACGCGATGTCCAAGCTGTTCCGGACGCTGGCGCATCACTCCGGCCAGCTCGTCAATTTCGCCCAGGCCGGCGGCCGGATCGGGCTGGATGACAAGACCGTCAGCAAATACGTGGGGGTGCTCGAGCACCTGTTCATCGTCCGCCGCGTCGAGCCGTGGCTGCGCAACCGGATGAAGCGCCTCGTGAAAACGCCCAAGCTGCACTTCCTCGATTCCGGTCTTCTCGCTGCGACGCTCGGTGCCACCGCAGCCGGCATCGCCAATGACCGGGCCCTCTTCGGGCCGATTCTCGAATCCTTCGTCTACGCCGAGATTCGCAAGCAGGCGGATTGGCACGACGAAGCCTGCGAGGTCTACCACTTCCGGGACAAGGACCAGGACGAGGTCGACCTTGTCGTCGAAAGCCAATCTGGCGAAACGATCGGGATCGAGGTGAAGGCCGCGGCGACAGTGGGGCCTGCCGACTTCAAGGGGCTTCGCAAGCTGGCGGCCGCGAGCGGGAAGGACTTCCGGCTTGGGGTGGTTCTCTACGATGAGGACCGGGTTACGCCATTTGGTGAGCGAATGGTCGCGGCGCCGGTGTCGATCCTTTGGGCGCAGGCTCGAATCGAGCAAGGCAATAACCTCAAGCCATAGCGGGCATCTGGCTTATAGCCGAAAGAGCATTCTCAGGCGGAGCGAAACAATCCGCCGCCAAAGTAACGTGTTCGCCCAAGTAGCAGAGGCCCTGCAACGTACCGTTCGAAGCGCAACGTCACGTGCCCTGTGAGCCCACGTCCGGTCGCACCCCAAAGGTCGCTCAAATCCACCTTGGCGTGGGGAAGCCCGAGGCGACGGCACTCCGCAAGAACGTCTGCCGCAAGTGCCTCCCTTGCCGTGCTGCCCTTCGCATGGCGCGTGACAACGTATGGCGTGATGGTCTTCCACACGCGCGAACGCCCCAAAAGCGAGTCATCGACTTCTCTGATGGCGCTGGGGGAAAGCGAGAAGACGCCAGCGTGCCCCGCGCGCAGCTGGCGGAACCCTTCGAGCGCGGCATCAAGGGTTCGGAGTCCCTCGAGTTCCAGCAGCGTTGGCGCACGTCGTTCGACCACGTGAGGAGCCAGGATGAGAAACCTTCGCATGTCCGGGTCGAAGGCGAACGAGAGGTGCGAAGAACGAGAGCCCCGAATAGGAGCGCCGTCCTCAGCGTGTCCGCTGACGAACGGTCCGAGCCGCTCACGCGTACCGAGGATGGCCTGCACCCTCGCCATGACCGCACGGCGCAGCGCCCGTGCGACATCGAGCGGGTCAGGCTGGCCAACGAGCCCGTCGGTAACCGCGAAGGCATGTACCCCCGGAACGATATCTCTTGCCGGCGCCATCAGCCCGAGCCCGAGAAAGCGCCCATCACCGAGGACGAGCGGCCCATCAATGCTGCGGTCGAGTTCAATTTCAACGTGCCACAGCCGCTCCTTTGGAAATCGCGGCTTTCGCTCGAACGCTTCGGCCCGCTGGCCCTTTGCTTCGAACGGCTCTCGCTGCACCCGGATCGAGGTTGCGCGCGCATGGATCCCGGCATGGCGAAGGGCGGCTACGACCGCGCCCATGGCGGCCACTTCCTCGGCGGCTCGCTCCGATCCTCTCTTGGCCTCCTCCCGGCGCCGGGACGGTTCGATTCGACGACGTCCTGCGGCCTCGGAAAGCGCGAGTGGAGTCACGGACCGCCAGCGCGCCGCTTTGGGTAGGTAGTGCTTGCGCAACATGTCCCAGTTTTCGGCGGGCAAGAGGACCATGCGAATCTCGCCTGTCTCGGGGTCCATCACGTCCAGGCCGGTGAAGGCCCACTCGACGTCCCCCGCGCGGAGCGGCGCGCCCGACGGGATCTCAACGACCACACGCCGCACGCCGCGATCGGCGTGCTCGAACCCGATAGAGAGGATGGGAACCATCCGCACGCGCTGCTCCGTCGGTCCTGCCCCGGTGCCATCCGGCTTCTTCCCGACGAGACAGCCCATGATCGCCGCCTCCTCGTTCGGCATGGCGTCCTTCAGGCGGGCCACCGCCGCATCACGGATCCGCTCCATGAGCTGCACGACCTCCGAGGGACGACCGGGCGCCGTCCGCTCGGGCGCATCGATGCGGCGCAGGTCGAACAGCAGGCGCTGCACCTGCGGTTGATACGCGACGTCGACGAAGAATGGCTTTGGGGCGTTCGTGAAGTAGGTCGTCGCCGTCTTCCCCGTGCCCTCGACGGTGAGCCGGGGAGCCGCATGACGAGCGACCAGGCTCTTGAGGGTCCCGCGCGCAGGACACGCGAGCACGCCCTTGTGGCCGGCGCCCGGAGTGTGCACTTCCCCCTGAAATCGAGCCAGACGCTCGGAGAGCGCGTCATCGCTCAGGACCTCGCCGGAGGCCCACGCCATGTCGACGCCGCGACCGAGCTGATAGAGATCATTCGCGGCCTCGGCGATCCGCGAGGCGTGACCGAAGGGATCGGCCTCGATCGGCCATGCGTACAGGAGCGGTCCCTCATCGGGGATTCGCGGATGGACCACCTTCTTCGTGCGAATGGCGCTGACATCGGTCGGGTCGGCCAGCGAATCAGCGTCGTTGTTGGGCACGAACAGCACGACTCGATCTCCGAGCCGCGCGCGCGGCGCTCCGATCACCGGAGGAGGCAACGACTCCAGCCACTCCAGCGCGTGGCGCTTCTCCTCGGGAAGGCTCCGGCCCCGCGCCGCGCCCGCGACCAGCGCTTGGTATAGCCGGCCCGGCGCCGGCGGCCACTCGGAACCGCCTTCGACCATCCCATGGAACCGGTCGTGGAGGCGGACGGTGAGGACGAGGTGTTCGCCCACGGCTCAGCCCTTCGTCCCCTTGCCCGGCTTCTTCGACTTGCCCTCGGCCTGCTCGTCCACCTCGGCCTTCGCCGCGTCGGCCTTGAACTTCACGGTCCGAGGCGCGGCTACGCCGAAGCTCACTGCCCACTCCGCGGCCAGACGACGTGCGGCTTCGTTGGTGAGCGGGATCCTCGTCCGCACGCCGGTGCGCGCGACGGCTTCCCAGCCGGCCGCCTGCTCGGGCTTCGGCACCAGCAAGCAGCCCTGCCGGAGGAAACCGTCGAGCGGCTCGGTGGCCGCCACCAAGCACAGCCCGAGCACGTACCGGCGGAGCGCGTCGCCGTTCTCCTTCGCCCACAGGCGCCGGAGCGCGACGAGGTTGATGGTCACGTCGCGTTGGATAGACCCGCGCGCGATGATGCCCCCGTGGGCGCCGGTCGATGGAACGGCCACGTAGCCCTTCTGCGCGAGCGGACTCTTGCCATCACCCTCCGACTTCTGCTTCTGCTCTTCCGTGAACACGTCGAGCTTCGCGTAGTCGAGGGGAGGCGTGTACTGGGCAGCGCGAGTGAGCGTGTCCACGTCCCAGGCCCGGATCACCGACTGGATGATCCGCGGGAGCTTCGCCTGCGAGGCGCGCGAGTCCCACACGCCGAATACGAGCGAGGTCGGGGCGAGCTTCGCGATGGCAGTCGCGTCGCCGGTCGAAAGGAACGCTTCGAACGCCGCCGACGCCTCGGCGCCGAGCTCCGAGGTGCGCACGACTGCGTCGCCCAGCCGGTGGCCAGCCTCCATGATCGACACCGCACGTCCGCTTCCTGCGTCGATGGTGATCTGCGGCACAAGCTTCTGTAGCTCGGGATCCTCGGCGAAGATCGGCTCCATCCGGTTGGCCTGCGAGCCGACGCTGTCCACGGTCGCGACCTTCGTCCCATCGGAGAGGGTGTCGATGTTGTACCCGACGTCCGCGTAGGTGGGCGGGAAGAATACGCCGTTCTCACCCTCTACCGGCATCAGCTGCTCGCGCAGGACGAGCGCCACGGGGCCCTTGGGATCGATCCAGCTGTTGACGATGTCCTCACTCAGTGTGCTCATGACGTGCTCTCCTCGGTGACGGTGGTGATCGAACGGGCTTGGCCCTCCTTTCCGGGCCAGTCCAAGCGCATCCGGAAGCAACGCATCGGCCACGGGAGCCGCTGACCAGGACCGTTCGGCCCGCAGAGAGCGGCACGGAGTAGGCTTGGACCAAGCCACGCCTTGGGCCCACCCGTGCCCCTGCCGATCACGGCGTACTCGTAGATCAGCTTGTCCTTCCAGCTGGGACGCCTCGGCCGTGCATGGCTGAGCCCAAGCGCCGCGAGGAGCTCGACCAGCGGGAACCCTCGCGTCTCCATGTTGCCGTGAGCATTCAGCGAGAACCCCGCGTCGATCGGAACGTAGTCCCGACGCCAGTCCAGTCGGAAACTGCTCGACTGCGGCGCGCTCAGGGCAAATGGGTCAGCTGCGGCGCTCGCAGCGCGCCCCCGCACGAGGGCGAGCGCGTCACTCGCCAAGGCGACCCCGGGATAGCCGCCGGCGCCCGCCCAAAACTTCACGTTGTCCCGCCCGGTCTCGTCGCCCCAGTAGTCGAGGGTCAACCGATCAGCTCCCGCGACGAGCGCGCAGACCAAGGTCGCCGGGCTGGACGGATCCGGGAAGGGATAGCCCGCCGCCCGTGGAACGATCGTTGGGCCTGGGCCCCAGGCGTCCTTCCATGCCTCGATGTTCGGGCTGCCCTCGACGACCTCCGCGCGCGCCTCGGCCTGATCGAGGAACCGCAGCACGCGCTGGACCGGCGACTCGGTGCCACTCGCGCGGACGCGAAAGCGCACGTCCGACGCGTCGCTCCAGTCGAAGTAGGCTTCGGCGTCGCCGCACAGCACGTCGGCGGCCTCGAGCAGACCCAGGCAGGCAAACACCTGCCCGGGGTTGAAGAGATCGACCGGCACGTGGGCCTCGGTCTTCGTACCCTCAGCCATGGGTGCCTCCCTCGTCGTTCAGCCGGGACGCGCGCTGATCGGCTGCCCGCAAGAGCGCCTCCCACCAGGCCAAGCCCCACGGGCCCCAGTACTTCTCCAGCCGCGCGAACCGTAGCGCGATCTCTTGCGCCCGAAGGGTGAGCATCGACGGCGGCCCCTCCGCCCCGTCCGTACGGAGCAACGGCCGCGCGAAACCGTGATGCGCCGCAATAAGGTGCAAGCAGAGGTCCCGCAGCTCGGGTGCGAGCGCCTGCACCCGCGCGTCCTTCTCGGCGTGAAAAAGCGAGCCCAGCTCGTGACGGTAACGAGCCAACAGCGCGAGGTTCGGGCGGGAGGTGGTCTTGCCGTAGCGCAAGCCGCTCTTCCACTCCGCTTCGCTGACACCGAATGCACGCTGCCAGCTCCGAGCTCGCTTGCCCTCGTCGTGGAGGCGCGCCGCCAGCGCGAGCATCGACGCGTAATCGTCACCCAGGCCAACCCGCGCAGCAAGCGCGCGCGCCTCTCGCTCAGTCCACTCCTCGTGCTCGTCGAGGAGCTGCGCGCGTGACGGGGTCACCGAGCGGCCCTCCTCGGACTCCGCGCACTCCCTCGTGAGCGTCTCGATGACGAGCCAACGGGTCTCTACGCCGTCGGTCTCCGCGACACAGAGTCGGGCCTCCTCCCGGTATGCCCGAGATCCCGTAGCGCCTGCCGGCTCCGCGTCGCCGACGCGGGAGATGCGGAACGGCAGGTCTCCCGCCTCGCCGACATCGCTCGCGTCGCGGTGCGCACCGTCGAGCAGCCCCTGACGAAGGCCCCCGATGCGCGCATCCAAGAGCAGTGTCGCGCGTTCCAACGCGCGAGAAATCTGTTCCCTGCCAAGCTTGTTGTCGAGATCTGCGAGCCGCACCTCGCGCGTGACCGCAGCGCCCTCCAGCACGAGTCCCACGAGCGTGTCCTTGCCGAGCATGCTCGCCTCGGCCGCTTCGGCCGAGGCGAGCCCATTCGCGAGGCTCTTGCCGCGCTCCACGAGCCATTCGATCACCCGCCACGTCTCGGTCTCGAGCTTCTCCTTGAGGTGCGGTGGGGCTGCGTCCAGGTAGGCACTGACCATCCCGTCCGCAAGGCGCCGTCCGAGGTCGTCGATGGGCAGCT
>JAHBST010000075.1 GCA_019638975.1 Cryobacterium sp.
TTCCATCAAGCACGACGTCGACCCGGACGAGGTCGTCAAGGTCGGCGACCTCGTCGAGGCTCTCGTTCTCCAGAAGGAGGACAAGGAAGGTCGTCTCATCCTGTCGAAGAAGCGCGCGCAATACGAGCGTGCGTGGGGCGACGTGGAAAAGATCAAGGATGACGACGGCGTCGTCACGGGAACCGTCATCGAGGTTGTGAAGGGCGGACTCATCGTCGACATCGGATTGCGCGGATTCCTTCCGGCATCCCTCATCGAATTGCGCCGCGTGCGTGATCTTTCGCCGTATCTCGGCCAGGAGATCGAGGCGAAGATCCTCGAGCTCGACAAGAACCGCAACAACGTCGTGCTTTCGCGCCGCGCGCTTCTCGAGCAGACGCAAAGCGAAAGCCGCAGCTCCTTCCTCGGGAACCTCGCCAAGGGTCAGGTTCGCAAGGGAGTCGTGTCCTCGATCGTCAACTTCGGCGCTTTCGTCGACCTGGGTGGCGTAGACGGTCTCGTTCACGTCTCCGAACTCAGCTGGAAGCACATCGAACACGCGAGCGAGGTCGTCGAGGTCGGCCAGGAGGTCACCGTTGAAATCCTCGACGTCGAGCTCGATCGCGAGCGCGTCTCGTTGTCGCTCAAGGCGACGCAGGAGGATCCCTGGCAGCTCTTCGCTCGCACCCACGCGATCGGCCAGGTTGCGCCGGGCAAGGTCACGAAGCTCGTTCCGTTCGGCGCATTCGTCCGCGTTGCGGATGGCATCGAAGGTCTCGTGCACATTTCGGAACTGTCCGGCAAGCACGTGGAGCTCGCCGAGCAGGTTGTCTCGGTGAACGACGAAGTGTTTGTCAAGGTCATCGACATCGACCTCGAGCGCCGCCGCATTTCGCTGAGCCTCAAGCAGGCCAATGAGGGCGTGGACCCGGAAGGCACCGAGTTCGACCCGGCGCTGTACGGCATGCTCACCGAGTACGACGAAGCGGGCAACTACAAGTACCCCGACGGATTCGACCCGGAGACCAACGAGTGGAAAGAGGGCTTCGAGTCCCAGCGCGAGAAGTGGGAGCTCGACTACGCAGCGGCGCAGGCGCGCTGGGAGGCGCACAAAAAGCAAGTTGCGGCTGCCGCCGACGAAGTCATTGGAGAGGTTCCTGCCGGCACGTCGTCGGGAGCATCATCGTCCGCAGGCGAAAGCGCTTCGGCGGGAACGCTCGCCGATGACGAATCACTTGCGGCGCTCCGGGAGAAGCTCTCCGGCAACAGCTGACTCGTGCGAGTCGCGTCACGCTAGCATGACGAGGTGTACCTCATTGGGCTGACGGGCGGAATCGCCTCGGGGAAATCGGTAGTCGCGGCGAGGCTCGCCGAGCACGGTGCGATCCACATCGATGCGGACGAACTCGCGCGTGAAGTGGTCGAACCGGGCGAGCCCGCTCTTGCGGAGATCGAACGCGCGTTCGGGCCGGAGGTCATCGATGCGGACGGCCGATTGAATCGCACGGCTCTTGCCGATGTGATCTTTTCCGACCCCGAGCGCAGAGCGGTGCTCAACGCCATCACCCACCCTGCGGTGAAAGACCGTGCGCGAGCGCGCATGGTTGCGGCCGAAGCCGAGAACCCTCACGCGATCGTCGTGTACGACGTCCCGCTGCTCGTCGAGGCGCGCGTGGATGCCGAGCACGCGTTCGACTTGATCGTGGTGGTGAATGCGAGCACGCAAACGAGGCTCGCCCGGCTTATGGAGCTTCGGGGCTTGAACCGCGCCGAAGCGATGCACCGGCTCAACTCGCAAGCCGGCGATACGCAGCGTCTGGCGATCGCGGATGTCGTGATCGATAGCAACGGCACCCTGCAGGACACCCTGCGGCAGGCCGACGCCTTGTGGGAGAGCGTTTCCCATTCCGCGTGAGGCGAACCCGCCAGCCAGTGTCGGCGGACCTGTTTAGGCTGGAGCAATGCAACCCACGCGTGCCGTTCGCCCTTTCGAAGTGGTGAGCGAGTACACCCCGAGCGGTGATCAGCCGGCCGCGATCGCCGAACTCGCCGCGCGCATCAACGCGGGAGAGACCGACGTCGTGCTCCTCGGAGCGACGGGAACGGGCAAGTCTGCGACGACCGCGTGGCTCATAGAGCAAGTGCAGCGCCCGACGCTCGTGCTCTCTCACAACAAGACGCTCGCGGCGCAACTCGCGAATGAATTTCGCGAACTCATGCCGAACAACGCGGTCGAGTATTTCGTTTCCTACTACGACTATTACCAGCCAGAGGCCTATGTGCCGCAAACGGACACTTTCATCGAAAAGGACAGTTCGATCAACTCGGAAGTCGAGCGGCTTCGGCACTCGACGACGAACTCGCTCTTGAGCCGTCGGGATGTCGTCGTGGTCTCCACCGTGTCCTGCATTTATGGTCTCGGCGCTGCGGAGGAATATCTGGAGGCCATGGTCGCACTTCAAGTCGGGCAGAAACTCCCGCGTGACCAGCTCATCCGCCGCCTCGTCGCCATGCAGTACCAGCGAAACGACATCGATTTTTCACGGGGCAAGTTTCGCGTGCGCGGTGACACGATTGAGATCATTCCCGTCTATGAGGAACATGCGATTCGCATCGAAACCTTCGGCGACGAGATTGAGGCGCTGTACTCGCTGCATCCGCTCACGGGGGACGTCATCGAGTCGCTGGACTCGGTGTCTCTTTTTCCCGCGACGCACTACGCGGCGAGTCCGGTGACCATGAAGCGAGCGATCGGAACCATCCGGGAAGAGCTTGCGCTCAGACTCGGCGAACTCGAGCGGCAGGGCAAACTCCTCGAAGCCCAGCGATTGCGGATGCGGACGACATTCGACCTTGAAATGATGGAGCAGATCGGATTCTGCAGCGGCATCGAGAATTACTCGAGGCATATCGATGGTCGCCAGGCGGGAGAGCCGCCGAATTGCCTTCTCGACTATTTTCCCGAGGATTTCCTCGTCGTCATCGACGAATCACACGTCACGGTTCCCCAAATCGGCGCCATGTACGAAGGCGATGCGAGTAGAAAGCGCACTCTCGTGGAGCACGGATTCCGGCTCCCGAGTGCACTCGACAATCGACCGCTCACCTGGAACGAATTTCTGGAGCGGGTCGGCCAGAAGGTGTATTTGTCGGCGACTCCAGGTCGATACGAACTGGGAATAACGGACAGCATCGTCGAGCAAGTGATCAGACCCACCGGGCTCGTGGATCCGAAAATCGTGGTGAAACCCAGTAAGGGGCAAATCGACGATTTGCTCGAAGAGATCCGAGTGCGCGCAGAGCGCAACGAGCGCGTGCTCGTGACGACTCTGACGAAAAAGATGGCCGAGGAGTTGACGGACTACTTCACCGAGGCGGGAGTGCGCGTGCGCTATCTGCATTCGGACGTCGACACTCTCCGACGCGTCGAATTGCTCACCGAACTTCGGCAGGGCGTATTCGACGTCCTCGTGGGGATCAACCTCTTGCGAGAGGGCCTGGACTTGCCTGAAGTGTCCCTCGTGGCCATTCTCGATGCCGACAAGGAGGGCTTTCTCCGCTCGTCGACATCGCTCATCCAGACGATCGGTCGCGCCGCGCGCAACGTCTCCGGCGAGGTGCACATGTATGCGGATGTGCTCACGGATTCCATGAAGCTCGCGATCGAAGAGACTGATCGTCGACGTGAACGGCAAATCTCCTATAACGCGGAGAATGGAATCGATCCCACCCCCTTGCGCAAACGCATCGCCGACATCACCGATGTGCTCGCGCGCGAGGATGCCGACACCGAACGATTTCTTGCGGGCCGGGACGGCAGGAAACGCGCGTCGACTCCCGCGCTCGGCAGCGGTTCGCTGCAACGCGAGGGACTCGCGGCAGCGGGCGCCAACAGTATCGAGGCCGTCATCCGTGATCTCAATGAGCAAATGCTTCATGCTGCAAGCGAATTGAAGTTCGAGCTCGCCGCTCGGCTTCGCGATGAAGTGGCCGACCTGAAGAAGGAGTTGCGCCATATGGAAGCCGCCGGTCACGTCTAGACCGAGTGGTCGATCACCGACTATTGCCAGAAGGTAGCTCCGTAGAATGAGAAGTGTGTCCATGCCCCAATTGAGTTCGGCGAACGATCGGGAGAGCGCTGATCTCGATGAATCGGCCATGGTGTCGACGCTTGCGGGGCGAGGCGGTTCCCATTCCCGATTGAGCGTGCGCGGTGCTCGAGTGCACAATCTGAAGAATTTGAGCATCGAAATCCCGCGCGACTCGCTCGTCGTGTTCACTGGATTGTCGGGTTCCGGAAAGTCGAGCCTTGCATTCGACACGATTTTCGCCGAAGGGCAGCGACGCTACGTCGAATCACTGTCGGCGTACGCGCGCCAGTTTCTCGGTCAAGTGGATCGCCCCGACGTCGATTTCATCGAGGGACTGAGCCCCGCGGTGTCGATCGACCAAAAGTCGACCAACCGCAATCCGCGGTCGACCGTGGGCACGATCACCGAGATCTACGACTATATGAGGCTTCTGTGGGCGCGAATCGGTGTGCCGCACTGCGCCGAATGCGGCGAACGCATCGAACGGCAATCGGTGCAACAGATCGCCGATCAGCTCATGGAGCTGGAGTTGGGTACGAGGTATCAAATCGTGAGTCCGATCGTCTCTCAGAAGAAGGGCGAATTCGTCGACCTCTTCAAAGAGCTTGCGGCGAGCGGTTACTCGCGAGCGATGGTCGACGGCGATGCGGTGCAATTGATGGCACCCCCGACACTCAAGAAGCAATACAAACACGACATTTCCGTGATCGTCGACCGTCTCGTGGCGGCCGACGACATCCTGGGACGATTGACTGACTCTCTTGAAACCGCGCTTCGGCTCTCCGACGGAATCGTGTCGATCAATTTCATCGACGAAGAGGGCACCGCAGCATGGCGAACGTTCTCCGAAAAATTGTCGTGCCCGAACGGTCACCCGGTCCAATTGACCGAAATCGAGCCGCGGACGTTTTCATTCAACGCTCCCTTCGGCGCGTGCCCGGAGTGTTCGGGACTGGGTACGCGCATGTCGGTCGATTCGGAACTCCTCCTCGGCGACCCGTCGTTGAGCCTTTCCGACGGCGTAATCCTTCCCTGGACGCAATCCGGCAAGGGATTGTTCAACTACTTCCAGCGCTTGCTCGAAGGGCTTGCCGGAGATCTCGATTTTTCCCTCGACACGCCGTGGTCTGACCTTCCCGAGAGCGTTCGCGAGGCAGTGCTTCGAGGCAACAACTTCAAGGTCACGGTCCGGTGGAAGAACAGATTCGGTCGCGAAATGACCTACTCGACAGGATTCGAAGGCGTGATGCCGTATATCGAGCGCAAGTATCTCGAGGCGGAGACGGACTCGGCCCGGCAACGCTGGTCGAACTACCTGCGCGAGATCCCGTGCGCTGTTTGCGACGGGCAGCGTTTGAAGCCGGAAGTGCTCGCGGTCACCGTGGGAGGCCGGAGTATTGCGGCCGTATCCGAATTGAGCCTCGTCGACTCGTTCGCGTTCGTCAACGACATGACGCTCGACGCCCGGGATGCGAAAATCGCGGCAGCAGTGCTGCGGGAAATCCGCGCCCGTCTCGAGTTCCTCCTGGAAGTGGGACTCGGATACTTGAACCTCTCGCGCGCAGCCGGCTCGCTGTCGGGGGGCGAAGCCCAACGCATCCGTCTGGCGACGCAAATCGGTTCGGGGCTCACGGGCGTGCTCTATGTGCTCGACGAACCGAGCATCGGCCTCCATCAACGAGACAACAGGCGCCTCATCGAAACCCTCCTCAAACTTCGCGACCTGGGAAACACCCTCATCGTCGTGGAGCACGACGAAGACACCATTCGAACGGCGGACTGGCTCGTCGACATCGGCCCGGGGGCCGGAGAGCTCGGGGGAGAGGTCGTCCATTCGGGCGGTCTCGCCGAATTGCTCACGAACCGGGAATCCATCACGGGCGACTACTTGTCGGGCCGAAAATCCATCGCGACGCCGGCGAAGCGTCGACGCGTGGATCCCGAGCGGATTCTCACGGTGGAGGGCGCGCGCGCGAACAACCTGAAGAGCATTACCGTGGGATTTCCCCTGGGAACGTTCGTCGCCGTGACCGGCGTGAGCGGGTCGGGCAAATCGTCGCTCGTGAACGACATCCTCTACCGATCGTTGGCGAACACGCTCAACGGCGCGCGCCAGATCCCCGGTCCGCACACGAGAATCACCGGCCTCGACAACCTCGACAAAGTCGTGCACGTCGACCAGGCGCCGATCGGACGCACTCCGCGGTCCAACCCGGCCACCTACACGGGAGTGTTCGATCGAATTCGCACGCTGTTTTCCGAAACTGCGGAGGCCAAGGCACGCGGATACCTGCCCGGTCGGTTCAGCTTCAACGTCAAGGGCGGGCGATGCGAGAACTGCGCGGGCGACGGCACGATCACGATCGAAATGAACTTCCTTCCTGACGTCTACGTCGTGTGCGAAGTGTGTGGAGGCGCTCGTTACAATCGAGACACTCTCGCCGTTCACTACAAGGGCAAGAACATCGCGCAAGTACTCGACATGCCCATTAGCGAGGCGGCGGAGTTCTTCGAAGCGATTACGTCGATCCATCGCTACTTGAAGACGCTCGAAGAGGTCGGTCTGGGTTATGTCCGACTCGGCCAAAGCGCGACGACGCTATCGGGCGGCGAAGCGCAGCGTGTGAAGCTCGCGACCGAACTTCAGCGCAGGTCCCTCGGCCGCAGCATTTACGTTCTCGATGAACCGACGACGGGATTGCATTTCGAGGATGTGCGCAAACTGCTTCTCGTGCTGAATGGGCTCGTCGACAAAGGCAATACCGTGATCGTCATCGAACACAATCTCGACGTCATCAAGTCGGCCGACTGGATCATCGACCTCGGTCCCGAAGGCGGTTCGGGGGGCGGCGAAGTGGTGGATGAGGGCACGCCGGAAAAGCTGTCCCGCTCGAAGAAGAGCCACACAGGCGTGTTCCTGAGGGAAGCACTCGAACACGCGCGGGCATGACCGCCACCGTCAGCTACCGACCAAAACCGGGAGAGATCCCGGTTTCACCCGGGGTGTACCGTTTTCGCGATTCGGCCGGCAGAATCCTGTATGTCGGCAAAGCCAAAAACCTTCGTGCTCGGCTGAGCAACTATTTCGCGCCCCTCACGAGCCTTCACGAACGGACGCGACGAATGGTGACGACGGCGACGTCGGTCGAATGGACCGTCGTCGCGAGCGAATTCGAAGCGCTTCAACTCGAGTTCAGTTGGATCAAGGAGTTCAATCCGCCATTCAACGTCCAGTTCCGTGACGACAAGTCGTATCCGTACCTCGCGATCACCCTCGCAGACGATGTGCCGCGCGTTCTCGTCACTCGGAATCGCGGGATTCCCGGGGCACGCTATTTCGGGCCGTACACGAAAGTCTGGGCGATCCGGGAGACGCTCGACCTTTTGCTCAAGGTTTTCCCCATGCGCAGTTGCACGGATGCCGTTTACCGGCGTGCCGAGCAAACCGGACGCCCATGCCTGCTCGGCGAAATCGGCAAGTGCGCTGCACCGTGCGTCGGACGGATCAGCAAAGAGGATCACAAATCAATCGCGCTCGATTACGCGTCATTCATGGTGGGCAACGACTCGCAATTCACCGCTTCTCTGTCGGCGAAAATGACGGCGGCTTCGGAACAGCTCGATTTCGAGACGGCCGCGAAATACCGCGACCAGCTCTCCGCGATAGAAACAGTTCTGTCGAAGAATACGATTGTTCTTCCCGATACCGTGGATGCCGACGTGTTCGGGGTTGCTCACGATGAATTGGCCGCCGCCGTGCAGTTGTTCTCGGTTCGCGGGGGCCGTATCCGGGGAGTGCGAAGCTGGGTGGTCGACAAGGAATTGGACCTTGCCGAGGCGGAACTCGTGGAATCCATCGTCGCGAACGCCTACCAGGAGGGCTCGAATCGTCGTGGCGATGGTGCGAAAGACATTGTCCCGGCACGAGTCGTGGTGGTTCCGACTTTGCCGTCGGATGCCGACGAACTGGAGCGGCTCCTTTCCGAGCTCAGGCTCGAGCGTGGTAGCGCCGGCAAGGTGTCAATGCGCGTCGCTCGGCGCGGAGATCTCGCCCAATTGTCCGAGACAGTCACCCGAAATGCCCAGAGCGCACTCTCGAGCTACAAGACTCGCCGGAGTGGCGATTTCGTCGCGCGATCTCAAGCGCTCACGGACATTCAAGAAGCTCTCGGAATGGCGGACGCCCCATTGCGGATGGAGTGTTACGACGTGTCGCACCTCGGGGGAACCAATATCGTCGCATCGATGGTCGTTTTCGAGGACGGCCTTCCACGCAAGGACCTCTATCGGCGCTTCAGCATTTCCGAGTCGACGGATGACACGCAATCCCTGTATCAGACGCTCTCGCGACGGCTGGCCCGACTCGAAGAGGATCCCCCGGACATCGCCGAAGACGGCGCCCCCGCGCGACCGCGGTTCGCGTACCGGCCGAATCTTCTCATCGTCGATGGCGGCCAGCCTCAAGTGGCGTCCGCTGCGCGAGCGCTAAGGGATGCCGGGGTACCCATGACGGGTCCCGGTGGAGTCGCGTTGTGCGGAATTGCGAAGCGCCTGGAGGAAATCTGGTTGCCCGATGCGGAATTCCCGGTCATCCTTCCGCGAAACAGCGACGCCTTGTTCTTGTTCCAGCGCATGAGAGACGAGGCCCACCGATTCGCGATCACGTTCCAGCGGCAGAAGCGCAAATCGGATGTGAACTCCGTCTTGGCGGAGATTCCCGGACTTGGCCCCGCGC
>JAHBST010000076.1 GCA_019638975.1 Cryobacterium sp.
CTTCGCCGACCACTTCGATGTCCGATTCCGCTTCCAGAAGCGAGCGGAAGCCCGCACGGATCAGTTGCTGGTCGTCGGCGATCGCCACGCTGATCGTCATAATTGGGCCGCCGGCACAGGAATCACGGCGATGACCTCGAAGCCGCCGAGTTTTCGCGGCCCTGCGCTGAATCGGCCGCCGAGCAGTTCCGCGCGTTCACGCATCCCGAGAAGTCCGCGCCCCGATTCGGATGCGAGCGGAGTCGCGCTGCCATTGTCGGCGATGCGCACGACATATTCGCCGTCATCGTTGCTGAGCGTCACGGTGGTCTTCGTCGCGTGGGCGTGGCGCAACACATTGGTGAGGGACTCCTGCACAATCCGGTAGATCGCGAGTTGAATCGCTGCCGGGGGCGGAGCGTCCAGGCGATTGTCGAGGGTCACCGTTACTCCCTGTTCCGTGATGGATGCCGCAAGCCCGGCGAGCCGCGAGAGATCGGGTTCCGGAACCAGCGGGGCGTCCGGGTTCGCGCCCGATCGAAGTATGCCGAGAACGGATCGAACTTCGTCGAGCGCGGTCTTGCTTGTCAGTTTGATGCTCGCGAGCGCGTCGGCCGCCTTCTGGGGCTGCGACTCCATGAGGTGCAATCCGACCCCGGCCTGGACGTTGATCTGGCTCAGCGAGTGCGCGAGCACATCGTGCAGTTCGCGGGCGAGACGCATCCGCTCGGCCTGCTCGGCGCTCAACCGGCGCTCGGATGCGAGGCGGCGGAACTCTTCGAAATGTTCTCGTCGACCGCGAATGG
Organism: Cryobacterium sp.; assembly: GCA_019638975.1. Lineage (GTDB taxonomy): Bacteria > Actinomycetota > Actinomycetes > Actinomycetales > Microbacteriaceae > Terrimesophilobacter. The sequence goes on from JAHBST010000076.1 coordinate 786, forward strand.
CTTCGCCGATCCCGAACACGATCAGAATTCCGAGCGTAATCCCCGCGATGCGCAACGGATGCCACGTGACACCCGCCGCGAGAGCGACGGTGAGCGTCGTCACCCACGCCGTCGCCACCGAGATCCACGCCCACACGCGCGCACCGCGCACGATCGCCGCAATGATCGCAAACCCGAGCGAAATGTATGGCGGCCAGTCTTCGCCTCCGTAGAGCATCGCGACCGCGGATGCCGCGGCGACGATCGCGATGACCGGTCCGGGGAAGCGTCGGGCGGCGAGCAACGCAAGCGGGCCGATCGCCATGATCGCGATCGCGAACGCGAGTTCGCCCGGCCGGTTCACCGCGTCGACGCGGATTCCGAATCGTTGCGGGAAAAACAGCGGCAGCACCTGGATGATGAGCGACACGATCGCAGGAATCCACAGGCCCGGCCACCGCGGCGGGCGAGTCCAGCGCGGAGGAACCCCGCCATCCGCCGCCCACCCCCAATGCGCGAGCGCCGCCGCGCCGTGATCGCGCGTGGAGTGAGTTCGGATGCCGTGCCCGGAAAACCTGTCGCCGTGAGGCGAGCGGCGGTAATCGGCGGGCTCGGGCATGACTTGATCGTAGTTGCGAGTCCAGGGGTCGGCATCCGCCGCACGGAGCGGAGCGCTACTCCCGCGGGAGTACGGGCTCGTCGAGCGGCAGAAGATGGACAGTGCTCCCCGACTTGGACTCGAACCAAGAACCTGCCGGTTAACAGCCGGCTGCTCTGCCAATTGAGCTATCGAGGATTGGCGATTCAGCTTGCCACTTTAGCAAAGATTGCCGTGCGACATTTGCCGAGCACGACTCAGGCTCCCTACGAGAAATCGGCCAGAAGACACGTCGGCGAGTCGATGAACAACGGAGTGCCGACCATCATCGGGACGCCGGTTTGCGCGTCGAGCTGGAAGGCGGCAATGGTGCCCGAACTCTGGTTCGCCACGAGCAGCAGGTTTCCGACAATGCACAAGCCGCGCGGCACGTCCCCACCGCTCGGAAGGTCCGCGATCGGTTCGAGAGTCGTCGCGTCGATCGCGACGATGCGATTGGATCCGCGAAGAGCCGTGTAGAGAAACCGCCCCGTCCCGTCGATCACGAGTCCTGCGGCGTGATCTCCCGGCGATGCGCCGGATCCGCCCGACTTGACCACTTGCAGGTTTCGGCCGCCTCCGAGAGCGAAAATCGAGCCTCCCAGCTCGCCGACGAGGTACACCTTGCCTGCCGTGGGCGATACGGCGAAGTCGCGCGGACCGGTGCCGGCCGGCAACTCGAGCGAGGACTCCAGCGCGAGGGCGCCGTCGGACCAGCGGTAGACGTGGACGCGATCAGATCCCAGATCCGCGATGATCGCGGTGTCGCCGAACGCGAGCGTCGAATGCGGATGCGGACCATCCTGTTCCGGCTTGGGCCCCTTGCCGCTGAGCTGGATCGACTGGTTGAGCTCGCCGATCCGCCCCTCGCCATCGAGCGGGAAAACGTCCACTTGACCCGTACGGTAGTTCGCGGCATAGAGCCACTCCGGCGTTGCCGCGAGGTGGCACGGTTCCCTGCCGGATGTCGCCTGGCCGCCCATGGGCGCGAGCGTCGTCGACTTGCCCTTGCGATGGAACGCTTCGACGCGGCCATTGGCCTCGTCCACGGCGTAGATCACGCCGGGAACACTCGAATGGATGAGAAAGGATGGCGAAGAGGTCACGGCGCCGAAGCCCGCGAACTGCAGCCCCTTTTCGGCCAAACGAACGGCCGAAATGCCGCGGGAGAACCCGCCCATCGTGTCGGTATACGAACCTGCCCACAAGAGAGTCAATAGCCTGCCTCCGGGTCTACTAGGCCAACGAATTGGGAATCGTCCAGGAATGCTCGCACGTTAGTCTTCACCCTCTCCGCCAGCAGCGGCGTCGTCATTTCGGGCGTGTCGGCAGTGTGCGGCGTGATGATCGCGCGCGGTTCCGACCACAGCGGATGCCCGTCGGGCAATGGCTCGGGGTCAGTGACGTCAAGACCCGCCCCTGCGATCTCGCCCGCAGCGAGCGCCTCGGTCAGCGCATCCGTGTCGACGAGTCCGCCACGTGCGACGTTGATCAAAATCGCCGTCCTCTTCATGACGGCGAGCTCCCGTGCGCCGATCAGCCGCGACGTCGGCCCCGTCATCGCCGCGGCGATCACGACGACATCGGCATCCGGGAGCACCTCGAGAAGGTGAGCACTCGTGACGGTGCGTTCGGCTCCCTCGACGGGTTCCGAGGTTCGGCGAACGATCGTGACGGACGTGCGGAACGGCGACAGCAACCGCATGAGTTCGTGGGCTATACCGCCCGCGCCGACGATCACGACGCGTGCGCCGTAGAGCGACCGGCCCGACTTGGGACCCCAGCCACGGGCCACCACTCTGCTGGGCAATTCACGAAAAAGCGCCAGAATCAGTGCGAGAGCGTGCTCCGCGACAGGTTCCGCGTACGCTCCCTTAGCGCTCGTCCAGAGCGGACGGTCCCGGTCCGCGAAACGCGTCAGCACATCGGCGAAAGCATCCACACCCGCCCACGGCAATTGGACCCAATCAACGCCGGGATGGCTGTCCAGAATCGTGTTGAACTCCGCCGCTCGGGCATACGACAGCCAGACGATGCCGCGCGTATCGTCCGACAGGGGCGAAACCTGCCCGCCGGCGTCCTCGATGGCCGAGACGAAGAAATCGTCGGGTTCGGGGAGCACAGCAATCGGCCCCGGTCTCGGACGTCGCTCTTCTGGCAGGTCCGTTACCGGGGAAGCCAGCACGCTACGGTGCTGAACCGAGCCCCCACTCGAAGTCATGCACTGACTGTACCCAATCGAGACGCCGCGAGGGCCTTGAGATAGGGATGAATTGGCTCCTGCAGTACCCCATTGATGGGGCCAAATCCGACGACCGTTCCACGGTGCAGGACGAGTGCGCGCTCCGAAATGTACTCGATCACCGCGAGGTCGCTGCTGACGATGACGGCGGAGAAGTCGCGCTCCGACCGCAGTTCCCGCAGCACCTCGAGCACTCCCGCTCGCACGGTGACGTCGACTCCGCGCGTCGGATCGTCGGCGATGAGCAATTGGGGTTCGAGGATGAGCGCGCGCGCGAGCGCAACTCTTTGGCGCTGGCCGCTGCTCAATTCATAGGGGAAAGACGTCATGAGGCCGAGCGGAAGCTGCACCGAGTCCACGAGAGTCGCGACGGCCAATCCGGCCTCCCGCGAACTGAACTTGCGGTCCCGCGAATAGATCGGCTCGGCGATGTTCTCGGCGACCGTGAGGCGGGCATCGAGGCGTTCTGCGCCGTCCTGAGCGAGGTATCCGACCTTGAGAGCGAGCCGGTCCCGCGAGCGGGAACCGATGCCACGGATCTCGGTGCCAAACATCGAGAGGGAACCGCCGCAAATCTCCGGTACCACGAGCTCCGTCGTCGCGTGCCCACCTAGCAGTCCGAGGGTTGCCGCGAGCGTCGACTTCCCCGAACCGGACTCCCCCACAACACCGAGGATTTCGCCGGATTCGAGCGTGAAGCTCACTCCTTCGACCGCGACGAAACGCGAACGGACGTCCCGGGAGGGGTACCGAATGGACAAATCGTCCGCGCGGATGACAACGTTCTGATCGGTCAAACCGCGGCGTCCCGTGACTCGATCGCGCGAAGGCGGTGAAGCTCCTCGCGGCGCTTCGCCTGCAGCACCGGATCCGGCACCGGCAGCGACGCCAGCAATCGCTGGGTGTACGGATGCTTCGGTGCGACGAGCACTTCCTCGCCCGTGCCCTCCTCGACAAGCTGACCCTTGTAGAGGACCGCGATCCGATCGGCCAACAAGTCGACGACCGCGAGGTCGTGGCTGATGAACAGTGCCGCGAACCCGAAATCGCGCTGAATCTCCGCGAAGAGTTCGAGGACGCGCGCCTGCACCGAAACATCCAGGGCGCTCGTCGGTTCGTCCGCGATGAGCAGTTTCGGCTGCAATGCGATGGCTCGGGCAAGGCTTGCGCGCTGCCGCTGACCACCACTCAATTCGTGCGGGAAACGGTCGCCGAAGCTCTTGGGAAGTTGGACCGCTTCGAGAAGTTCGTCGACGCGCGACCTCGCCTCAGCAGCGTTCTCCGCCTTGCCGTGCACGATGAGCGGTTCGGCGACACACGCCGCGATCGTGAGCAACGGGTTGAAGCTCGTGGCGGGGTCCTGGAAGACGAACCCGATATCGTGGCGCAGCGGCCGGAACGTGCGTTCGTGGACTCCGAGCATTTCCTGACCGAGAACGTTGAGGGATCCGCCTGTGATGCGCGTGAGACCCGCGATCGCCCGACCGATCGTCGTCTTTCCCGATCCGCTCTCCCCCACGAGACCGAGCACTTCGCGCGCTCCGATCTCGAAACTCACACCGTCGACCGCCCGGAATCCGCCTCGCCCGAGGCGACCCGGATATTCGATGACGAGATCGCGAGCCGTGACGAGCGGCTCGCTCGCGATCGCGGAGGCACGTTCGACCGCACGTTCCCGAGTTTTCGCCGTTCCCGCCCCGATGAACGGGACCGCCGCGAGCAAGCGCTTCGTGTATGCATCCTTCGGGTGGTGGAACAGGGAAACCGCGTCGGCCTCCTCGACGATCTTGCCCTGGAACATCACGGCAACCCGATCGGCGAGGTCGGCCACGACACCCATGTTGTGGGTGATGAGCACGATCGCGGCATTGAACTCGTCGCGGCAGCGCCGCAGAAGGTCCAGGATCTCGGCTTGCACCGTGACATCGAGCGCCGTCGTCGGTTCGTCGGCGACGATGATCTCGGGCTCGAGCACGAGCGCCATCGCAATGACGATGCGCTGCTTCTGCCCGCCCGAAAACTGGTGGGGATAGTAGTCCACGCGGTTCTCGGCATCCGGGATGCCCACGCGCGTGAGCATATCGATGGCTTTCGCGCGCGCTTCCGACTTGCTGTATTTGCCGTGCGCCCGCAATCCCTCGATGATCTGCCACCCTACGGTGAACACGGGATTCAATGCGGTCGAGGGCTCCTGAAACACCATGGCCGCACCCGTGCCGCGAATCTCGCGAAGCCGCTGGTGGGAAATGTTGATAACGTTGTCGTCGCCGATCAGCACCATGCCCGAGGTCGTCGCGGTCTCCGGCAGGAGCCCGAGAATCGTCTTGGCCGTCACCGTCTTGCCGCTGCCGCTTTCACCGACGATCGCGAGCACTTCGCCCTTGCGTACCGACAGGCTGACTCCGTCGACCGCTTGCACATCGCCGCCATCCGTCGCGAACGTCACGACGAGGTTGTCGATCTCGAGCGCTTCATCGCCCTTGGCAAGAGTGCTCACAGGTTCTCCTCCAGTTCATCGACTTCGGTCTTGAGCGCGGTATTCACGACGGCACGGTGGCGGGTCCGGAGCCTCGGATCCGCGAGGTCGTTGAGGCTCTCGCCCACGAGCGTCACACCCAGGACCACGAGAACGATCGCGAGGCCGGGGAACACCGAGGTCCACCAGATGCCGGCCGCAACATCCGAAATCGACTTGTTGAGGTCGTAACCCCATTCGGCCGCGGCCGTCGGTTCGATGCCGAACCCGAGGAATCCGAGGCCCGCGAGAGTCAGAATCGCCTCGGATGCGTTGAGCGTGAGAATCAAGGGAAGCGTTCGCGTTGAATTTCGCAGAACATGCCGGAACATCACGCGGGCATTGCTCGCGCCGATGACTTTCGCGGATTCCACGAAAGCTTCGGCCTTCATGCGAACAGTCTCGGATCGGATGACCCGGAAGTACTGCGGAATGAAGACGACCGTGATGGAAATGGCGGCTGCGAGGATGCCGCTCACCAATCCCGAGCGACCGCCGGAGATCACGATCGACATGACGATCGCCAGAAGGAGCGAGGGGAAGGCGTAGACCGCATCCGCCACGACGACGAGGATGCGGTCGAGCCAGCCGCCGAAATATCCGGAAACGAGCCCCAGGATGACTCCCGCGAAAACGGACAGGACGACCGCGACGATGATCACGAGCAACGCGGTCTGGGTTCCCCAGATCACTCGCGAGAGCACGTCGTACCCGCCGACAGTCGTGCCGAGCACGTGCTCGCCACCCGGAGGCAATTGAGCGCCGAACGCGCCGTCTTTGTCGCCCAATTGCGAATAGCCGAACGGCGCGAGCCATTGCGCGAATGCCGCGGTGAGCAGGAACACCGCGATGATCGTGAGCCCCGCGATGAGCATTCCGCGTTGCCATCCGACGCTCTGCAGGAGTTCCCGGATGAGTGGAACGCGAGACCAGAAGCTCGCTTTCACCGTGACGGACTTGGCCATGTCAGTACCTCACCCTCGGGTCGATGAGCGCGGCTATCACGTCGACGATGAAGTTGGTCACCGCAACGATCACCGCCAACAAGGCGACGATCCCCTGGACGGCGACGAAGTCGCGCGCCCCCAGATACTGCACGAGCATGAATCCGAGACCCTTCCACTCGAATGTGGTCTCCGTGAGCACGGCCCCGCCGAGCAAGAGCGCAATTTGAAGTCCGATCACCGTGATGATGGGAACGAGCGCCGGCTTGTATGCGTGTTTGCGCACGAGGCGGAACTCGCCGACACCTCGCGACCGCGCGGCGTCGACATAGTCCTGGCCCAGAGTGCCGATCACGTTGAGCCGCACCAGCCGGAGGAAGATTCCCGCGGTGAGCAGACCCAGGGCGATTCCGGGCAGAATCGCGTGGGAGAGAACGTCCCCGATATCCGCCGGATTTCCGGTCCTGAAAGCGTCGATGAGATAGATGTTCGTCGGATGCTGCAGGAACTGGATGTTGAGTTCGGTGCCCGTGGAGGCCCGACCGTTGACCGGAAGAACCTTCAACCACACGGAAAACACCAGTTTGAGCAAGAGCCCGGCGAAGAATACGGGAGTCGCATAGAACAGGATCGCGAGAACGCGCAAAACCGCGTCCGGCCACTTGTCGCGCAAGTACGCGGCGAGCATCCCGAGCGGGATGCCCACGATGAACGCGACGATGAGACCGTAAAAGGCGAGCTCGAGAGTCGCGCCGCCGTACGTCGTGAGAATCTCCGAGATCTGGCGATTGTCGCTGATCGTCGTACCGAAGTTTCCGGTCACGAGCTGTCCGAGGTACTCGAAGTATTGGATGTAGATGGGGCGGTCGTAACCTGCCGCGTGGATGCGCGCCTGAAGCTGATCGGGCGTGAGCCTGCCGCCGAGCGCCGCCGTGATCGGATCGCCGATCATGTGCATGAGCAGGAAAACCATCGAGACGAGGATGAACACGGTCGGGATGATGAGAAGGAGTCGGATCAGAATGTAGCGCCCGAGGGTTCCCCCGGAACCTTTGGACCGAGCATCCTGATTCGACTCGACGTCGGGGGTGGGGCTTTCCGAAACTGCGGTTGATGTCATCATTGCCAATCGTCGCGCACGCACTGAGCGATAAATATTGCCCGAAAAGGAGGGGGCGACCCGCACGTTGCGCGGACCGCCCCCTGATACGGCTATTCGATAGTAGCCGCCTTAGTCGGCCTTACTTGCTGAGGACGTTGAAACGGAACTTGAAGGACGCGTCCAGCGTGTCATCCACGCCCTTCACGTCCTTGCCCGCAACAACGACCTGAGCGCCCTGGAGCATCGGCAGGGTCGACAGCTGAGCCGCAACCTTTGCCTGGATGTCCTGGATCTCGGCCGTGCGCTTGGCAGGGTCGGTTTCAACAGCCTGCTGCTGGATGAGCGAGTCGATCTCAGCGTTGCTGAAGTGGTTCTTCAAGAAGTTGTTCGTCTGGAAGAACGGCGACAGGTAGTTGTCTGCATCCGAGTAGTCCGGGAACCAGCCGAGCTGGTATTCCGGGTACACGTCGGCCGAACGGTCCTTGGAGTACTGGACCCACTCCGTCGACTGCAGGTTAACCGTGAAGAGGCCGCTCGCCTCGAGCTGCGACTTGATGAGCGCGTACTCGTCACCCGAGCTCGCACCGTAGTGGTC
>JAHBST010000077.1 GCA_019638975.1 Cryobacterium sp.
GGTTCGACGACATCGGAAGCGGTCACCGTCGTCGCCAGGTCACGAAGTTCGTCGTTGACGCGCATTGCAATAATGCTGCGATCGTCGAAAAGATCGAATCCGTTTTTCTGGCTGCTCATTCCACCAACTTTAGTGGCGCGCCAGAAGGTGGATTTCAGCACGCTTATTCGGAAGGGGATCCCCTTTCATTCAGTCGTCTTCCGCATTCCACTCCGCCGCGCGCTGCCTGGCGATCTCCGGGGCTCGCAGTGCATCATCGCGCGTGCGGATAGGGCCCGTCTCGGTGCGATCCCCGTGGCGCTGCACCCTCCTCGACGGTGCCGGTATCTCGGTCGTACCACCAGCGCGGCACGCCTCGAACCGCATAATCGAGTTCACGCAACCGGGTGTCGTCACTCGATCACGGTACTCCGTGTGGGAACCGGGGGGGGGGCACAAAGCCCGTGCTCTGGTGGGCGATACTGGGATCGAACCAGTGACCTCTTCCGTGTCAGGGAAGCGCGCTACCGCTGCGCCAATCGCCCAGGCTGTCACACCTGGAGGTGGAGACGGGATTCGAACCCGTGTGGACGGCTTTGCAGGCCGCTGCCTATCCTCTCGGCCACTCCACCATTCACGGGAGACGCCAGCGAGGCTGACACTTCCCACTCGAGCGGATGACGAGATTCGAACTCGCGACCCCAACCTTGGCAAGGTTGTGCGCTACCACTGCGCCACATCCGCATTCGCCGCGCATTTCTGCGCGCTTAGTGACTCTAGCCTAGCGTCGCGACTCATGACAATTCTGGTGCGGTGTGTGACAAAGCACGAGTCAGAACCTGTGGCAGGATTGACTGGCTGAGAGTTTCAGCGCGGGCGATTGGCGCAGTTGGTAGCGCGCTTCCTTCACACGGAAGAGGTCATCGGTTCAAGTCCGGTATCGCCCACTACAATCCTCCAGCTTGCGATTCCGACAATCGGCGCCTCCACAGCGGCACGGTGAGCGCCGCGGAGACAATTGCCGCGTACGCGAGCGAAACGCCCACGATCACCATTTGGTGAATCAGCAGATTGGGCTGTCCGGAATACACGAATCCCACATCGAGGCCGAAAATTCCGAGGTAGAGCAAACCCGTGACTCCCCCGATGAGCAAGGGGGTCGCGAGCATCCAGGCCGCAGATACGCCCCGAAACGCCGCTTCGGCTATCGCACCGGCAACGAGACCAAGAATCAGCGCTGACACCGTCTCGAGGTAGGCGCTCGTGGCCAGAGCGGCCGCGGTTCCCGCGAGCGTTCCCGCCGCGAGGCCCTCTCGCGTGTTTCTGCCTCGTTTGACTCTCTCGATCCCTGCCCCGGCAAGAATCGCCACCGCGGGCGTCATGAGCATGTGGAGGGCGATCGCCGGTGTCAAGTCATCCACTCGCAGCTCAAGACCCACTGCGCAACCGACCGCAGCAACCGCGACGAGCATGGCACCACGTAGCGCATACGTCCGCTCCAGAGCGGCCGTCATTCCTCCGGTGAGGGCGAAGATCGTGAGAAAAACGCCCGCCCCGATCGACACCGGCAGTGCCCCGGCGAAATCCAGGCCGCCGAGATCGCGATAAAGCCACGTCCCGCCCGCCCCGAACACGAGCACGGCCAATGGAAGGAAAATCAACAGCGCGAATCCGATGCTGACGACACTGCGGATGCCGAGCGAGGGGACGCGTTCCGCCATCGCCGCGCTGACCGCTGTGCCTGCCACGACGCCGAGAGCCGGAACCAGAATCGCGAAACCACCCGGCAGCAAGCCCGTGAAACCGGATATCGACCCGAGAAGCAGCCACAGCGAGAACACGATTGCGACATCCGGAGCGAGTTTCGACCAGGTCGCTCCCGTATACAAAATCATTCCGGGAACGCCCGCGAGAGTGACCGCGGCGCACATCGTGTAGAGGATCGGGTCGTCCACACTCCATGACTACCACGAAGGCGACCGACGCGGTACGCAAATACGTCAGACGGTCTCGAGCACATAGCCTTCTTCGCCGTGAACGACGGTATCGATTCCGGCAAGCTCATCTTCGCACCTGACGCGGAATCCGATCGTGCGATTGATCACCCAGCCGATCCCGAGGGCGACGATGAACGAGTAGACGAGAACGGAACCCGATGCGGCAACCTGCAGGAAGAGTTGCATGGCGTCACCGCCCACAAACAAACCGGTACCGGTTGCAAAGAATCCGAGGTAGACGGTTCCGAGCAACCCACCGATCATGTGGATGCCGACGACGTCAAGTGAATCGTCGAAACCGAGCCGGTACTTGAGCTCGACCGCGAGGGCGCACACGACGCCCGCGACGAGGCCGAGCAACAGGCCGAGCCCCGGAGTGAGATTCGCGCACGAAGGGGTGATCGCGACGAGACCCGCTACCGCGCCGGAGCTCGCCCCCACGGCGGTTGCCTTGCCACCTTTGATCTTTTCCACCACGAGCCAGCCGATGATGGCCGCCCCCGTCGCGCCGAGGGTATTGATGGCTATCAGTCCGGCATTGGCCATTCCGTTCAAGAACTCGGCACCGACGTTGAATCCGAACCATCCGAACCACAGGATTGCGGCCCCCAGGAGCACAAGCGGAACGTTGTGGGGTTTATGAATTCCTTTGCCGAATCCAACCCGCTTTCCGAGCACTATCGCGAGCGCAAGCGCCGCGGCCCCGGCATTGATGTGAACGGCGGTTCCGCCCGCGTAATCGATCACGGAGGTTTCGACGCCGAGCGCGTGACCGAGGTTCATGATCCAGCCTCCGCCCCACACCCACGCCGCGACCGGGAAGTACACGAGTGTCGCCCACGCCCCGGCAAAGAGAAGCCACGCGCCGAACTTTGCGCGATCGGCAATAGCACCGGAGACGAGGGCGACCGTGATGATGGCGAAAGTGGCGCCGAACAGCGCGCCGATGAGAGTCTCATTGTCCGCCGAATCCAGCGCGAAATCCGAGAACGGATTGCCGCTGAATGCCCACGGACTGCTGACTGACGCCATGTTGAAGCCATAAAGGATCCACAACACGCTGATGAGGCCGAGCGCGCCGAAACTCATCATCATCATGCTGAGAACGCTCTTCGCCTTCACCAGTCCGCCATAGAAGAAGGCGACGCCGGGCGTCATGAACAACACGAGCGCCGAGGCGGTCACCCCCCACGCGAGTTCTCCGGTGTCCATGCCGTGCCGCCTTTCCGTCAACCGTTCGGGAGTGGTTGACAGCGTGCACGGTCCAGATTTCCGGCAGCGTGAGCGTTCGTTTCGCGGAGGTTACGAATCGCGAGTGCGTGTGAACATTGCGTTACCGGAACCCAAATCGCGCACGGCGCTACGCGAAATACCGCAACCAGACGTACGGAAGGCTCAGCGAAATCGTGACCGCCGTCACGAGGATGCCGTACTTCGTGAACGTCCAGAATGAAATCGGATGCCCCGCCCGCTTCGCAATGCCGAGGACGACGACGTTCGCACTCGCTCCGATCGCCGTCAGGTTCCCTCCGAGGTCCGCTCCGAGCGCGAGCGCCCACCATAGGGGTTGCGCCGCGGCGCCGCCCGCCTGCACCAGATCGTTCGTCAAGGGCGCCATCGTCGCGACATAGGGAATGTTGTCGATGATTCCGGAAACGATCGCCGAGCCGAACAGCAAACCTGTTGCCGCGCCGAAATAGTTGTCGCCGATCGCGTCGATCGCGACCTTGCCGACTTGCTCGATGACGCCGAGGTTCACGAGAGATCCGACCATGATGAACAGCCCCACGAAGAACAAAAGGGTCTCCCACTCGACGTCAGCGAAGATCTTGCGAGGTTCCAGCTTCGTGATGAGCACGAGCAGGCCGGCGCCCAGAAGCGCGATGATCGCAGGTCCCACGCCGACGATCGAGTGAAGGACGAATCCGGCGAGCACAAGGGCGATCACGATGAGGGATTTCACGAGGAGTGTGACATCCCGGATCGCTTCGCGCGGATTCAACGCCATGACGCGTTCGACGCGCTCCGGGTTGTACCGAAGCTGTTTGCGGAACAACAACCAGCACAAGCCCACAAAGACAATGAGAAGGATGGCCACAATCGGCGCAAGATTCACGATGAAGTCGTTGAAGCTCAAGCCGGCGCGGCTCGCGATGATGATGTTCGGCGGATCGCCGATGAGCGTTGCGGTTCCACCGATGTTGCTCGACATGATCTCCGCGATCAGGAAAGGCACGACGGGAACCGCAAGCCTCTCGCAAATGAGCAGCGTGACGGGCGCGATGAGCAAAACCGTCGTCACATTGTCTAGGAACGCCGACAGCACAGCCGTGATGAGGACGAGCATGACCATGATGACGAACGGACGACCGCGGGCGCGTTTCGCCGCCCAAATCGCGAGAAACTCGAAAAGCCCGCTTTGCTGCAAAATTCCGACGATGATCATCATCCCGAGCAGAAGGAATATGACGTTCCAGTCGATTCCGGTTTCTTCGGAAAAGAAGACTCCGTGGTCGTCGGTTGCGCCGATGATGATCATGAGCCCGGCGCCCACGAGCGCCACCGTCATTCGCGAGACCCACTCGGTTGCGATGAAGACGTAGGCGCCGGCGAAAACCACGAGCGCCAAAATCACCTGGATCGTCATGGCGTCGACGCCTTGCTGTCTTTCCCCAGTCCGACGTGGATGACCGCGTCGAGCAGTGCGGGAAGAGTGACAAATTTGACGGTATCGCCGGGCATGCCCTTCACGAGCGCAATCACGGCTCGCGTATCCGCCATGCGCGCTGCGACGGAGAGAAGCGTGTCATCGGGTCCGACTTCGAGAATGTCCAGAATTCGGGACTCATCATCGTTCAACAGGTCGCCGATCGTGCGATCAGGTACGTCGTGCCAGGCTTCATCCGCGCCCCTCTCGTCGTACACCGCGGCAAGGGACAAGTCATCCATGATGTAGCGCGGTACGAGGGCACGCAGCACGTCGACGGCGGAGATGGCTGCGAGCGATTGGCCATCGGGTCCCGCGACGACGATCGTCGCGCGACTGTCCCTCGCAATGATTTGAGCCGCAGCGACGGCGCTCGTATCCCGGTCAACGACGGGAATGGCGATCGCAAGTTCGGAAACGCGCACAGTGTTCTCCCCTTTGGTGGTCGACGAACCACGTCACGATTGCGACGCTGTGCCGACCCGACTTCCCGGCGCTCCGCCAACGAGACTACACCCCGGAATCAGCGGTGATCAGTCGAGAGAACCACTCGTGAGGGAAATGAGCCGAGACATCGCCCTCAGGTACTTCTTGCGATAACCGCCGCTGAGCATGTCGTCGGCAAAGACCTGGTCGAACGGCACACCGGTCGCGATGATTCGAATGCGGGCGTCATATAGCCGGTCGACGAAAGCCACGAGCCGAAGCGCATCCGTTTGATTGTGAAGGACGGCGACATCGCGAATGCCCACGGCCGCGAGACCCTCGACGAGTTTCACGTAGCGCGATGGATGCACTCCCGACAGATGGCGGAGAACGGATGAGAAATCATCGATCGTGACGTCGCCGGCGACATCCTCGATGGCGAGCTCGAACTCGGCATCGGTGAGCGCAATGGCATGACCGTCGAGTGCGCGCCGCCGATAATCGAGGCCGTCGATCCGAAGGATCGTGAAACGCGCGGCGAGTGAATCGATCTCTCGGAGAAAATCGGCCGCCGCGAATCGGCCCTCCCCGAGAGCGTTGGGTGGCGTATTGGATGTCGCAGCCAACCTCGTTCCCGACGCGACGAGCTCGCCAAGAAGTCGAGACATGAGGCGGGTGTCGCCGGGGTCGTCGAGTTCGAATTCGTCGATGCAAATGAGGCTCGCGCCCCGCAGCAGGTTGACGGTCGCGGTGTAACCGAGAGCTCCGACGAGGGCTGTGTACTCGATGAACGTCCCAAAGTATTTTCGGCCCGGCGCCAGGCTCCACAATGCGGCGAGGAGGTGGGTCTTTCCGACGCCGAAACCGCCATCGAGATAGATTCCCGGCAGGACCGGCGACGCGCGCTTCCGCGAGAACAGGCCTTTCGCGCCGGGTGCCCACGATGCCGCAAACGCCCGGATTGCCGAAACGGCGGCCGCTTGCGAAGGGTATTCCGGGTCGGGTTGAAATGAATCGAGCGATGCCGACTGGAATTGGCGAGGCGGAATGAGGTGGTCGACCATTTCCGAACCGGAAAGTCGTGACTGCCGCGAGCCGAGGCTCCCGCGATCGGTCGTCGGAATTTGTGGCACGTCGCTCTTTCTCGAATTCGGGCCCTCACCACCACGCGACGATAGTGCGTACATTGGTATCAGCGGGACAGTGAAAGCCTATCGCCGCCGTTCTCGCATCCCCTGACGCCGCTGAAGGCAACCACTGGAGGTTTTGCATGACCGTCGACCTCGATTCCGAGGCGAAATTCGCCGAATACGCCCACCCGGAACGCCTCGTCAGCACGAGCTGGCTCGAAGCGAATCTTGGCAAACCGGGTCTCGTCGTCGTCGAATCGAACGAAGACGTCCTGCTCTACGAAACGGGTCACATTCCCGGCGCCGTCAAGATCGATTGGCACACCGAGCTCAATGATCCGGTTGAGCGGGACTTTCTCGACGGGGAAGCATTCGCGAAGATGGCTGGCGCCAAGGGGATCTCGCGGGATTCCACGGTCGTGTTCTACGGCGACAAGAACAATTGGTGGGCCGCCTACGCGCTGTGGGTATTCACGCTTTTCGGCCACGACGACGTTCGCGTTCTCGATGGCGGTCGAGCAAAGTGGCAGGAAGAGGGCCGCGCGCTCACAACGGATTCCGTGACACCGACGCCCGTCGACTATCCCGTCGTGCAGCGCGACGATTCCTCGAACCGAGCGTATCGGGATGGCGTCCTCGCGCATTTCGGAAAGCCCCTCATCGATGTTCGATCCCCCGAGGAATACACGGGTGAAAGAACCGAGATTCCCGGGTACCCAACGGAAGGCGCTCTTCGCGCAGGTCATATTCCTTCCGCGGCATCCGTTCCGTGGGCGCGCGCTGCCGCTCCCGACGCGACGTTCAAGCGGCGCGCCGAGCTGGATTCGATCTATCGGGGTGAGGCCGGCTTGAACGAGGGCGACGACGTCATCGCCTATTGCCGGATCGGTGAACGCTCGAGCCACACGTGGTTCGTCCTCAAGTACCTTCTCGGTTTTGAAAACGTGCGAAATTACGACGGATCGTGGACCGAGTGGGGCAGTTCGGTGGGCGTTCCTATCGTCACGGGCGCGGAACCCGGAGACGTGCCGCGCCGCTGAAAGCGATGAAACAATGGAGAGATGATGGCCGACGCCGCGCTGCCGCAAGCTCTTTCCGATATCCGCGACGAGTTCAGCGAACTCGAGATTCCGGATCGGCTGACCCTTTTGCTCGAGTTCGCCAATGAACTGCCCGAGCTTCCCGAGCGCTTTCGAGACCACCCTGACCTTTTCGAACGCGTGGTCGAGTGCCAATCGCCCGTATACATTTTCGTCGAGGTCGACGATCTCGGCGTGGTTCATCTCCACGCGACCGCCCCTCGGGAAGCTCCGACCACGCGCGGTTTCGCGTCGATTCTCGTCCAGGGCCTCGCGGGCCTTTCCGCGCAGCAAGTGCTGGACGTCCCGGATGATTTCCCCCAGACCCTCGGCCTCACTCAAGCGGTGAGCCCGTTGCGAATTCGCGGCATGAGTGCTCTCCTCGGGCGAACCAAGCGTCAGATCCAGTCCCGGCTGTCCGCGTGATCATCCGCGCGCTCTTTTCCGGAACCGTTCACGAATTCGACGCGGATGCGCCCGGTGGGCGGGACACCCTGTTCGAACTGTATAAACCTCCCAATTCACGCTGGCTTCGCCTGAACTTCGTCGCGAGCGCGAATGGAAGCGCCATGGGCGAGGACGGGACGTCCCACAGCTTGAGCAATCGAACGGATCGGCGCATTCTCGGCACGATCCGCAACCTCGCCGACGTGGTCCTCGTCGGGGCGAACAGCGTGAGATCGGAAGGGTATCTTCTCCCGAGGACTGCGCCGCTTGCCATCGTGACCGGATCCGGAGACCTGCGCGGTCATCGCATCCCCCACGACGTTGCCGAAGGGCGAGTCATCGTCTTATGCCCAACCGCTGCGACTGCGCGAGCGCGACGCTCGCTGAATGGCGCCAGGGCCACCGTCGTCGAACTCCCCGTGAACGGCAGTGAGAATCGAGTTGATCCTTCGATTGCCATCGGCGCGCTTCGCGAGCGGGGATTCGAGCGAATCGTGTGCGAGGGCGGCCCGGCACTCGCGGCTCAGCTTGTCGAAAGCCGACTCGTCGATGAGCTGTGCCTGACCACGAGCGCGCAATTGAGTCCGCGCGATCTCGCGGTGCTGCCCGGACTTGCGTCCACGCATCCGCTGAACCTCACGCAATTGCTCGCGGATGATGGCGGAAATCTTTACGCGCGATGGACCATCACCGCTTGACGGTCTCACCGCCGAGCGCTGCAAGCCAGTCAGCGATGCTCGAATTCCAACGGGCGGGATCGAAATTCCAGAGCTTCGTGTGTCGAGCCTGGTGAAACGATACGAGGGTGATGATGTCGGGCCGTGCTTTCGCAAGAGAACGCGACGCCGTGGACGGTACGTAGTCGTCATCGTCGCTGTGCAGAATGAGGATCGGAACACGCAACTCGGTCGCGCGGCGGACGAAATCGAGTCGCGGGAGGTCGATCGGTTCGAACTGTCCCGTGACCGGTCTCCCCCATCGAGTGCCGATGAGGAAGTACACGAGAGCGCGCACGG
>JAHBST010000078.1 GCA_019638975.1 Cryobacterium sp.
ACTTTCACCCCGAATCCGATCGGCGGCAGCATGAGTTCGCCGACGCGCGTCGGCTTCTCTGCGGAGACCCCGAGCAGGGCGGGAATGGAGAAGCCGAACACGTCGGCATCCACAATTCCGATCTTCAACCCTTGCGCTGCGAGAGCCGCGCCCAGGTTTGCGGTGATCGTGGATTTGCCGACTCCTCCTTTACCGCTCGTGATCGCGAAAACGCGCGTCGGAGAGTCAGGCCCGAATTGCACCTCGCGATTGCGCGCACCGCGCAGCCGCTCGGTGAGGGCCGTTCGCTCTTCGACGCTCATGACGGATACCGTGACGACGACGCGTTCAACCCCGTCGACGCTTTCTGCGGCTTGGCGGACATCGCGCTCGATGCGATTTGCGGCGGGGCATCCGACGATCGTCAATTTGATGGCGATCGTGGCGACGTCGTCGGCGAACTCGACGGAATCGATCATGCCGAGGTCGGCGATGGGACGCCGGATCTCAGGGTCGATCACGGCAGACAAAGCGGACACCAATTGTTGTTGCGTTCGCCCGATCGGCGGGGAATCAGTCAAGAGTCTCGCTTTTCGGATCCCGGTCGAGATCCTCCAGGAGTGAACGCAATTCGGCGCGGATGAAATCCTTGCTCGCGAGCTCCTTGACGACGAGGCGCAGGGCGACGACCTCTCGCGCGAGATACTCCGTGTCGGCGAGGTTGCGTTCGGCGCGCTGCCGGTCCTGTTCGATTTGCACGCGGTCGCGGTCATCCTGGCGGTTCTGGGCAAGCAGGATGAGCGGCGCCGCGTACGACGCCTGCAGCGACAGGATGAGCGTGAGCGCGGTGAATCCGAGCGCCGCCGAGTCGAATCGCCAGCCGACGGGAGCGAGCACGTTGTAGGTGAGCCACACGGCGCAAAACACGGTGAGGAAGAACAGGAACCACGGTGTGCCCATTGCGCGCGCCACACCCTCGGTGAATCGGCCGAATCGATCGTTGGGGGCGACGAGCCGTGGCACGAAAGAGGTGCGAAGGCCCTTGGGGGAATCCAGTCTGTCGTCAGTTCGGCGAGCCATTGGCCTTGCTCCTTCCCGTGGATGCGGATGTCTGGACTATTTCGAGAGGACTGGTGTCGGCGCGCAAAAGCTTCGCCGGTTCATCCTCGTCGTGACTTCGCCAGTCATCGGGAAGCAAGAAGTCGAGAACATCGTCAATGGTCACCACCCCGACCAGCCGATAGTTGTCGTCGACGACCGGGACGGAGACGAGGTCGTAACTCGCGAGAATGCGGCTGACCTCCGCGGCGGACGTGTCCGCGTGCACGGGTTCGAGTTTCTGATCGAGAAGCGTGCCGAGGCGTTCCATCGGCGGGAACCGCAGCATTTGCTGGAAATGCACCATGCCGAGAAAACGCCCCGTCGGCGGCTCGTAGGGCGGGAGCGTCACGCACACGGCCGCGCCGAGCGCGGGCGCGAGGTCCTCCCGGCGGATGAGAGCGAGCGCCTCGGCGACAGTGGTGTCGGCGGGGACGATGACAGGCTCGGTCGTCATCAGGCCACCGGCGGTGTCCGGAGCGTACGCGAGGAGCATGCGGACGTCTTCCGCTTCCTCCGGCTGCATGAGTTCGAGCAGCGCCTCGCCGCGCTCCTCGCTGAGCTGCGCGATGAGGTCGGCAGCGTCATCCGGCTGCATTTGGTCGAGCACGTCGGCAGCTCGGTCATCCTCAAGGTGCTCGAGGATCTCCACTTGCTCGCTCTCGGGCATCTCCTCGAGCACGTCGGCGAGACGTTCGTCGCTCAGCTCTTCCGCGACTTCGAGCCGTCGCGCATCCGGCAGGTCGAGGAGCGCGTTCGCGAGGTCGGCGGGAAGCAGATCTTCGTAAGTGGCGAGAAGCTGGCTCGCGGACTGGGCCTCGCCCTTGCGGGAGTCCTCGCTGACATCCGACCAGGCGGCGAAAACCGTGTGCCCTTTTGTGAAGGGTGAAGCGCTCGTCTTCGCCCGACGGATGAACAATTCCCGAACTTCCCACTCGCCTTGCGGGGTTCGGCCGATCGCGACATCCTCGATCGCGCCACGTCCGGATCCGTCGTCGAAAGTCACGGTCCGACCGAGCATCTCGGCGATCACGCGCACTTCGCCGCCGCGCTGTTCGAACCGACGCAAGTTGATGAGGCCGGTCGTGATGATCTGACCGGATCCGATGCTCGTGACGCGACCGATGGACAGGAAGATCCGCCGGCGTCCGGGAACCTCGACGACGAACCCGACCACTCGCGGCGATTCCTTGCGTCGATACACGACGAGAATGTCCCGCACGCGGCCTACACGGTCACCCAGGGGGTCGAAAACGGCACACCCGACGAGTCGGGCGACGAATACCCTCGTTGCGCTCACGCTATAACCCTAGCCTTCGAGTGCAAGAATGGGCCGGTGAGCAATCAGAGTCCATTTTCGAGTCGCCCGGCCGCATTTCCCACCCTGCCGAAGGGAGATGTGCTCGGCACGTACGACACCTACGACGCCGCCTTGTCGGTCGTTGACCGTCTCGCGAGAGCCGAATTCCCGGTGAAGCAAATGTCGATCGTCGGCAGCGACCTGCGCACGGTCGAACGCGTCACGGGAAAGATGACCTACGGTCGCGCAGCACTCGCCGGGGCCGCGAGCGGAATGTGGTTCGGCCTCTTCCTGGGCCTCTTGCTTTTCATCTTCTCACCATCGCAAAACGCGATTTTGTACGTCGGTGCGGCAGTGCTCATCGGCGCCGGCTTCGGGATGCTGTTCGGCATCGTGAGTTACGCGCTCAATCGCCGCCGACGCGACTTCACCTCGATTCACCAAGTGATCGCCGCGAAGTACGAGATCATGATCGACCCGTCCCTCACCGCGAAAGCGCAAGAGGTGCTCGCGATCCCGCAAGACAGTTAGAGGAGCCAGTCCTCCACAGCATCCGCCGTGCGCGGGATGCCGACCGACAGATTTTCTGCGCCATCCGCAGTCACGAGGATGTTGTCCTCGATGCGCACACCGATTCCGCGGAACTCCTCCGGTACGGTCAAATCGTCGGGCTGAAAATACAGGCCCGGCTCGATCGTGAACACCATTCCAGGCTCCAGAACACCGTCCATGTACATGTCGCGTCGCGCTTGCGCGCAATCGTGAACGTCGAGACCCAGATGATGGCTCGTGCCGTGCACCATGTAGCGGCGGTGATATTGGGCGTCGGGCTCGTTCGACTCTTCGGCGCTCACCGGCAGGAATCCCCATTCGCCGGTCTTCCTCGCAATCACTTTCATCGCCTCAGCGTGAATCTCGCGGAACCTGATGCCGGGCTTCACAATCGCGAAAGCGGCATCCGCGGCCTCGAGCACCGCTTCGTACACCTGGCGCTGGATGGGGGAGAACCTGCCGTTGATGGGAAGCGTGCGCGTGATGTCGGCCGTGTAGTAGCTGTCGAGCTCGATGCCGGCGTCCATGAGGATGAGATCGCCCTCGTTCACGGGACCGTTGTTGCGGGTCCAGTGAAGGATGCACGCGTGAGGGCCGGATGCCGCGATCGTGTCGTATCCGACCGTATTGCCGTCGGCGCGAGCGCGACGGTTGAACGTGCCTTCGACGAGCCGTTCTCCCTTCGGATGCGCGATGATCGCGGGTCGGTCGGCGATGACGTCGTCGAAACCCTGCTTCGTCGCGGCGACCGCGCGGCGCATCTGGTCGATCTCGAACTCGTCCTTCACGAGTCGGAGCTCCGACAAATCACGTGCGAGCACGTCATCGTCAGGATGCTCGCCAGAGTCGGCGTCGTCGGGGCCGGGCATTTCGGATGCGGAATCTGCGGCGAGGAGTCGTCGACCATCGACCTGGTCGGTGATGTCGCGATCGGCCTCGCGCACGAGGAGAGTGTTGTCGTCGACCGACTCGAGCACGGCATCCAGTTCGGCGATGCCGCGAGTTGATATCCCGAGATCGCCCGCGACTTGCGCGAGCGATGGGCGGGGGCCGATCCAGAATTCGCCGATCTCCGGATTCGCGTAGAACTCGTCTGAGTCGCGGCCCGCGCGCTCGCGGAAGTACAGGGTCGCATCGTGACCGTTCGCAGTAGGTTCGAGCACGAGGACGGCTCCCGGCTCAGAATCCGAGCCCCAACCCGTCAAGTGGGCGAATGCCGAGTGCGCACGATACGGGTAGTCGGTGTCGTTCGATCGCATTTTGGCGGCACCTGCGGGGAGGATCAATCGCTTGCCGGGGTGCATCGCCGAGATTTTCGCCCGACGAGCCGCAGCGTAGGGCGCTTGCTCGCGCGCGGAAGGGACGGCGTCGTCCCGTTCCGCCCAATTCGACGCGATGTAGTCCTTGAACGTTTCGGATACCGGGGTCGTCGAGCGATTGCTGGTGGCGCGGGGCGCCGGAGTTTGTGATTCGGCCATGGCTCTATTGTCTCCCGCCGGGCGGCAAATGCACGACGCTCGGACGATGATCGTCGTTCGGGCCGTCGAACGACGTGCGGCCGCTTCGCCGACTCCGTCCGAATAGAGTTGGAGGATGCCCGGGCCGATCGACCTTCACACGCACAGCAGCGTGTCGGACGGCACCGAGACGCCCGCCGAACTGATGAGGGCCGCCGTCGCGGCGGGCCTCGGCACGGTGGCCTTAACCGACCACGACTCGACCGCGGGGTGGGAGGAAGCGTTCGAGGCGGCAGCGGGTACCGCCTTGACGGTCATTCCCGGCATGGAGCTCAGCACTCGCCACGGATGGAAGAGCGTCCACTTGCTCGCCTACCTCGTGAATCCGGAGGATGCGGCGCTTCATGACGAGACGCTGCGCATCCGCGAAGCACGACTCACGCGCGCCGAAGCCATCGTGTCGCGGCTTGCCGCAGACTTCGATATCACGTGGGCGGATGTGGTCGCCCAAACGGCGCACGGCGCCACGGTCGGGCGGCCGCACATCGCCGACGCGCTCGTCGCACGGGGCGTCTCGTTGGATCGGAGCGCGGCCTTCCGCGACATCCTGCACCCGAAGTTCGGCTACTACGAACCCCACTATGCGCCAGAGCCGCTCGACGCGATCAGGCTCGTGCGGGCAGCGGGCGGCGTGCCCGTGCTCGCGCATCCGGGCACTCGTGGCATCGACAACGTCATTACGGAAGAGAACCTTGCTGCGCTTGTGGACGCTGGCTTGTTCGGGCTCGAAATCCATCATCGCGAGAACACTCCGGATGCCATGGTGCGACTCTTCGAGTTCGCCGATCGGTTCGACCTCGCGGTGACGGGCTCGAGCGACTATCACGGCGCGGGCAAGCCGAACCGTTTGGGGGAGAACACGACGGCACCCGAAGTGCTCGAACGAATCCTCGCGGAAGGTACCGGCTCCAAGCCCTTTGTCGGATAGCGCCGCGCCCGTTGTAGCGCCGCCACAGTGACGAGACGCCGACACCGACTCCGCGGTGTTTCGTCCTCAGCGCCCCAGTACTTTCCGCGGCGCTGAGGACGCATCGCCGCGCGGTTACGGGATCCGCTCGCCGTGCCGCGAGCGCGGACTCGAGCTCGCGGATTACGCGGCGGGAGGCGTATTGCCCGCGCTCGGCCGTCGCGTGCGGTTGCGGCGGCGACGCGAGGGGCCCGTGCCGTCGTGAGTCCCGGCTCCTGCCGGCTTTTGCGCCCCGCTGTCGTGCTGGGAAGCGTCGGATGCCTCGACGGGTCGACCGCCGCGCGTGCGGTTGCGCTCGCGGTTTCCCGACTGGCCGGTTCGGGAAGCACCGTGTCCGCTGGCTCCGTGTCCCGACCCGTGCCCGCCTGCACCGTGCCCGCCAGCGCCGTGCCCGACCCCGTGACCTGATCCTCCACTATGTCCCGCGGCGTCGCGGTTACCGCGGCTGCTGGATCGACTCGCGCCCGCCGTCGCCGACCGCGGTTCGCGTTCGCGTGCGGGACCCGCGGTCTTCAACCGGCCCTTGGCATCTGCGGGGATGTCCAGGTCCGAATAGAGATGCGCAGAGGAAGAATAGGTTTCGGTCGGCTCGGGAATGCCCATTTCGAGAGCGCGATTGATGAGCGCCCACTTGTGCATGTCGTCCCAGTCGACGAAAGTGACGGCGATTCCCGTCTTGCCGGCGCGACCCGTGCGTCCGACGCGATGCAAGTAGGCATCGTGGTCTTCGGGGATCGTGTGGTTGATGACATGCGTCACGTCGAGCACGTCGATGCCGCGCGCTGCGACATCCGTGGCGATGAGAATGTCCTTCTTGCCCGCTTTGAATGCGGCCATCGCGCGTTCGCGCTGCTCTTGATTGAGGTCGCCATGCACGGCGGCGGCATTGAAGCCCCGGTCGCCGAGCTCTTCGACGAGTTTGGCCGCGGCGCGCTTCGTTCGCGTGAAGATCACGGTCTTGCCGCGGCCTTCTGCTTGCAGGATGCGTGCGACGACTTCGTCCTTGTCGAGCGCGTGGGCACGGTAGACGACGTGCTTGATGTTGGCTTGAGTGAGGCCTTCGTCCGGATCCGTTGCACGGATGTGGATGGGCCGGTTCATGAATCGCCGCGCGAGGGCGACGATCGGTCCCGGCATCGTGGCGGAGAACAGCATCGTGTGGCGCGCGGGCGGCGTCTGGGAGAACAGTTTCTCGATGTCGCTCAGGAATCCGAGGTCGAGCATCTTGTCCGCCTCGTCGAGCACCATGACTTCGACGTTCTTGAGCGAAAGCATCCGCTGGCTCGCGAGGTCGAGCAATCGCCCCGGCGTGCCGACGACCACTTGCGCGCCATCCTTCAGTTGCTCGATTTGGCCTTCGTATGCCTTTCCGCCGTAAATCGCCGCGACCTTGGTCGCTCGATTCGTCGCAGCCATGACGAGATCCTCTGCGACCTGGATGCAGAGTTCGCGCGTGGGCACGACGACGAGAGCCTTCACGCCGGGTTCGGGATCCGTTCCGAGATGCTGAAGTAGGGGGAGCCCGAATCCGAATGTCTTCCCGGTGCCGGTTTTGGCCTGGCCGATGATGTCCTGACCGCTCAATCCGAGCGGAATTGTTTGAGACTGGATGGGGAACGGTTCGATGATGCCTTTGGCGGCGAGTGCGTCGACCATGTCCTGGTCAACGCCGAGTGCTGAAAATGTCAAGTTGTATAACCCTGTCTTGGGTGGTGCAGTTACGCCCATCTTTTCCCAGGGCGCAGGGCCCCGCCAGAGTGGGGGCCGGTTCCAGTGTAGGGGAGTCGGCTGAAATCGACTGACACGCGGGCACGGCCAGTCGGTTTCGAAGCCTGTAGCCCTCGCGGTGCCGCTCTTCTTCATTCGGAGAGAACTTCAGTCTCACCCGCAGGCGGGCGGCTAGCCCCCACGCTCTCGGTCGGATGCGAACGGGGGGCCGTGGCGCTTTCTCCCCCGGATCACGCCGCCACGCGACGGTAGGCTGTATGCGTGGCTTCCCTGTTTCCTCGTCGCACGAAGCGCCCGTCGCCGACGCGCCATCGTTCGCGGCGCCCCAATCCGGATCAGGTCGTCAATCGCGTCGGTCTCGACGAGTTGACTCCTTCGTTGCCCCATTTTCTCGGTCAGGCCGCTTACCTCCAGTTGTCGTTCTTCGAGTGTTTGTCGCGATCGGTCACGGCGGCGCCCACGACCGCGTCGAAAGAGGTCGTGAGCCGCGTCGCGGCGACGGTACTCGCGCGGCATCACGCTTTCGTCGAGGAATTGGCGACTTTGCGCGAGGATCCGACGGAATGCATGGAACCGTTCGTCATTCCCATCGACTCGTTCCACTTGCGCACGCAAGGCAGCGACTGGTGCGAATCGCTTGTGGCGTATTACGTCGAGTCGGGCATTCTCGACGACGGTTTCGCGAGCATCGCTCGCGGGTTCGACGGGGAAATCGCGGATCGTCTTTCGCGATTGCTGTCGGATGACGCTCCGCGCAAACTCATCGGTGCCGAATTGACCGCCGCGATCGGAGACAACCCGAGGCTCGCGTCACGACTTGCGCTTTACGGCAGGCGGCTCGTGGGCGACGTCCTCTTGCTCGCTCGTTCCGCGCTGGATCTCCCGGAGAACACGGCACCGGATGACGAACGCCTCGAGCCGGTTCTCA
>JAHBST010000079.1 GCA_019638975.1 Cryobacterium sp.
GATGGTCTGGTACATCCCGCCGCTCTCCCCGGTCGTGGATGTCGTCTCCAACAGCGGCGCGGACGGCGAGGACGTGCGCAACCTGTTCGCAGCCATCGACAAACTGCGCATCCCGGTCGAGTACCTCGCCGGCCTGTTCACGGCAGGCGACACGGTCCCGATCGAGCACTCGCTCAAGAAGCTCGCGGCCATGCGCTCCTACATGCGCGACATCAACCTTGGAAACGACGCGAACGAGAACATCGCGCACGCCGTCGGCATGACGGGCGAGGAGATGGAGGCGATGTACCGGCTGCTCGCGATCGCCAAGTACGAGGATCGCTACGTGATTCCGAAGGCGCACGTCGAGTCGGCGCGCGACCTGGAGGACTTCGCCTGTTCGCTCGACACCGACGGCGGACCGGGGATGGGCGGGGCACGCTCCACGGGCGACGTTCTTGCCACCGCGCGCATCCCGGGCACCCCGATCGATGCGACCGTGGAAAGCTTCCATTCGCTGAAGAATCTGACCGACCCGACCGAGCCGTCCACCTCGGGCCGCATGAACCTTCTGAACTGGAACGGCAAGGGAATCACAAACGGAATGTTCCCGCCGCCTGCGGAGTCCGGGAGTCCGGCATGACCACGGTGACCGAGCGTCGGACGGTTCCCGGCGGGCGACGAAAGCAACCGCCGAAGAAACTCTCCACGTCTGCCCTTACCGACGAGCAGCGCCGGACCATCCACATGGCTGCGTCCATCCTGCTCGACTATCCGAAACCGGATCGGCGCGCGCACTTCGACCGCGTCGCCGAGGCGGTGAAAGGGCTGCCTGCGGAAATCGCCGAAGAATTCGAATCTTTTCTCTCCGCGGCATCCGAGCTGAGCCAGCAGCAACTGGAAGCCCACTTCACGGAGATCTTCGACCAGAAGCGCAAGTGCTGCCCGTACCTCACTTACTACTCCACGGGCGACACGCGTCGGCGCGGGATGGCGCTCGTCGGCTTCATCGAGGCCTACCGGGCTGCCGGGTGGGAAGCCGTGGAGGGCGAACTTCCCGACTACCTGCCGATGGTGCTCGAGTTCTCCGCCCGCAGCGACTCCCCGATCGCCGGGCAACTGCTGTCGTCCTACCGCGAGGGCATCGAGGTTCTGCGCGTGGCGCTCGAGACGTTCGCGAGCCCTTACGCCCACGTCGTTTCCGCCGTGTGCCGCTCGTTCGGTGACATCGACGATGAAACCCGACAGCGCTACCTTCGGCTCGTCAACGAGGGTCCGCCCACAGAGATGGTGGGGGTCACCACGTTCCTCGGCACGCTCGCGCCGTTCGCCCCGTCGGGAGTGGCAAGTGAAGGAGTGAGGGTATGACGGACATGACGGTTTTCGACGTGCTGCTCTGGGTCGCGTTCCCCTACGTCGCCGCGGCGAGCTTCATTGTGGGTCACCTTCTGCGCTACCGGTACGACAAGTTCGGGTGGACCTCCCGGTCGAGCCAGACTTATGAGACAAAGCTCCTGAAGTGGGGCTCGCCACTGTTCCACTACGGCATCCTTGGCGTCTTCGCGGGTCACGTCGTCGGACTCCTCATTCCCCACGAGTGGATGGAGTTTTTCGGAATAACGGAAAACCTCTACCACTTGGGTGCGACGTGGCTCGGCACGATCGTCGCTCTCATCACGATCGCCGGTCTTGTCATCCTCATGTCCCGGCGCGGTGCCGTGCGTCGCGTGTTCCGAGTGACGACCGTCATGGATGTCGTCATGTATGTGTTCCTGGCCGGCTCCCTCGTGTTCGGCACGATCGCGGTGATCCAGTTCCAGGTGATCGGACAATTCCAGGCACCCGCGACCGGCTACAACTACCGGGAAACAGTGTCGCCCTGGATCCGGAGCCTGATTCTCTTCCAACCCGACGCTTCGCTCATGATCGGCGTGCCTCTCGCGTTCAAGATTCACGTGCTCGTGTCGACCGGGCTGTTCCTCATCTGGCCTTTCACTCGTCTCGTGCATGTGCTGTCGGTTCCTATCTGGTACCTCTTCCGTCCCTATGTCGTGTACCGCTCGCGCGACGAACACCGCGGCGCTCGCGCGATCCGTCGCGGTTGGGAGAAGAGCCCCGTCATCGATTCGGCGCAATCGCGGGAAAAGCAAAAATTGAGCTCCGGCGGCTAACCCCTCCCGTTTCAACACGAAAGGCTCCACCATGACCTCGATCGCCGGATCCGCGCTCAAATCCGACCTCTCGAACTGGAATCCCGAGGACGAATCGACGTGGGACAAAAAACTCGCGTGGCGCACCCTCGCCGTGACGACCTACACGATGATTCTTGCGTTTGCAGCGTGGTTCCTCGTGAGCGCGATCGCGCCCAGACTCAACGACATTCGCGCGGAAGGCGTCGAGCTTCTCACGAAAGAACAGTTGTACTGGCTCGTCGCTGTGCCGGGTCTGGCAGGCGGTCTTCTGCGACTCGTCTTCATGTTTCTGCCGCCGATCATGGGAAGCCGCCTCCTCGTGGCGTTCAGCGGATCACTTCTCGTGCTTCCGCTCATCGGATGGGCGCTCGCCGCACGCGACACGACAACGCCTTTTTGGGTGCTCTTGTCGCTGGCCTTTGCCGCGGGCGTCGGGGGTGGCAGCTTCTCGGGACTTATGGCTTCGACGAGCTATTACTTCCCGAAGAGGCTCGCGGGAACTGCGCTCGGAATTCAAGCCGGAATCGGCAACCTCGGCATCGGGCTCATGCAGCTACTGCTTCCATGGGTCGTCGGTTTCGGCCTGTTTGGAACGGCGGTACTCACGCCTCAAAGCGACAAGGAGGGAAAACTCGTCTGGCTGCACAATGGCGGCCTCGTGCTCGTACCGTGGGTTCTGCTCGCTGTCGCGCTCGCGATCCTCGTCATCCGCCGCGTGCCCGTGAAGGCGAACTTTCGGCAGCAACTCGACATTTTCCAGCTCAAGCACACGTGGGTCATGACGGCGATCTACCTCATGTCGTTCGGCGCATTCAGCGGCCTGGCCGCTCAGACGGGGCTCATCATCCTCAACGTCTACAGCCCCGACAAGTTCGGTGCGGATGCCCCCAACCCGCTCACCTGGGCATGGATCGGACCCATGCTGGGTGCGCTCGTCAGAGCGGGAGTCGGACCCCTGTGCGACAAAGTCGGCGGCGGTGCAAAGTTCACTTTCATCGGAGGACTCGGAATGACGGTCGGCACCATTGTTGCGCTCGCCTATTTGAACCCGTCGACTGTGAGCGACTTCTACGGCTTTTTCACCGGTATGACGATCATCTTTTTCTTCTCCGGATTCGCGAACGCCGGGACATTCAAGCAAATGCCGATGATCTTTCCGCCGCGACAGGCTGGCGGCGCAATCGGCTGGACCGCGGCGATTGGCGCTTTCGGGCCGTTCCTGGTCGGAATGGCGCTGTCCGTGATGGCGCCGCACACGTTCTTCGTCATTTGCGCGGTGTGGTGCGCGTTCTGCACCTGGCTGGCGTGGTGGTACTACGCTCGCCGGAACGCACCGATGCCCAGTTGAGCCAAAACCCTCAAGTCAACGAATAGGAAGAAGTGTCACCATGGGAAAATTGGACGGCAAGGTTGCGATAGTCACTGGCGCGGCGATGGGCATGGGGGCGGCAGACGCCGCCATACTCGCAAGCGAAGGCGCAACAGTCATCGTCGCTGATGTCAGCGAGAACGAGGGACGCGCGGTCGCGGAGTCGATTGGCGGCCATTTCCGCCATCTCGATGTCACGGACGAGAACAACTGGCGCGAGCTGGTGGCCGACGTCGTTTCAACGCTCGGCAACATCGACATCCTCATCAACAACGCCGGTGTTGTTGGTTTCACCCCGGTCGCGACCACAGAGCTCGCCGAATGGAACAGGGTCATCGGCATCAACCTGACTGGCGTGTTTCTCGGAATCCGCTCGGTTGCCGAGAGCATGAAAGCGGCCGGCGGAGGCGTGATCGTGAACCTCTCCTCGACTGCCGGCATGATGGGGTATTCGAATCTCAGCGCCTACGTCGCGAGCAAGTGGGGTGTCCGCGGACTCACCAAGGCGGCCGCCCTCGACCTGGGCCGGGACAACATCCGGGTGGTTTCCGTGCACCCTGGTGGCATCCGCACCCCGATGACGGCGGGGATCGAAGGCGACGCAATGTACCGCTCTCAGCCGATCCCGCGAATTGGTGAACCGGATGAGGTGGCAAAGCTCATTCTGTATCTGGTTGCCGACGCCACATACTCGACGGGCACGGAATTCATTGCCGACGGTGGGGCGACGGTCGGGCAAGTGCTGAACGTCTGAGCACCACTGAGACCGATCGACCTGGAGTGGAATCGTGGCCAACGAAGATTTCGCGAACTTTAACACGACGCCCGGTTGGACCATTCTCGCGAGCTACCCACGAGGGGGTTCCGGACCTCCTGCTGTCTTTCGCTGATACGACCTAGGCGTTCGGCACGCCCCGGTCCGATCTGCCAGCCCGATCAGCTTGCTCGATCGGTCAGCTCGATTGCCGCGCCAGTCTTGTCAGCGCTCCACCACGGTGGGCGCACAACCCACCGGCCACACTTGCGCGAGGAACGGGTTGGCGGCCGCGCGCTCGTCGTAGTTCCACGGCGGCGCCTCGCACTCCGGGCACCAGTGTCCGGCCCGAAGGACGAGGTACGGCGTCGCGGAGAACTCGTGACCTCGGGCGCAGCGCCAGGTCAGCGGCGAATACACGGCGCCGGATCGCATCGCGTCTGACAGGCACACCCCGCCGCGAAACCGCGCTGCGGAGCGGGCGTGGCCGAGGTCCAATTCGGCATCCGGAACCCCAACATCGAAACCATGGGCGAGTGGGGCGGCAGGTGGCGGTGCGGGAATCGGCTCATCCCAGTCCGGAATCTGCTCCCACTGCTCGCGCGACCCGAAGAACGCCTCGACACGGTCGTGGTCCGCCGTCTCGACCCAGTGCAGCGGTCCTTCCGGCCGTCGCGCCATGCGTTTCATGACAATGTTCCGGATGAGCGCACGCGGGACGATGCGCCCGAGTCCGAGCTTCAGATACCAGGGCGCTGAGGCTTTCACGTGGGCGACGTACTCGTCGAACCCGTCGCGACGGAAGTGCAGGAACTCCTCGAGAACATCGGAGTCGAGGTACCACTGGCAGTGGAAGTTCTTCAGCGCGAACCAGTTCCGCCGCGTGAGCGCCGCGAGCGTGCCCAACCCAAGCGCACCGAAAATCCGGTCGAGATACTCGACATAACCCACCCGACAGCTTTCACCCCCGCCGATGTTGTACGCGCGCCGCCAAAACTCGTCGGGCACGTCAGCCTCGCACACGTTCGCCATGAGACGGCCGGAGTCGCGTGCGGTCACGAACTCGAACAGCGTGTTGACCGGCTGGTGGAACAGGATGGGATGCAGCAGGCTCAACAACTGCGGGATGCAAATGAAGGTTTGCCGCAGCGACACCCAGTGCGCGAGCCCCGACTCGATAATCAGGCGTTCGGCCTCGATCTTGCTCACCGCGTAATGGTCGCCGACGGCCGGCGCGATCGGGTCCCCCACACTCCCCCACTGGATGGGCGGGAGGCGGCTGCCGGTCATCGCAACAGATCCGACGTTGACGAGGCGAATCGCATCCGGGTCAGGCTGAGCGCGGATTGCCGTCAGGATGTTGCGGACCGAACCGACGTTGATCTGGTCCGTCAGCACGGGATCCCGGTCGGCCGCAGGGGAAATGAGGGCGGCGATGTGAAGCACGTAGTCGGCACCGGTCACGCATTCGAGTACGGCGTTGTAGTCGCGCAGGTCGCCCCACACGATGCGGATGCCGGGTTCGCCATCGTAGCGGCGAAGCGCGCGTCGGCCGTGATTCGAGTCTCTTGCCAGAATCACAATGTCGAACCGGTCACGGCGTTCGGCAAGCTCGCGCAGTGTCGCCGAACCCATCGACCCCGTCGCACCGGTCAGAAACACCGTCGTCTTCGTGGAGTTGTTCCCCTCGGGCTCGACCGTCACAGCATCAACCGAACACCGCGCCGAGGACATCCAGTTGCCACTGGGCCAGGGCGGCGACGATGAGGTAGCTGACGAGGGTGATGAGCGGGATCCACCCGAATGCCGCATTCGCGAATCGGCGGAACCCTTCCGGCAACGGGATCGCGCGCGAGCGGATGGCGTGAAGCACGATGACGAAAAAGAGCGGAATGGTGACCGCCCACGTCACCATGCACCACGGGCAGAGCACGTGCAGCACGAACATGCTTTCGCTGATGAACCAGACGACAAGGGCCAGGGATGCCGCAGTGGCGAGCGCGTAGAGCGCCCAGAACCAGCGCGCGAGTAGTGCCCCCGCGAGCAGGACGACGCCGATCGTGACCGTTGCCGACCAGAACGCGATCCCGAGCAGCGGGTTCGGGAATCCGAACACTTCACCCTGAGCGGAGTTGAGGTTGGCACTGCAACCGATGAGGACGCTGAAATTGCAGCCCAGTTGCGCGTCCGGGTTCTCAAGGAGAGTGAACTTGTCGAGAGTGAGCATGAATGCCGCAATGAAACCGATCACGCCGAAGACGATCATGGCTACCGCGAGCGCGAGGGGCCGCTGATTCGGCGGTGCGGCTGGTGTGCTCGTCACGTTCCCATCATCCCATCACGCCCAGTGGAGACTTCGCAGGGTAGGCCGTTACAAATGCGGGGTCGATGCTGAGCGAGACGGTGGAGCCCTCCAGGATGCCGAGCGCCAGCAACTCCGCCGCCGAGCACTCTGCGATGATGTCGTCTGCGACGAATGTGACCCGCACTCCCCTCACCGCCGGCTCGAACCGCGCCACGGTTGCCCGCCAGGATGCGGGGTGATCGGCCGCGGGGTGATCGCGGGCTGCGTGACCCGCGTGATCGCCGACTGCGTGACCCGCGTGACCCGCGTGACCCGCGTGATCCGCGTGCTCCAGGTGATTGCCGACTAGGGGAACGGCCGTGACCCGGACCGCTGTCGGCGGGAACACGATGGCGACCGCGTCGCCGGCGCCAGGAAGGAGCACATCCGCGACCCCCGAATCCGCCGCCCCGGAAAGCATGGCCCCGTCGGACCGTCGCGCGTCTGGGCCCGGGGCCGAAACCTTTCGTCCATCGTTCAGGCGAATCACGCCCCGAGATTCCACAGTGCCTTCGACGAGGTTCAGCCCGGCGAGCGCTGCTGCGAAACGGTTCACCGGACGTCCCAGAACATCCGTCGCGCCGCCGCTGTCGAGGATGCGGCCGTCATCCAGAATCGCGACCTGGTCGGCCAGGACAAGCGCATCAACGACGTCGTGTGTGACGATCACGGTCGCCAGGTTCGCCGCCGCAAGCCGTTCGCGCAGCAGGGAACGGATGAGCGCGGCAGTTGAGACATCCAGTGCCGCCATCGGTTCATCCAGGAGCAGTACGTCGGGTTCGGCGGCAAGAGCGCGTGCGATGGCGACGCGCTGCTGCTGTCCGCCGGAAAGCTCGGCCGGTTTGCGCGCGGCAAGCCCGGAAAGGCCGACATCGTCGAGCCACCGGAGAGCGCGCGAGCGCGCAACACCGGCGGTCGCTCGGGGCGCCTCCGCAGCGGCCCCGCGAACAGCTCGCCGCCCGCGCGAACGGAGCCCGAAGGCGACATTCTCCAATGCGCTCAAGTGCGGGAACAGCAAAGGGTCTTGCCCTAGCAAACCGATCCGGCGTCGATGCGGCGACATCAGAACCGTCGGTCCCGCCTCATCCACCCGAGTGAGCACCCGCCCATCGACGTTGACCAGACCGCGCCGCGGCGTGAGCAGGCCCGCGACGGTGGCGAGCAGAGTCGACTTGCCGGACCCGTTCGGGCCGAGAAGCGCGAGCGTTTCGCCGCGGTCCACCCGGATGCGCGCATCCAGCGTGAAATCTCCGCGGCGCACCTCGAGATCGGCGATCAAGGTCATGGTCGGCGCTCCGGCTCGGTGCGCCAGCTGCGCAACAGCAGCAGGATGACAACGGCGACGACGATGAGGAGCAGCGACAGGGCGATC
>JAHBST010000008.1 GCA_019638975.1 Cryobacterium sp.
TCTCTCCCGCTCAGGGTTTCGCCGCCGAGGCGTCGACGACGGCGACAATCCTCGCGAGCACGCACCTCGGTTTTGCCTTGTCGACCACGCAAGTGGCGAGCGGATCGATCATCGGAGCCGGGCTCGGTCGCAATCGCCGATCGGTTCGGTGGCGCGTTGCCGGCCGAATCGGCGTCGCATGGCTGGTGACGTTGCCGTGTGCGGCAACCATGGCGGCGATCGCCGAACTCGTCGCGCGGCTCGGGCCCTGGGGGATCGCGGCAGATGCGCTCGCGGGGGCGATCGTGATCGTGCTGATGTTCCGCCGTTCGCGACGGAATCCGGTCAATCACACGAACGTCACGGGAGAGATTCCCGTCGTTCGCCACACGCCGAGCGTCGTGATGCCGAAGGTTCCGCCGAGCATCGCGAGCGCGAAACCGCCCAAGGCCGCCGCTGTCAACAACGAGATTCGTAACAGGGACGCATCATGATCGGGACGCGATTGAAAGGTGCGCCGTGATCGAGTGGCAGTCGTTCGTGCTTGTCGCGGTGGTCTCGCTCGTCGCCGCGAGCGTCATCGTCACGATGGCGGCCCTCGGCATCCGCTTGTACGAAAACGGTATTCATGTTCGCACGCCGGCAGGGCGCGAAGGCAAAGCATCGATTGCCGTGGCGCGAGTTCTCTTCGGGATGTGCGGAGCCGTCGTGCTCTTCGGCGTATACCTCATCGTCCCCGCGTTCCACTGAATCTCTTTCCCGCGATCCCGCCGGTAGAGTTGAGTCATCCATCGTCAAAGGAGATCATCGGATGTCTGAAGCGCCGAGCGCGTTGCCCGTCCATCAGCCGGAAGGCCCCACAAGGACCGAAAGCGACTCGGTCGGATCGCTGGAGATTCCGGCAGACGCTTACTGGGGAATCCACACCGCGAGGGCGAGAGAGAACTTCCCGATCACACGCCGACCGATCTCCGTGTATCCCGACCTGATTCGGGCGCTTGCGATCGTGAAACAAGCGGCCGCGAGAGCGAACAAGGAACTCGGCACACTGAGCGCGGCGAAAGCCGATCTCATCGATCGCGTGTGCCAGGAGATTGTGGATGGCGCTCTTCACGACCAATTCATGGTCGGAGTCATTCAAGGCGGCGCAGGAACCTCGACGAATATGAACACCAACGAGGTCATCGCGAATCGTTGCCTCGAGCTCCTCGGCAAGCCTTTCGGCGACTACGTGGACATGCATCCGATCGACGACGTCAATCGCAGCCAGAGCACGAATGACGTTTATCCGACCGCAATCAAACTCGCCATGGTCCTGAGCCTTCAGCGACTGCTCGCCGAGCACGTCAAGCTCACGGAAGCGTTCGCGCGCAAAGGCACGGAGTTCGCTCATGTTCTCAAAGTGGGCCGCACCCAGTTGCAGGATGCCGTGCCGATGACGCTCGGCCAGGAATTCAACGGATTCGCCCACACGATCGCCGAGGACTACGACCGGCTGAACGAGACGATTCCGTGGCTCAACGAGATCAACATGGGGGCGACGGCGATCGGCACGGGCATCACCGCCGATCCTCGCTATGCGGATGCCGTGCGCCGGCACCTCGTGGAAATCACGGGCATCAACATGGTCACGTCGCCTGACCTCATCGAAGCGACGAGTGACGCCGGGATCTTCATGACCTTGAGCGGTCACTTGAAGCGGGCCGCCGTGAAACTGTCCAAAATCTGCAACGACCTCCGCTTGCTCTCGAGCGGACCGCAAGCGGGGATCGGGGAAATCAACCTGCCCGCACGGCAGGCCGGTTCCTCGATCATGCCCGGCAAGGTGAATCCCGTCATTCCCGAAGTCGTCAACCAAGTCGCCTTCAGCATCATCGGCGCGGATGCAACGGTCACCGCGGCCGCGGAGGCCGGCCAACTGCAGTTGAACGCCTTCGAACCGGTGATCGCCCACAGCATCCTGCAGTCGCTCGCGTGGATGACGAATGCGTGCTTCACGCTGCGCATCCATTGTGTGGATGGGATCACGGCGAATACGTCCCGCCTCGCCGCTCAAGTGGAGTCGTCGGTCGGCGTCGTGACCGCACTGACGCCCTACATCGGCTATGCCGCTTCGGCGACTCTTGCGCATACGGCTCTCACGACGAATGCCTCGATCGCGGAACTCGTCGTCGAAGCCGGCCTCATGAAAGCGGAGGATGTCGCGAGAGTGCTGTCTCCGGAACGATTGAGCGGACTCATGCCGGTCACGGGTGTCATCAACGTGATTCCGGAACCCAAAACGAACGAGGATTGACCGACTGACTAGCTGTCGTCGTCGCCGCTTTCGACGTCGAGTGCCTGATCGCGGGCGTTTCCCGCCGCGATGATGACGCCGTCGACGACTTCCTCGCCCCGATCGACGATGCGATCGCGAACCTCGCGCGCGGTTTTCGACACATTCTCCGATGCGTCTTGAGCGGCTTTCGCGACCTTTCGAGACGCTGTGCGCGCTTTCTTCGATGCCTGGCGTGACGTCTTTGCCACTCGCTCTGAAACGTCTTTCGAGGTGGCCGCTACTTTCTCCGACACGTCTTTCGTCGTGACGGCGACCTTTTCAGAGACGTCCTTGGCGAGGACCGAGGTGCGCGCGGCCGCGTTGTGTATTCCGGCGGCGGCAGCTTTTGTCCCTTCGACGACTTTCTCCTGAACGATCGGCGCGTTCTCCTTGACGAATTCTTGAGTTTCCGAAACCACCTTCTGGACGCGTGGGTCCTCCCACGCCTCAGTCGCCTTCGCCTTGATTTGTTCGTAGCGCGGACGCCCGGCCCGCGCGCCGAGAACGTATCCAAGGCCGAGGCCGACGAGGAACAGTAGTTTCAATCGCATACGTCAACGGTAATGCGTCAGCCTGAGAGTGGCCACAGTAACGCCGCACGGCCGCTTCGACGATCGATCGTGGCGCTAGAGGGTCGCCTGTCGCCGTGCGAGTTCGTGCACGATCTCCGAGGTCGCCGAATAGAGTTCGCGATAGAGCTCGTATTGACGGTCGTATCCGCCCGCGCGGGACGCATCCGGCACGACTGTCGTGGCGCGCGGATTCCAGAGCTCGATGTCCGCATCCACGAGCGTGCGCGCAGCGAGGAAAGCCGCGCCATAGCTCGCGCCGACCGTGACGCGGGGTACTTCCTGAGCACGCCCTGTCACGTCGGACACGATTTGCGCCCACAGCCCGCCTTGCGTTCCCCCGCCGACAGCGACGATGCGGCGGATGTCTCCACCCGCGGACTCGATCGCCTCGATGTTGTGGCGCACACCCATCGCGGTCGCTTCGAGTGCTGCACGGTACAAATCACCAGCGTTGTGCTGCAACGTGAGGCCGGCAATGACTCCGCGTGCATTCGGATCCGCGATGGGCGTCCGTTCGCCGGCGAAATAGGGGAGCATGACCAGCCCCCGAGCCCCGGGCGGGGACTCGGCAGCGGATGCGGTCAGCGCCTCGAAGTCCATCGTGCCGATGAGAGTCTTGAGCCACGAGGTGATCGCGCCCGAGGTCGCCATGCCGCCGGCGAGGTTCCGCGTTCCTTCGAAGGCGCCGACGGTGCCCCACAATTCCGGGACGGTCACGCGATGATCGAGCGTGTTGATGAGGAACATCGTCGTGCCGTACATGAGCATGAGGTCGCCCGGTTGCTGGGCTCCGATGCTGATCGCTTCAGACCATGCGTCGATTGTGCCGGCGATGACGGGGATGCCTTCCGGTAGTCCCGTGAGTTTCGCGGCCTTCCCGGTGATGGTGCCTGCGATGTCACGCGGCCACACGAGCGCGGGGAGTTCGATGCTGGGCGCCAGGAGGGCGGACCACGGTTCGTACCAATCGAGAGCGTTCGTGTCGTAGAGAGGAGTCGACTGGCTTGCCGAATGGTGATCGAGAATGTAGTTGTCGGTGAGGTTCCACGCGAGCCACGAACTCGGCATGAACAATCGTCGCGCTTTCGCGAAAATGTCCGGCTCGTGTTCCTCGATCCAGGCGAGTTTCGGTCCGACCGCTTGCGTCGAGAGCGCGGATCCGCAGCGCGCGAGCACATCCTCCGCACCGAATTGAGCAGTGAGTCGCTCGATTTGCACAGTCGCACGCGTGTCGACGCCGTACAGAATCGCGGGGCGCAAAGGCGTGCCGTGGGCATCAGTCAGGAGAACGCACGGTCCCATGCCGCTGACTCCGACGGCAGAGATCGGGGACTCGGCGGCAGCCGAGAGTTCCGACGCGATGGACACGAATTCGTCCCACCAGATTCGCGCATCCATCTCCACGTGCCCGGTGAACGGACGTGACACTTCATGCTCGCGAACAGCGTCCGCGATGATCGCGCCGGAGTCGTCGACGACGACCCCTTTGCTGCTGGAAGTGCCGATGTCGACTCCGAGAAAACGGAAGGGGGTAGTCAGAGGTTCACCTCCCCGCACAGGTGGACGTGAACTCCAAGTCGCGCGAACAGGGCCGCTTTGGCGGTCAGCGCCTTGTCTGCGGTCGCGGCGTCGGGCGCATAGACCACTTGCGCATGGTTGGCTTTGTGCCTGGCCATGAACTGGTCGCGCGTGATGTTGTGGAGAACAACATGGGCAATCGGCCATTCGGGATTGGTCAATTGTTTGCGGCGCTCAGTCTCTTCGGCAGGCAATTCGACGACGCTGGCCCGCCCGAGGTCCACATGAAGTTCGCCGTTTGCGATGTAGACGCGAGACCACACGATTTCGCCCGGCTTGGAGACGCCGTTGATGGTTGAACCGCCCGCGGGGAAGAATGCCGGTCCCTGTCGCCATCCCACCGCATTCTCGTACCCGCCGAGGTGCGACGCGGGAACGGATCCGGAAATTTCGAAGACCCACACGAATTGGCCATCGAATTCCTCTCCCCACCGTACGTCGTGGAGCGTGTTTGCCGGATCGAGTCCCATCGCGGTCCACAAGCGGTTCGTGATGAGGGTGTCCACAGCCACTCCCTCATCCACTTCGTTGAAGTGGGGGAGAGCTTTGCCGTCCCACAGCACGCGCGATCCATCGCGGCTGCGCACGGGCGGACGGTCGACGTTGTTGAGCAAGCCCTCGGGAAGGTCGCTCGCGGGCGAAAGGTCCTTGAGGCCCTGCTGGTATTGGATACCTACGGCGTCGAGCCCGAAGTCGTCGCTTATGCGAAGCGCGGCGATATACATCTTGTATTGCCAGCGCAACTGATTTTCGGTGAGCTCTGTCGCTTCGTCGGCGCCGAGCTGAAACGTCATTCCCGCCTCGAGAAGCCATTCACCGACAGCATCCGCTTCGGCGTCCTCGACGAGCTGCATCTCCGCCCACAAGGCGCTTTGCGAGAGACGCTCTTTGTAGATCCCAATGGGGTTGAGAAGTTCGTCGTCGATGATGGCGTTGTACATTCCCATGCACCCCTCATCGAAAACACCGATGATCGCCTTGTCGGCGAGGAGTTGCTCGGCCAGCGCTTCGCCGAGTTCCTTCTCGGGGCTCTCCGGCAGGGCGGGAAGCGGCCGCACATGGGAGGAGTCATGCGTGATCGTCCCGGTATCGAGCCAATGGCGGATACCATCGAGAAACCATTCATCCTCGAAATCGACACTCCAGATGGTCGAGAATTCCACGCCCATTTTCGTCAGTCCGGCGTTGAGGCCGAGAAGTCCGACGAGGCCCGGCCAGTCCGGTGCAAAGTTGGCGACGGTCAGAATGGGCCCACGGTGCGTGCGGAGTCCGGCAAGAACGTGGTGGCTGTATTGCCACACAGCTTCCGCGACGATGAGCGGTGCGGTCGGCGGGATGGTCTTGAAGACTTCGAGTCCCATGCGTTGACTGCGAATGAATCCGTGACCGAGAACCGGATCGACGGGATTTGCTCTCTTCACCGACCAGCCGAAGCCCTTGAGAGCATCCGAAATGCTTTGTTCGAGCGCGCGCTGAACGGGCCATCCCGGCACATTCGCGGATTCCCTCAA
This sequence comes from Cryobacterium sp., assembly GCA_019638975.1. Taxonomy (GTDB): domain Bacteria; phylum Actinomycetota; class Actinomycetes; order Actinomycetales; family Microbacteriaceae; genus Terrimesophilobacter. Next base: position 5,958 of record JAHBST010000008.1, read on the forward strand.
GTCGCCGCTGGCGATCAGGTAGGCCGTCTTCGGCTCCAGCGCCGGCGTACTCCGCTGAATCGGCACGATATAGGTCATGAGGGTTCCTCCTGAGGCGTTCGTTCGGTGAAACGGATGCTGTGACCCTTCGTCACAGCGAAACTGGCGTCGGGCACTGACGCGGATTCGGATGACTCCGGCATCAGTTCTCTTCCCCACAGCGAAAGCGCCGTACCGCTGACCATGCCGCCATCGACCGTGAGGGTGACGCGCGAACCGTCGATGGCCACACGGCCCCAACCGCTGCCCGCGCTGAAGAAGCCCGAGAAAGATCCCTGCACGGCAGGGGCGAAGCTCAAGCGACCGGTCGGCGCATCCCACTGTGCGCCCGACCAGGCAATCAACGGTGCCCAGCTGGCGAGGGAGCGGGCATAGTGATTGCCGCACTCGACTTCGTTCCACGGATTTCGCGCGATCCCGTCGTGGCGGCGGCGCACGGCATCCACTATTGACAGCCCCTCGTCGACCAGTCCCTCGAAAATCAAGTGCGCCGCCACTTGGTATTCGATGCCCGTCCACACTTCGTCCGAATAGACGAAAGGTATTCGCGGTCGGCCGCCGCGGGGCCAACTGCACAGCACGAGACCGCTTTCGTCATTCAGCGCGTAGGTGCGCTGAACGCTCTCGTGTTTCGACAGGTCGCTGCGGAAGTTGTAGCGGTAGACGGATTCCACGGCGCTCTTCACGTGGTCGGTCGGAAGAATATGCCCGAGGCCCACGAGGTGCGCGAGGGATTGCCCAAAAACCTGATCCGAGAGGCAACCGGTGCCGTATTGGTAGCGGCGCGCGTCGATGTCATCGAGCTTTTGCTCGTAGTACTCGCCATTGAAGAGGAGTCGATCCATGAGTTCGGATCCCGTGCGGGCAACCGATCGGTATCGCGAGGCCGTTGAGGAATCTCCCATGTGATCTGCCATGTGCGCTGCGGCGCCGAGGGCAGCGAAAAACAGTGAATTTGCGAGCGAGTTCTCACCGTGGAACTCGATGTCGTAGGTGTTGTGCTGCTCGCTGTCGAGCACCCCGTCACCGTTTGCGTCCCAGTGCTCGATTGCGTATTCGAGAGCCCGTCGCGCGCCGGGCCAGCATTCGATCAGGAACTCGTCGTCTCCGCTGAAACGCCATTCCCGGTACAGACGAATGATGGTGCCAAGCTGTCCGTCGACGGCCGCGTGGAAGTCCCAGGGCGCATTCCCGAAGATGCTGTTCGCCCGGAAATTCATTCGACCGTCGTCGCGAACCTCATGAAGGAATTCGGTCCTCCGCGCGCTGCGCTCCAGTTTGGGGAATAGCCACGCCGCCGACTGGGCGTAGTTCCACACATGAGTGCAGGTTCCTTCACAGCTTCCCGCGTGGTCGAAGCTTCCTTCCCACGCCGCGAAGACGCCTCCTTCAAGTCGGAAACAGGTCGTACTGCGGAGGACCGCGAGATTAGCGCTCGCGGCATCGATTATCGGGCGCGGAATCGAGCTTTCGAAGAGAGCATCGCGGAATGCGACCGTCGTGGCTTCCAGCTCGGGGAGCGCTTCCGCGAGGCTATGCGACACGGCTACGGCATCCGGATAGAGCGTCGCGTAGTGGTTCCGCACCGTCTCGTCGGCGTGAGAGTTGTCGAGATTGATATTTCCCTGCCATGCCCGCGGGCGGTTCGGAAAGTGCCACGTCAGGAAGAATTCGAATTCCCGGGTCTCGCCAGCGGAAAGTTGGTGGCTGATGGCGAGTGAACCGACGCGCAATTTCGTGAACCAATCGGGATAGGGCGGCTCATCGATGGAGAATGCCGTTTCCGGAGTGAGTGTTCCGCGATCGCGGAATTCGTCCCAGAAGATCTGGGCTCCATCCTGCCAATATCCGCTCAACCACTGGGGCTTTGCGGTCGCATTTGAGGCTGTGGTTGTGAGGGCCGCGGTTCCGAATCGAAGGCTGGATTCGGGCAGATTCGTCGAAAACCGGATGCCGCGCACGAGGCCGTCGTCGATCCATTCGTTCGAGGGCGACCCTTCGTACTCGGGAAAGTGGAACACGTTGTATCCGGCAATTCCGACCGGATTTGCAAGCGATCCCGCGACCGTCACGGAAGCAACTGCACTCGTGGGATTCGTGATCGAATAGCGGATGACCGCTCCGGGTATTCCTGACGAATCGGCATCCAGCGGGACGAATGGGGTAAACGCGGTGAGTCGAATCTCGACCGGAACGTCCTCATCCTCGAAGTCGACGCGGAGGAGAGGATATTCTCCCGTCATGGCGGATGAACGCAAGCGCGGTAACCCCGCGAGCTGGCCTGCGTAGTATCCCTGATCACCGGCGTGAGGCGTCGGAAGGGTTGATTCCAGCACTTTGACGACGACCGTGTCGTGCTGCTCCACACGAATGGCAAAAAAACTGAAGGGGAGTGTCGCTCCTTTCGCGGGTCGATTGGCGAGCTCCCAATCGCGCCATTCACCCCGAGCGCCGATGGAGACGTTTCCGGTACCGATGCCGCCGAGCGGGAATGCCGCGGCGGGCGAAGAAGACCCCGGCAATGCCGAGCGCAGATCGCTGACGAAAGGCACGTCGCGATTCACGGAGTCTCGCAATCGATTTCAAGTCCCGCGATTGCCACAAATCCTCCTCGATGGATGGCGTTGATTCCTAGGATTACAGAAATCGATTTCATGTGCAAGCGCGGGGCCGGGTCTTCGAGATCGAGGCGCCGATTTCGAGGTGCAGAGCGGCGAATTACTCGGTCGGCGCAGGAATGTTCGCTCGGGAGATTTCGTTGCGAAGCACGACAGTTCTTGGCGGTTGGGTGTCGCCGTTGATGCGTTCGATGAGCATGGTCGCGGCCGCGATTCCCAGGTTGCGCGCCGGCAAGTGGACGAGAGTAATTGTGGCCGGGTCCAGTGTCGTGAACGGTAGGTCGCCGATCACTGCGACTCCGACGGACGGAGGGGCCATTCCGGCCTCGGAAAGAATTTGGAGCGCGCCGACGCCCATGAGGTTATTGGTCGCGACGACGGCATCCGGTGGTTCCGGCATGGAGAGCAATTCGATCATGGCCGCTCGCCCACCGTCGACTCGGTGGTTCGCGTGCCTCAGGTATTCGTCAATCGGATAGCTGCCGCGCTGAGTTGCCGTTTGTCGCCAACCTCGCGTGCGCTCGTCCGCAGTCTCGATGCCGAGGGGACCGGTGATGCATGCCACACGCTGGTAACCGGAATCGAAGAGGGCGGTCGCAGCCGCCCGGCCCGCGGGGCGATTGTCGACCATGACTCCGTCGATGTCATAGCCCGTGCCCCGGTCGACGGATACGATCGGTTTTCCGCGCGACAACACCGACTTCAAATCACTGTGGTCGGAAGCGGGCGCAACGATGACGCCCGCCATATTTTCGGAAACGGCGATCTCGAGATACTTGGCCTCCTTCGCTGTGCTTTCGTCGGTATTGCACAGCACGACGGAAAATCCGGCCTCTTGCGCACGGTCTTCGACGCCTCGCGCGAGCGAAGTGAAGAAGGGATTCTCGATATCAGGGATCACGAGAGCGATGACTTCCGAATTCTGCTTCCGCAGAGATCTCGCGGTGCGATTGGGTGTGAAATTGAGGGACTGGGCCGCGCTGCGCACCGCCCGAGTCTTTTCCTCCGACACTCGCATGTCGTTGAACACTCTCGACACCGTGGCAGGCGAGACTCCGGCAAGTGCCGCAACCTCATAAATGGTGGCCAATATCGCCCTCGTCCCGTTTATGCTCGTGAGCCTGCATGAACGCTACCGCGCCGTCCTGCTCAGCAATGTTGACACGCGCAACGGCCCCACTCTACAGTGAAGTTGACCCGGATGAAATCGATTACAACACAGTGTCGTTTTGGAGTGTGAAGTGTCCAATTTTGAAATCGGCGCGATATCGTCGCTGCGCTCCACTGTGCAGACTCGATCGATCAGCCCGGAGAACTTCGATGGGTCCGTCAGCGGAGGGGGTCGCGCCACAGAAGGCACGGGTGCGGATTGTGCTCGAGATCTCGGGCCCGGGTGGAAGATCAGCCCGAGCGTCGACATCAAGGCAGGGGAAACGTTCGATCTCGCGTCGATCCAGGGTGCGGGCAGGATCACCCACATCTGGATTACCACGCACACGGACAACTGGCGCACGCTCGTCCTGCGGGCGTATTGGGACGGCGCAGAGGATCCCGGCATCGAAGTGCCGTACGGTGACTTCTTCTGCAACGGCTGGGGCACGTTCGCTCAAGTCAACTCGCAAATGATCGCCGCGAATCCGCATGGCGGCTTCAATTCGTATTGGCCGATGCCGTTCCGAACCGGAGCTCGACTGACGATCGAGAATACCTCCGCCGTCGACGTGCGGATTTACTACCAGATCACCTATGAGATCGGCGGGGACTATTCCCAGGAGGCATATTTCCACGCTCAATGGCGGCGCAGTAATCCGCTTGAATTCATGAAGACGCACACCATCGTCGACGGTATCGAAGGGAATGGCCACTACGTCGGCACCTACATCGCCTGGGGGGTCAACTCGAACGGCTGGTGGGGCGAGGGCGAAATCAAGTTCTACCTCGACAGCGATATCAACGGAAGTGACGAGGAGTTTCCAACGATCGCCGGCACCGGCACGGAGGACTACTTCGGCGGTGCCTGGAATTTCGATATTCCGGGAAAGGGATATGCCGAGTTCTCAACACCGTACCTCGGTATGCCGCAAGTCATCCGGCCCGACGGCCTGTACGTGAGTCAACAGCGATTCGGCATGTACCGGTGGCATGTGCTCGACCCGATCTTCTTCCGTGAGAAGCTGCGCGTGGACATTCAGGCTCTTGGTTGGAAGAGCGGATGGCGATATCTGCCCTTGCGCGACGACATCGCGTCGACGGCATTGTTCTACCTCGACCGGCCCACGGCACGTCGCCCGAAGTCGCCGTCAGCTGACGACCTGGAGATTCATATAGGTTCGGCGCCGGTGCCCGATTTGGGCTCGACGCCGCCTCGATCGCCTTAGCCGGCCCAGACCGCCGCGGTTTGCTCTCGCGACCCAGTCCAAACCCTCAGTCCAGCGGCTCGATCGTCAATCGGAGTTCCCGACCCTCGCGGAAACGTTCTCTGAGCTCGAAATTCTCAAACGATGCGCCGCCGGGAATCGGAGCGGTGCTTGCCCAGTACTTCGCTCGGGCGTTGAGGAGGAGCTCGAGCGTCGAATCCGGGTTTGCGGCCGTCCACGTCTGTGACGCTCGACGACCGGCATACTTCCAGTGCTCGACGACTGCCGGATCGTAGCGAGCCGATTCGGGGTCGGATTCATCAGGAGTCGCCGTCACGGTGATTTCCCCGGCGGAATTCCGTGCCAGCCGATCAACTCCGAAAACCGCATGCTCCGTGAAATGATCACCATCGAATCCCGGCCAGAGCGATTGGGGAGTCACGATTTCGGACGCGAGCTGGACCGTGCGCAATCTCGGATAGTTGCCCATTGTCGCGGTGAGGATGCAGTAGTCGAGTTCCGCCGATCCGGGCAGCCGCGACGCTGCGAGCGACAATTCATGCGGCCGATCTGCGCGGAACGACACTTCGACCGCGACCCTTGCTCCGTTGTCGAACGATTCAGATAAGACGAAGACGGAGAGCTGCTCAATTCCATGCAGTTCCGAGACGACGCCGCGCGCAGGGTGATCGCTTGCTCTCGGCGCAACGTCTTCGAGCGAATCGGCGCTCCAGAATCGCTTCCCCTGAGCGTCATCGAGCGTGCTGTGTTCCAGTTCGGAAAAACCGCGCTCGACAGAACCTGTTGCTATCGGCTCGATCGCGACGAAGTTCAGCAATTTGTCCCGATGCGAAGGCCCGAGGTACGGCGCGAACACGCGCAGCAATCCGCGGGGCCCCGGAATCGGATGGAGACCGAACTGGATTCCCTCGGCATGGCCCCAGAGCGGGATGGAGGGGAGGCGTGGGTCGGGTCGCACCCAGGTCCCGGAGTATTCGGGCGCATTGAGTTCGGCCATTGCGCTTACTTGATTCCCGAAATCCGAACGCCGTTCACGATGTAGCGCTGGAAGAAGAGCACGAGCACGATCGTCGGGAGCGCCGCGAGAGTCGAGCCCGCCATGAGCAGTCCCCATTGCGGACCCCGATCCGACCGGAAATTACCGAGGAATTGCATGATTTGAGTGAGATCGGGATTCGTGATCGTGAGGATGGGCCAGACGTACGCGTTCCAGAAGGCCATGTAAGAACCGATCCCGACCACCACGAACACTGCAGCCGACTGTGGAAGGAAGATCTTCAGAAAGATCTGCCAGCGGCTGCAACCGTCGATGAGGGCTGCTTCCTCGACGGCAATGGGCATGTTGAGATAGAACTGGCGCAAGAAGAACATCTGCACCGACGAGGCAACGCCCGGAATGATGAGCACGGCCATCGTATCGAGCATTCCAAGCTGGGCGACGACGACGAACGACGTCAGCAGGATCGCCATGCTCGGGATGAACATGGGCATGATGCAGAACACCCACCAGAATCGCTTGAAGGCGAAATCGAGTCTTGCGAGCGCATAGGCAGCCATGGAGTTGATCGCGAGGCTGAGCGCCGTGAAGATGATGGCGCCGATGAAGGTGACGATCATCGCACGGGCGAATTGGGGGTCCTGAGCGATTTCGATGTAGTTTTTCGGATCCCACATGTCCGGAAAGAACTGGAATGGACTTCGCAGCACTTCCGTCTTGCCCTTGAAACCGGCTATCGCCATCCAGGCGAGCGGGAACAACACGCTCAGGGAGATGAGGACGACTCCAAGCCACTTGAGAAAACGGTTGCGATCGCCTCGACGAAGCCCTCGCGCACGACGGACGCCCGCTGCCGTCGTGGCTCGCGCGATTGTGGGTGCAGACATCAGCCGTCCACCGCCTTGTCTGAGTTGATGAGTCGGAAAACGAGAACCGAAATCGCGCCGAGCACGACGAAGAGCAATAGCGCGGCCGTGAGGGAGAAGCTCGTCGAGTACGGGGTCCCGTCCCTGAAGCTGTTGAAGATGAACAGATTTGGAGTGGTCGTGGCGTTGACGGGACCTCCGTTCGTCATGACGAGCGGAAGATCGAGCATTTGAAGCGCCGCCGTGAACCCTGTGACGAACAGGTAGAGCAGGATGTTCTTGAGCAGCGGGATGGTGATGTACCACGTGCGCTTGACAAATCCGGCTCCGTCGAGTTCAGCGGATTCGTAATAGCTGTCGGGGATGTCGAGAAGCCCGGCGAGCATGATGAGTGTCGTGATCCCGAGGCCGAGCCAAATCGCGGGTACCGCGATAGCAGGCAATGCTGTCCCTGGATTGTTGAGCCAGGCGACGGGCCCTGCGTTGATGAGCGACAGGAACCAGTTCACAACGCCCTGATCCTGGTACATGAAGACGAACAACACCGAAGCGACGACGGTCGAGACGACGGCGGGCACATAAACCGTCGTCTTCATGAAGCTCGCGAGCCTTTTACTGAGCGTCTTGATGAAGCTTGCGATGAGCAGAGCGATGAGCATTCCGGCGGGAACGACCATGGCGGCGAACGCGAGTCCCACGCCGAGCGATTGCCAGAACTTCGGGCTCTCGAGCACGTATTGATAGAACTGGAATCCGACGAACTCCGGATCCTTGTAGAAACTGATCTTGAATCCGCTGAGATACAGCGAGTAAATGAGCGGCCAGATCACGAAGATCGACAGCAGGATGACCATGGGAGCGATCATCAAGTACGCGGTGCGATTGTCCCGGAGGTGTTTTGCGACGCGCGGTGTGCCCGATCGTCTTCCATCCCGACGGGATGCGACGTGCGCGAGTTCCCCGGCCTGTCCGGCCAGGCTGTCCGACGGCAGGACTGCGGTCACGGTTCAACTCCTTGTTGGGGGTGGTGTTCCGGGCACAGGGCCCGGAACACCACCGGTAACAACTGTTACTTCTTTGGCGCGGTTCCGGCAAGCGACTGCTTCTGGATCACGTCGTTGATCGCGGCATCCGCGGTCTTCAACGATCCCTGAATGGAGTCGGTGCCTTTCATCGCAGATTCAATCGCCGTCCCCATCGCGAGAGCGATGTCCCAGGGGTATCCCGGCTCTTGCTTGCCGTACGCGACGACCTTGTCCGAAATGATCTTCATGAAGGGGTCTGCACTCGCGTTGGGGTCGCTCGCTAGCGCCTCGTCGACCGACTTGCGCACGGTGTACTTCGAGTAGCCGGCTGCTTTGAAGAAGTCAGCCATGATGGCCGGATCTCCTGCGAGCAGGTACTTGATGAAGTCGGCCGCTTGCTGCGGGTGCTTCGACTTGGAGTCGAGTGTGAGCGTCCAGCCTCCGAGGGTGGCTGTTGTCCGCGTCGCGTCCCCATCCCACGAGGGGAACGCGGTCACCATCGTCTTTGCGAGCATGTCGGGGAAATCGGTCTTCAATTGACCGATGACCCACGACCCGCCAGCCATCATGGCTACTTCGCCCGAACCATACGGGGAACCATCTGCATAGCCAACTTTCGGCTGCTGCGGAATCAGGTTTCCCTGGTAGAGCGTCTTATACAGGTTGAGGAGCTTCTCGTAGCACGGGTCGGTGGCATTCGCTTTCGACCAGTCGTCGCTGATGGGCAAGTGGCCGCATGCGTTGTACTGCAGGCCCCAGCTCGACCAACCCAGGTCGGGAGCCGTCGACGCGATCGTCATACCTTTGACGTCACCGGTCGTCAGCTTCTTGGACCAGTCGATGAGTTGATCCCATGTGGTCGGGGGCGTGTTCGGGTCGAGCCCTGCTGCTTTCACCATGTCGGTGTTGTAGTAGAGCACCGTCGAGGGTTCCACGAGCATCGGGTACGCGTAGTGCTTGCCGCCGATGGTCACGAAGCTCGAGACGTTGTCCTTGATGTCAGCAAACACATCGGCCGGCATGTAGTCGTCGAGCGCAGCGAACTTGCCGTCGACAACGCCTGCGGCGATATTGCCGTAGTTCGTCGTCGCGATGTCCGGCTGTTTACCCGCGGCTTGAGCCGCTTGCAGCTTCTGCGTCCAGGTGTCGGCCGGGACAACTTGGTAGTTGACCTTGATCTTGTCCTGCGACGCGTTGAACTGGTCAACGTACTTTTTGAACCAAACGCCCTGATAGTCCTCGAACTTCTGCTGCCAGAAGGTGACTTCAGTCTTTCCATCGGCGGTGGTTCCACCTCCTCCGGCGGTGCAACCGGCCAGCGCCAACGACGCCGTCACGACTGCTGCCAGCGTCAACAAGACTTTGCTGCGCCTCTTGTGCATGTGCTTCCTCCTCGTGATGGGACTCGACATCGAGTCACCTCCTGGCCGACTGATCGGATTTGGTCAGTTCGGCTTTATACCAAAAGACGTTGTAGGGATCCCAGATCGAGAGCCCGAAATAGATCGTCCGTCCACCGTCACCTGCGTAATTCGCGTTCATGAACGGGGCGTAGGGGCCGGGGACGTCCGTTGCGCCGACGAGCGTGAACGGATCGCCCCAGGGGCCCCAGGGTGTGATTCCTTCGCGAATGACCGCACCCGTTCCTTCCTTGAGGTACGTCATGATCCATCGATGCAGGTAGTCGTTCCAGACAACCGAGAGCTCTCCGACTGTGTCGTCAAGAACGAGGCGGGCATCCGTTTCGCTCGATCCCCACGTCGGTGAGCCGTCGGCATTCGTTCCCGTGAAGTATTGGTATGCGTCCGCGGATTCGACTTTCGATGCTTCGACTTTCATGAGAGACACACCGCTGAATCGGCCATGGGTAATGCCCCAAAAATAGATCCAGTCCGTCCCGCCGTCAGAGACATGTGCGGGCGCTACTTGGACGAAATTGCCGGTTCCGCTCCAACGCGGAGAATCGAGCACTTTCCAGTTCTGTCCCTTATCGGTTGACTTCGCGAGGCCCGAATAGTTGACCTCCCATTCGCCCGGCTCACCCCAGTGGCGCACCGACATCCAGTGGATGTACATGGTGTCGCCTATTGCGAAACCGTGGGTGGGAATGACGGTCATCTCGTCGTTATCCACCTTCTTCGACGGGATGATTTCCTTCGCGAGGCCGACGTCGTCGACGATCATTCCGTCGATCGTGATTCCGTCAGACGGGTCTGTGTCGGAGGTCCAGCCCAAGGTGTTGGAGCGCCAGAAGGAACCGCCTCCTCCGACGACCCCGTCGCGTTCTCCGAATGTGTCCCCGAAGACGAACCATGTCTTGCCGTCGAAATTGAACATCGAGCCAAGATCGGTGCCGTTGACGGCGTATTGATCGGTCTTGCCCGGTGAGTCCGGGCCCGTCACTGCTCCAAGCTGCTCGATACCGGTGACGCCCGCGAGGACGAAAGGAGAGTCAGGGGAATTGGACAGGGTCCCGGTTGAACAGGCGGAGAGTGTGAGCGCAGCAGTGCAAGCGACCGAGGCGGCGGCGATTCGGGCCGACCGAGTTCCGCGGGAACGCTGCATTGGCAATCAACCCTCCTCGTCGAGAAATCCGTAGCACCAGTAGACCGTAAGAAATCGGTTTCGTCAAGTGAACGATTGAAATCGATACTAAAGGTTGCGGTCATAATGAATCATTGCAAGAAATCGATTCCACAAATTTCGCCAAGTTGTGAGAGTCCGCCCGAAATTGTGCACTGAATGTGCAAGTTGTGCCGTGATGTCGGATTTCAGGCGAGTTGCGCGATTCGCCAGACGTGAAGATTCGCGTAGCTCCGAAAGGGCGCCCATCGCCGGCCATATTCTTCGATGCGCGACGGCGTGTCGGGAAGCCCGAGTCGAACGGCGCCTTTGCGTAGGACAAGGTCGGTGGAGAGGAGGATGTCAGTCGCACCGAGACTTCTCATGGCGACATACCCGGCAGTCCATGCACCTATTCCCGGTTGAACCAGGAGACGCGCCGTCAGTTCCTCCGCGGAGGGCTTGTCATCAACGACGAGCGTCCCCGTCGCTAACGATTGCGCGACGCCGACGATGGCGGCGATTCGACCCGCCGGCCCGCGCAACACCTCGCGCCCGCGTTCGGCCCATTGCTGTATCGAAGGAAACAGGCCCGTGCCGTCGAGCTCGGCGACGATGCGAGAAAGGACAGATCGTGCCGCGGATATCGAGATCTGCTGACCGATCATGGTGCGCAAGATTTGTTCGGCCGGGTCGAGGCAACCAGGAAGACGAATTCCGGGATTCGCCTGGATCAGCTCCGCAAGCTTCGTGTCCGTCGACAAGTGTGCGTCGATGGCTGCAGAATCGGCGGCGAGATCGAAAAGCGACGCGACGGGGCCACGGTATTCCTCGGGAAGACCGGAACCGTCGAGCGACGCGACCACGGCATCCGAACCGTCGAGTTCCACGTCGAGAGTGGCCGCGCGTCCGCCGGGCAGCCGCAAGCGGCGCCGGAAGTGCGAATCGTCGCCCGATTCAATTCCGGGAATGGAGTGGCCCGCGAGATAACGCATGACGCCTCGCCCATCGAACGGCGGAGTCGTCGAAAGCCGCGTCGAGGTCACGCGACAACTCTCGCACGGACCACCCACGCCGATACGCTGGAGCAATGGTCAACGGCACGCACTCCGGTATCGCCATGGTCGGCAGCGCCAACATGGACGTCGTCTTCTCAGTCGAGAGGATTCCGCTCCCCGGCGAGACTCTCCTCGCAGACTCCGTCGCCAAATACCCCGGGGGCAAGGGACTCAATCAGGCGGTGGCTGCGGCCAGAGCCGGTGCGCCGACGACGCTCATCGGAGCGCTCGGGCACGATGAAAACGGTAACGAGCTTTTCGCCACGATGGTGGATGCCGGAATAAACGCCGAACTCGTCCGCCGAGTCGCCGCCCCTACCGGTCAGGCTTTCATCGTCGTCGCCGACAATGCCGACAACACGATCATCGTCGGATCCGGCGCCAACGCCGAACTTCAAACGCTCACCGAAGCGGAGCACGCCATCGTGCGCAGCGCCGATGTCCTCCTGCTGCAGCTTGAGCTGCCTCTCGAGGTCGTTCTCGAAGCGTCGAGGATTGCCCACGAGGCGGGGACCACCGTGATGCTGAACGCCGCACCCGCTCGCATGCTGCCCGCCGAGCTCATTGACGCGCTCGACTTCCTGATCGTGAATGAGCACGAAGCCTGCCTGCTCGGAGAGTCCGAAGACTTGACGACCGCCTCCGAGAAACTCGCCTCGCGCGTCGCCAACCTCATCGTGACGCTCGGGGCAGACGGGTCCGCGATTTATCAGGGTGCGGGGAACGTCGTCAGGATACCGGCCCGAAACGTCGTGGCGATCGACACGACGGGGGCCGGAGACACGTATTGCGGCGCGTTCGCTGCGGCGATTTCCGAAGGTCAACCGATCCCGGAGGCGGCGGCTTTCGCGACCGCGGCCGCGGCGCTCTCGGTGCAGGCTCTCGGGGCGGTGCCGTCTATTCCCTCGCGCGACCGCATCAACGCGATGATCGCCGAATCGGTGTGATCTTTCGCTAATCGGGGGATACTGAACCCTGGTGATCGGTTCGACACTCGACGAACGGCAATCAAGGAGGAGGGCTCATGGCGTTGGACACCGTGACAGTGGTTCTGGCGTTTGCGACGGCGGCCTGGGTTCTCGCTTTTCTGCTTCAGCTCGTCGATGTCGTAACGGGACACCAAGTGAGGCGGGCCGGACGGGCTGCAGGCACTCGAGACCGCGACCGCATCCTGACCTGGACTGTCGCGGTGTGCGCGATCGTGCTCGTGCTCGTCATCCTCGGCGTCGACTTCGCCGCACGACTGTTTCTCGATCGAATCGAACTCCTCGGCGGTTCGCTTCTCCTCGTCGGGCTCGTGACGGTGAGCGCCCTCACGGCACTTCTCGCGGCACGGGCGCTTCGTCGACCGCAAACCGGATACCAGGTGGTTCGCGACGAATTGCGCTCGCTCGCGGGCGCGCGGCTCGCAAAGGGCAGGCTCGCGGACTACCGGGCGTGGCTCGCGACGATCGACGCTCGCGGAACAGACGTGAAACGCCGCGTCGTTACGGGGCGAGTCGTTCGGGCGATTCCCGTGATCGTCGGACTCGTGGCGTTTGCCGCGGCCGTCTGGCTGGCGACATCCGCCGTGCTCCAGCCGTGGCATGCGGCGGTCTATTTGCTCGCCGTGGCGCTCAGCATCTGGATGGCGATTTGGGGTGCGCGGATCTCTCTCGCTCGCAACCTGGCCATTCATGCCGTGCACCAGAAGCAGAGAGCGGAGGCTATCCTGCTTCTCGACGACCTGGACCGGAAGGCGCCGAGGAAAGTCGCCGGACTCAGTGAGCGTGTTTCACGCGCGCTCGCGATTTTGCGCGAACAGCAGGGCCAGGAGAATCGCCCGCGGTGACACGGTCCGCCGGCGATTCGCGCGGCGAGTAGAGCCTTCCCCGAAACGATAGACTTGCATGTCCGAAATCAAGGGGTGTGAGGCTGGGTGGCATCGAGCGAGTTGGAGCGCGAGCGCAACTATGTCGGGATGTTGTACGAGCGGCTCGATGAGCTCCAGCGTGAGGCGGAAACGCAATTGGCGCAGGTTCGCGCCGAGGATGTCGGCGGCGGACACCAGGCGCGCAGCGAGCGCGACAGCTTCGCGAGGCTCTATGAGGACCGCATCGCCCAATTGCGTGATGTGGGGGAGCGTCTCGCATTCGGGCGCCTGACCTCCGACGCCGAAGACGGCTCCGTAGTCCACCGTTACATCGGCCGAATCGGGTTGCGCGACGCTGAGCGAACTCCCGTTCTGCTCGACTGGCGAGTTCCGCAAGCGAGCGCTTTTTATCAGGCGACCGCGAAGACTCCCATGGGCGCGCGTGCGCGGCGGCACCTCATCTCCGCCGGCCGAACTCTCGCGCGAATCGAGGATGAAATCTTCGATCCGGACCTTCTCGACGAGTCCTCATTGCACCTCCAGGGAGAGGGCGCGCTCCTTGCGTCGCTCTCGGCGCAACGCACGGGGAGGATGTCCGACATCGTCGCGACGATCCAGGCCGAACAGGATCGCATCATCCGCTCCGACCTCAGCGGCATTCTGGTCGTGCAAGGGGGGCCGGGCACGGGAAAGACCGCGGTGGCTCTGCACCGAGCGGCGTTCCTCCTGTATTCGCATCGCGAGCGGTTGCGTTCGAGCGGAGTGCTCATTGTCGGTCCCTCTCGTTCGTTCTTGAAATACATCGAAGCGGTGCTTCCTTCGCTCGGCGAGTCCGGGGTCGTGCTCGCGAGCGTCGGCCAGCTGTTCCCTGGCGTCGAGGCGACGGTGGAGGACTCCCCGCGCATCGCGGACGTGAAGGGGCGATTGTCCATGGCCGGCCTCATCGCGCGCGCCGTGGCCTCCCGTCAGCGCGTGCCCGCCGGTCCGCAAACGATCGACGTCAACGGTGAAACGCTCCTCGTGGAGCCCGATCTCGTGGCATCCGCTATTCGCCGCGCCCAGGAGAGCGGCAAACCCTACAACGAAGCTCGAGTCGTGTTCGTGAAATCGGCGCTCACGGCGCTCACTCGGGTCCTCGCGGACCAATTGCGCGATCACGGCAATTCGATCGACGAATCGGACCTCGGGATGTTGCGCGAAGACATCCGCAGTTCGCAGGATGCCCGGATTGTGCTCAATTCGGCGTGGCTTCCGTTGACCCCCGAGAAGCTCGTCCAGGACCTCTTCGCGAGGCCCGAATGGCTCGCGTCGCTCACGCCCGACTGGACGATCGAGGATCGTGAGCTTCTGCATCGAGACCGCTCGGCGCTCTTCACGGTGTCCGACATCCCGTTGCTGGACGAAGCGGCCGAGCTTCTCGGCGATGCGCCCGTCGACAACGCGGCGGAGCGCCGGGAGGCGAAATTGCAGCGCCGGCGGGACATCGAGAACGCCGAGCGGGCGATTGCGAACATGGGCGTCGGCGGGAGAGTCAACGCAGAACAACTCGCGTCGGGATTCGCCGAGTTCGCCGACGCCGGAACCACCGCGGAGCGGGCTGCCGCCGATCGCACGTGGGCTTTCGGTCACATCGTCGTCGACGAGGCGCAAGAGCTCTCGCCCATGCAATGGCGTCTCCTGTTGCGGCGGGGCCCCTCTCGATCGTTCACGATCGTGGGCGACATCGCTCAAGCGGCAGCGGCATCCGCGTCGGAGACCTGGCGACACGCTCTCGCTCCCCTGATCGGCCACCGGGCCGAGGGCGATCGTTGGCGCCGCGAGGAATTGACTGTGAACTACCGGACTCCCTCGCAAATCGCCGCCGCGGCCGAATCGATGGCCATCGCGCACAATCTGCCGGTCACGCGCTCAGTGTCCGTGAGGGAGAGCCAGTGGCCCATCGAATCGGTTCCGGATGCCGTGGAGGCCGTTCGACTCGCTCTCGAAGTCGAGGGAACCGCCGCGGTGATTGCGGTCGATGGGCGACTGGATTCGCTTCGCGCGGAGCTGGCGCGGGAATTCCCCGGTCGTGTGGGCGAAGGCGCGGGGGACCTTGATTCCGAAGTGACGGTGCTCGGCACGAGCGAGGCCAAGGGTCTCGAGTTCGATTCGGTTGTGATCGTCGATCCCGCGGCGATCGTCGGGGCATCCGAACGGGGCGCGGCGGCACTCTACGTGGCAATGACGCGTCCGACTCAGCGGCTCGTCTTCGCCGAAGCGAGGACGCTTCCCGCCGGCCTCTAGCGACCCACGATGGCCGGGAGGACGTTGAGCGTCCAGACCGCAATCACGACGACGAGAAGGACGACTCCGACAACGGGCAGGGCCGGTCGCAGCCTTCGCCCCGCTTGAGCCACTCTGTTGCCGGCCATGCGGTCCGTGAGGGTCGTTTCGCCGGAGGGAGAGTAAGAGCCTCTGGCCCGATCATCCGCGTAACGTTCCGTGCGCTCGACGGCTTTGTCGCCCACGGTATCGACGATGCGAAACACACGAGCGAGGGTCGCGACGTTCGTGAGTTCGAATGGCTGAGCGGAATAGATGAACATCCAGTCGTCCACGATCTCGACGTCGAATTGCGCCGCTTCGTCGACGAGCCGTGCCATGAGGTCCGGTGTGAAAACGTAGAGTGCATCCCGTTCGTATTCTTTCGGGCAATACAGCGTGAAATACCGATCGAAATCGCCTTCAAGCGCAAGCACTTGATCGCGCGAAAACCTGACCGGCAGATTGGTGCCGAGGAAGTTGTTCGATTTCGCATCGAGAATCATTTGCGGGAGCATCCGCTCGAGCTTGATCGCCACATACCCCCAATGGTGTACTTTCCGATTTTTGCCGGATCCCGTCGTGTAATTCAGGTTGCCGACGTCGACGAACGGCCGGGTCGTTCGCGAGAGGCGCTCGGGAACGCGCCGCGCGGTCCCGATCCCGAAGATCGTGCCCGAATACGGGGGAACCAGCCCGTCGGCGGTAAAACTCAGTCCGTTCGCGAGGGCGAACCGCGATAGCCGCAGCAATCGGGACCAGGTCACGTGCCCGACGACAAGGTGGTAGGCAACCGCGACACCGGCCGCGACGACGAGCGTCGCGACAAACACCGCGATCCCCGAACTTCCCGAAAATGCCCTCGACATGATGTTCAAGACGAAACTCAGCGTGAAGACGCCGAGGATAACGATGAGCACAAGCGATACGACGGATGCGATCGCCGAGGATGCCACGATCGAACCGGCAGACTCCCGGCGGAATTGCGCGACCTCCTGACGTGACACGGGAGAGGTCAGGGGGGAATAGTCGAGAGTGGTCACGGTCTGCCTTCCAGGACTGCTCGATCAGAATCGCGCTACGTGCGAATCGTATCGGGGCTGCCACCGACACTCCGTGACATCCTTGACGTGTGAGCATCCTGAGCGACACATTGTTGGAATCCATCCACTCTCGCGCGGCGCGGTATGACCGCGACAACGAATTTTGCGCGGAGGACCTCGAGGAGTTGCGCGCGGCCGGGTATCTCTCGGCGCTTGTGCCGCGGGAAATGGGCGGGGCGGGACTGTCGCTTCGCCAATTGGTCAACGAACAGAAACGACTTGCGTCGGCGGCGCCCGCGACGGCGCTCGCAGTCAACATGCATTTGGTCTGGACGGGTGTGGCGAAGACGCTCCTCGATCGAGGCGACGATTCGCTGGCGTTCGTGCTGACCGAATCCGCGGCGGGTGAGGTTTACGCGCTCGCCATCAGCGAAGCGGGCAACGACCGTGTGCTTTTCGGCAGCTCGACCGATGCCCGTCCGCTGCCGGACGGCGCGTACGAATTCTCGGGGACGAAGATCTTCACGAGCTTGTCGCCCGTGTGGACGCGGCTTGGCTTGTTCGGGCTTGACAGCACGTCGCCGGATGCGCCGAAACTCGTGCATGCCGTCGTCTCGCGAGACGCCGCGGGCATCGAAATCCTCGACGATTGGGACACCATGGGAATGCGCGCATCCCAAAGCTGCAGCACGCGACTCAACCACGTGCGTGCGGAACCGTCGCGAATTCTCCGTCGACTCGATCCGGGACCCAACCCCGACCCGCTCATCTTCGCGATTTTCGCCAATTTCGAGACTCTCGTTTCCTCCGTGTATGCGGGGATCGCCGAGCGAGCGCTCGAACTCGGCGTCGCGAACGCGATCAAGCGCACCTCGGCGCGCAACGATGGAGCTTCGAAGGCCCTGGATCCCGACGTTCGATGGAAACTTGCGGATGCGGCGATCGCGTTCGATTCGCTCGCACCGCAATTGGATGCCATCGCCGCCGACATCGACAACGGCGTGGATCGGGGAGGCGACTGGTTCCGAGCGCTCGTCGGACTGAAAATTCGCTCCACCCAAACCGCGCGGTTCGTCGTGGATCAGGCCATTCGCGTGTCAGGTGGCGGGAGCTATTTCGCGGGCAACGAACTCGGACGACTGTATCGCGACGTGCTCGCGGGAGGCTTCCATCCGAGCAATGAAGATTCCGCGCACTCGACCGTGGCGACGTCACTTCTCGGCCCGGTCCCCGAATAGACTCATCGCCCTGGCCCCGGACAGACTCATCGCCCGGTGCGGCACTTGAGTGCGGCTCTTCCGGGCGATGAGTTGTTCTTATTCCAGAGTGCACCCGATCGCGATTCGGTGCAAGTTTTTTCTGCCCCCGGATTGGCTACATCACTACTGGGGTCTCGCCGGGCGTCCGATTCCCGGTAACGTCGAATTGACCGCAGCAGGCGCGGTTCGTAATTCGCGAATGCGGCACAGCGGTGAGGGGGGTGGCGGCGTTGCGCATCGACGCAGAGAACCCGAACTCGCGCGTTGCGGAGGACACCATGTCTCCCGTCCGCCACTTCCTCAGCGCTCACCTCGGCGTGCCGTCATCGTCACTTGTCTCGCGACTTCTCGGGCGCAATCCGATTCCACGAGCACTTCGGCCCGCATTTCGGCTCGCTTGCGGCGAAGTTTCCGTAGCGGACGCGCTCACGCAGCTCGGTTCCGGGTGGATGGCATTTCACGCCGTCCCCCTCGGCAACGGGCTCGGCGTGCTCGAGTACATCGTCATCGGCCCTCCCGGGGTCTACTCGGTCGCGGTTCGCCAGCATCCCGGGAAGGCGGTCTGGATCGACGCGGGCACGCTCGTCGTCGACGGCGAACGGATGCCGCACATTCGTGATGCCGAGTTCGAAGCGGTCCGCGCTTCTCAATTGCTCTCGGAGGTGATCGGCTCTCGCGTGGAGGTTACGCCGTGCCTGATCCTCGTCGAGCCCCGAAGCCTCACGGTGGCGCGCCCCCCGCGACGCGTTGCCGTGCTCACGCCGCGCGAGCTTCGGGCCTGGCTGAAGGACATGCCGCGGAAACTCCCTCAGGATGCTCTCGAGGAATTTCGCGCTGCAGCTGCCGCGCAAGTCATGTGGCAGGACTTGTGCTCGCCGACGATCGCGGCCGCCGAGCGATTTGCTGCCTTCCGGAGAATTCAGACGTCGGTGAGTCAGGCGCGCCACGTCCGACTCACGTGGGTCACCGGCGCTCTTGTCCTGTTGTGGCTCATCGCTATGGTGGGAATCGGCGGATTCACCACGAGTCTGCTCATTCGATAATCGGATGCCGCAATCGTGCGACTCAGTGCGTCAGCAGTGAAATGATTCCCATCGTCGCGACGGTCGCGGTCGCAAGAAATGCGGCGAGTCCGCCGATCAGCAGCGTACGGGATTGATTCATCCGCTGGATCGCGGTCGTGCTGTTTTTCGCTTCGAGCGCATCCCGCGCCTCGGCGAGAGTGCGAAACGAGCCGACCCGACGGCCGTTGCGATCGGTGGCCCGGTACTTGCCTCCGGGGGTGCGATCAATGCCACCCGCCACTTCGCCGTCGTATTCGGCAACCCAACGCGTGGGGAGGACGGGAACCCACTCGGGGTTCTCGTACGGTACGACGGTCTTGTCAGTGATGGCGGTCATCCCACCTGCCTTCCTGGACGGCGTCATTCGCTCATCCATCCTCGGGCCGGCCGCTGAGGCGACAGACCCACTCTCGCGATTCAGATCACGAGCTGTCTGCAGCGACCCGACGAGTATACCGGCCGACCTTGCGGTTTGCCGGGAAGGTAACAATTCGATCCTGACTTGCACGAAGGCTGTTTCTTACCTCCAAAGTCCACTACTGTCTATATCGCAGTTGCAGTACCTCGCACATCTTGATTGCCAGACGCCAGAAATGGCGAATTGGATCTTTCGGGAGCGGACGATGAACACCGCGACGTGTGGCCTCGAAAGTCGGGGTCACCGAGCAGGACTCCTGAAGGAGAAAAGAAAATGGCAGTAGGCACCGTTAAGTGGTTCAACGCGGAAAAGGGCTTTGGATTCATCGCCCCTGAGGACGGAAGTCCCGACGTGTTCGCCCACTACTCGGCCATCACCGGTAGCGGCTACAAGTCGCTCGATGAGAACCAGAAGGTCGAATTCGACCTGGCTCAGGGCCCCAAGGGCCCGCAGGCGGAGAACATCCGCCCGATGTAGTCACTGAATCAGCCGGTCCCGCGCAGCGCTCAAGCGCCGCGGGGCCGGCTTTTTCGTTGCCCGGCGGCCAGCCCGGCAATTGCGCCCGCGCCCGGCAATTGCGCCCGTTCGACTGGGCGCAAATGCCTCAAACGGGAACAATCGCGTGTCTGTGGTGGTTGCTCCCTTGGACCTCGACAAGGATGGATCACATGACTGACGCACCAACGATGACCTCGCCCGAAGCCGATCTGGCCACGTTCCGGGAGCGCCGCAACCAAGCGGTCGTGCAACCGCTCGGAAACCTTGCCCTCGTGAATACGCAGTGGATCGATTCCGAACAATCGGTGTGGGGAGTGCCCGGGTTGTGGGCGCCGTTGTCGGCGGGCAAGTCCGGACTGCGGCTCACCGCGGTTTCAGCGGACGACATCCACGTCAATGGCCATCTGGTCGACGGTTCCGTGGTCGTCGCCGGCAAGGACTCCGCAGAGCCCGCCGAGATCGTCTTCAGCGACACGGTGCGCGGATTCGTGATCGCCGGACCCACGGGAAACTACGCGCTTCGCGTATGGGATGCGAATTCGGAGGGCATCCGGAATTTCGGCGGAATCGACGCCTACCCGTACAACGCGGAGTGGGTCGTGGAGGCGCAGTTCATCGCGATGCCGGGTACAACGATGCCGTTCGAGCACAGCAAGGATGAGGGGATCACGCGGGATGTCGAGGTTCCGGGAGAAATCTCGTTCAGCAAGAATGGCGTCGACTACTCGTTGGCGGCGATCAGTTCCGGAAGGGCACTCCAGATCGTGTTCTCCGACGCGACGAGCGGTGTCGACACGTACAGCGTCGGCCGCTTTCTGTACGTGGCCCCGGATGCCTCAGGCAAAGGGAAGCTCTCGACTTCAATACGCGGTTTTGCCGCCGTGCATCTTCTCTTACGCGTTCAATTGCCCGTGCCGCCGAAACAGAATCGTTTCTCAATCCCGATCGAGGCGGGCGAGAAAAATGTCCTGGCGAAGGACGGTTCGGCTCCTGCACCTAATTTCCTGTGGCGAAACCTGGCGTCTCCAGGTTCACACTTTCCCACATGGGATATTTGACCGGTCCGGACGTCATCTCGATGAGACGCCCGAATGTATATGAAGCGATCGCGCGTGTCGGCTATGTTCCGAACTATGCGAAGGCGTTTGCAGGCCGCCCCGATGTGTACAGTGCGTGGCGGGGATTGAACGGGGCCATCAAGTCGAACATGCCACCGCGAACCTACGAACTTGCGACGCTCGCCGCGGCGACGAGGTTGCGGTCGAGCTATTGCGCTCTCGCCCATGGCGAGATTCTCGCCAACGACATCATGGGAGTTCCGGCCGTCGAAGCCATCATGCGGGATCCGATGGGCGGGGACGTGCCCGACCTTGATCGCGAGATCATGGCGCTTGCCGATCGGGTCGCTCAAGCTCCATCGGAAATCTCTGAAGCGGATCTTCAGCCGTTGCGCGAGCTCGGCCTCGCTGACGCCGACATTTTCGACGTTATCCTTGCCGCCGCCGCCCGCTGTTTCTTCAGCTCAGTTCTGGAAGCGTCGGGAACCGAGCCTGATGCGGAATTCTCCTCGCTCGATCCGGCATTGCGGAAGGCACTGACGGTCGGGCGGCAGATCGCAAAACCTTAGGCGGATCGGTGTCGCCGGAGCACGGCAGACTGGTCACGTGTTCCTCGTCGTAGCCTCCCATCCGGATGGGGTGCTGCTGTCGGCACTGGACGAGAGGGGAGTTCCGGTCGCCGAGCCGCGCCTCGTCCCGCTTGCGGAGTTCCCAGCCGAAGTCTCCCGGCTCGAGTTCAGCGGCGACAACGCCGGGCGCCCGCGCTGGGTGTGGGATGACACGACGAGCTGGTATCCGAAACTTCTCGCCGCCGGGGTGCGAGTTGAGCGTTGCGTCGACTTGCGGCTGTCGCACGCGATCGTGCGGAATTCCGAGCTCACAGCGGCGACGGACCTGGCTCGAGCAGTACGCAACGGCTGGGACGAGCCGGCAGCCGAGGAGCGGGTTGGCCCGCGTGCCGGTGCCCGCTCCTCGGGCGACGGTCTCTTCGAGCTGGAATCTGCGCCCGGCGTTGTGCCTGCTGTGACCGATCCCGTCGCGGAGTTCCGTCTGCAGCGCGCGGCGATTGCGGCATCCGCGGACCCGGGGCGAATCGGCCTGTTGCTGGCGGCGGAGTCGGCCGGCGCGCTCGTCGCCGCTGAGATGCGGTTCGCCGGGCTGCCGTGGAGGGCCGATCTCCACGAGAAACTTCTGGTGAATTTGCTCGGGCCGCGCCCACAGCCGGGAGAGCGTCCGGCGAAACTGGCCGCAGTGCTGGAGCGCGTGAGAAGCGCGCTGGATGCGCCGGACCTCAACCCCGACTCTCCCGCCGACCTCATCAAGTCGCTCAAGCGGGCCGGGCTCATGGTCTCTTCGACGAGGTCGTGGGAGTTGAAGAAACTTTCCCATCCGGCGATTGAGCCGCTCCTGGAGTACAAGAAGCTCAGCCGGCTGCTGAGCGCTAATGGCTGGCACTGGCTGGACGCGAACGTGCACGACGGCCGATTCCGCCCGGACTACGTTGTCGGCGGCGTCGTGACGGGGCGTTGGGCGAGCAAGGGCGGTGGCGGCGCGCTGCAGCTCCCGAAGCAAGTGAGAGGAGCGGTGCTCGCTGACCCGGGCTGGAAACTCGTCGTG
The DNA here is from genome assembly GCA_019638975.1 of Cryobacterium sp. Taxonomy (GTDB): domain Bacteria; phylum Actinomycetota; class Actinomycetes; order Actinomycetales; family Microbacteriaceae; genus Terrimesophilobacter. The sequence continues at coordinate 28,611 of JAHBST010000008.1, forward strand.
GCGGATGCGTCGCAGCTCGAGCCGCGCATCCTCGCAGCCCTGTCCGGCGACCGTGCGATGGCGGAGGCGGGGCAGGCGAAGGACATGTATGCGGCGATCGTGGCGAGTGGCGCTGTGGCGACGCGCGACAAGGCGAAGGTCGCGATGCTCGGAGCGATGTACGGTGCGACGACGGGGGAGAGCGGGCGGCTCATGCCTGCGCTCACAAAGGCGTATCCGCGCGCGATCGGGCTCGTCGAGAGCGCGGCGAGGGCGGGGGAGCGCGGCGACATTGTGACGACGCGCCTCGGTCGCAGTTCACCGCGCCCCGGCGGCACGTGGGGGGACGTGCAGGCTGCGGCTTATGGCGACGCAGCGACGGATGCGGATGCGAGCCGTGCGCGGGGCCAGGCGCGTTCGTGGGGTCGGTTCACCCGCAATTTTGTGGTGCAGGGCTCTGCGGCGGAGTGGGCGCTGTGCTGGATGGCGACGCTGCGCGGGCGCCTGCGTGAACTTGGCGGTAAGGCGTGGCTCACCGATGCTCCGCATCTCGTGTTCTTCCTGCACGATGAGATCGTCGTGCATTCGCCCGCCTCGATGACGGATGCTGTGGTCGCCGCCATTGAGTCTGCCGCCGCCGAGGCTGGCCGCCTGCTCTTTGGCAACACTCCCGTCGAATTCCCTCTCAGCATCGCCGTGGTCGACAGTTACGCGGACGCGAAATAACGCCGCTTGGCGTTCAACTCGCCGTCGTTTTTGTGGGCCGGCCACGTTTGGGAACCTCAGTGCTGAGGGGCAGCGGTTCTGCGACCCCGGCCTCGACCGCCCGCGCGAGTATGGATTCGGAGTGGTCGAGCCAGCGAACCTCCGCTTCAGCCGCGAAGATCAGAGAATCGACGACAAGCAACCACGCAAGATCTTCCGAGGTTTCTGGATCGCTTGAGGCGTTCTTCGTCTTCGTGAGCTCCTGAAGGTTCTGCAGCGTCGCGGTGCGCTGCACCTGGATGACGCGCGCGATGTCGACGCCCGGAAGCGTCACCGCGATGGCGAGCTTGATCGCAAGCTCATCCCGCGTCGCGGCGGAGCGTTCGACGGGAGAGCCGAGCCAACCGGCAACTTCAGCGCTACCGGCATCCGTGATGCGGTAATAGATCTGGCCGGAGGTCTCGGTGTCAGCATCCTCACTCTCGGCCTTCTCTACGAGTCCATCACGCTCCAGCCGGTCGAGCGTGTTGTAGATCTGGCCGACGTTGAGCGGCCAAGTCGAACCGGTTCTGCGATCGAATTCACTCCGCAACTGGTAGCCGTAGCACGGCCCCTGGTCGAGGATGGCGAGGAGGCTTTGGCGAACCGACATGACGGCCTTTCCACTGCGGGGATACAGAACAGGTTGCTGATCGTGGTTACGAAATCTTCAACCACCAGATCCATTGATCAAGCGCGTCCGCGTGTCGCGAATCACACACTTGTCATTTGCCAACTTCATCGGTCATAATGCAAGGGGCTTCATGGATTACGAATCAGTTCCACAGGTCGATGAGAGTATACCATGGAATGGAGATATCGTGACTGCTGCACAAGCGCGCGGAGTGCTGTACGTCCACTCATCGCCGAAAGCACTATGCCACACGTCAGTGGGCGGCCGAGTGGCGCCCTCGATCGCATAGAACTTCAACTGGGATGTCAGCCCGTGCTCCAAGGGCGCCATGCGCGCCGAGTACTACTGGGAGGGCACTGGGGTACAGGGGCGCGCCTCGCGTCGGCCCTGCGTGGCTGGGAACACTTGCGCTTCGAAGTGACAGAGGATCCCACCCCGGGCAGCGACGGCGGCCGCTGGCTGCACACGCCCGACCTCGGCATCTTCTATGCGCAAACCGACACCGTGGGCAACGTCGTCATCCCCGAGGACCGCATCCGCTACGCCATGGAGGTCGCCGGATCCGACGCGTTCGAACTGCACCGCGAACTGCGCCTCGCCCTCGGGCAGGCGTGGGACGACGAACTCGAGGTGTTCCGCCACGCGAGCGACACGAACCAGGTGGTGTGGCTGCACAAAGTTGGCTAGCGCGCCGAGTTACGAAGCGACGCGGTAGTGGAGGTACGCGAACCCGCTCGCGAATGCGCGCACCTCGACGAGTTCGAGCTTCTGGGTGATGCCATCCGGCAGCGCAGGCTTGCCCCCGCCGACGATGACGGGCGCGATCAGGAGATGCACGTCGTCGACGAGGCCCGCGCGCAGGGCAACCGCGGCGAGTTCTGCGCCTCCGACGGACATGTCTGCGTCCATCGAGGACTTCCACCGCCGAATGAGGTCGGGATCGAACTCCCGCTCAATGCGGGTGCGTTCGCTCGACACCGCCTCGAGGGTCCGCGAGAACACGATTTTGTCGCTGTCGCGCCAAATCCGCCCATACTCCTGGATGTACTCCGGCCCGCCCGCGATGTTGCCCGGATCCTCCCAGAAGACCATCGTCTCGTACAGCCGTCTTCCGAAGAGGTGGATGCCCGTTGCCCGGTCGAGCGCGTTGGCCAGCGTGTGGACTTCTTCGTCTGGCTCGGCCCAGTTGAACGAGCCGGCAGCATCCTCGATAGAGCCGTCGAGAGAGGTGATGGCGGTGTAACTCAAGCGTGCCATTCGATTGCCCCGTAGTTGGTGTGCGGATGGGAGCCGAATGTCAGTGGTGCGCGGTTGGCTCTCAATATGGAACAAGCATCCGGCACTGGCGCGGTGATCGCAATCGATCCGTCGGCATTCATCGACGACGTATTTCCGATCGACCCCGCGATGTTCGAGCCTGATGTGATTCCTGTTGACGTTTCCGGATTCGATGAGGATGCGTGGTTTGCTCGGTTAGAGGCTGAGTGTTCTCGGGAGCCGTCCGCTGCCGAGCGGATTGATCGCGTGGTTGCCCTTCGGGCGGACATGGCGCGCCTTGCCGCACTGGAGGCTCGCGAGTTGGCGGCTCTGGCTGACGGGATCTCTGGCCGACGGGATCACCGGCGGGATCGCTAGCGAGAGCGCCGCAGGGAGCACGGGCGAGAAGGTACTCGGCGTCGCGACGAACACTGCTGATCTGGAGTACCGGTCGCTCGTGGCCGAACTGGCCGTTGCGGTGCGCGTGTCCGATCGAACCATGGCGACTCGCCTGGACGAAGCCTTGACCCTCGCGCAGAGATTCCCGGCGACGCTCGACGCCCTCGAGGCAGGCAGCATCGATCACGGTCATGTCCGCGTGATTGTCGAGAGCGGCTCGATCATCGACGATCCTGCTGCGCGCGCTCGGTTCGAAGAGCAAATCCTCTGCAAGGCGACGGATCTCACGCCGGGGCGGCTGCGTCGAGTGGCTCGATTCGCTGCGGAACGCCTCACGAGTTCGTCGTTCGAGGACCGGCACTCTCGAGCCCGCGAAGAACGAAATGTGGCGATGTCCGACGTCGGTGACGGGATGTCGCAAATGATTCACACGCTGCCGACGGTTCTCGCCGTGGCGATTTGGGATCGCCTCGCGCAGCAGGCCAAAGCGGTGAACAGAGCTGGCGATTCGAGAACGTTTGACCAGATCCGCTCGGACCTCGCTGCGGAATTGATGTTGACGGGCCAACCGTCGGGAGACCCGGATGCGCCGCACGCCGCGGGAGTAGGCATCCGCGCCGAGATCGCCGTCGTGATCCCGATGCTCACGCTGCTGGGCGCGAGCGAGGAACCTGCCGCGATCGTGGGCAAAGGGCCGATCGACGCGGCGACGGCGAGACTGCTCGCGGGCTCCACGAACGTGTGGACTCGCCTTCTCACCGATCCTCTCACCGATCAAGTGCTCGCAACCGACCGCTACCGACCGCCGAAGAAATTGCGCCGACATGTGCGATTTCGAGACGGTCGATGTCGATTCCCCACGTGCAGTCGAAATGCCTGGCGATGCGATATCGACCACACGGACGAGTGGCATAATGGCGGCGCAACACGCCACGACAACCTTGCGTTGTTGTGCCGGTACCACCACGTGCTCAAGGGCAACACTCCGTGGAAAGTGGTCCAGACCTCGCCGGGAGTCCTCGAATGGACGAGCCCCTTGGGTCGCGTACTCACCGATGTTCCGGATCGCCCAATTCGCTTCAGTTGAGCAGCGCCCGCGAATCAGACGCTGCGGAACGCGACCACGGCGTTGTGCCCGCCGAAGCCGAAGGAGTTGCTGATCGCGAGCTGAGGACCATCGCCGAGCGGCCGCGGCGACGTCACCACATCGAGCGGGATAGCCGGGTCCTGGTCGTCCAGGTTGATCGTGGGCGGCGCCATCCGTTCGTGCACGGCAAGAATCGTGAAAATCGCCTCGAGAGCTCCCGTACCGCCGAGCAAGTGCCCTGTGGCCGCCTTCGTCGCCGACACCGGGATGTCGTGGAGCCGGTCCCCGAAGATCCGCAAGAGCGCGTGATACTCGGCGATGTCGCCGACAGGGGTGCTCGTCGCGTGCGCATTGATGTGCGTGACATCCTCGATCTTTCCGCCCGCGTGCTCGATGGCAATGCGCATTGCACGCGCAGCCGCATTCCCATCCGGATCGGGTGCGGTGATGTGAGCGCGTCGCTCGGCGACCGACCCGCCCGGCGAGTTCAGCGTAATCACTTTCGCCGCGGGCGCGAGCACGCTCCTCGATGCTCGGCACGTGGAACGTGCGGCCCTCTCCGAGCACGAAACCGTCGCGGTTGAGGTCGTAGGGGCGGGATGCTGCGACCGGGTCGTCATTGCGCTTGGAGAGCGCTTGCATCGCGGCGAACGCTGCAATCGGCAGCGGGTGGATCGCCGCCTCGCTGCCGCCCGCGATGATGATGTCGGCAAGCCCCGCCTGCAAGTGGTCGTACGCGTTTCGTGATCGACTCGGTGCCGGATGCGCACGCCGAAACGACCGTGCGCGCACCGCCCCGCGCCGAGAGGTCCATACTGATCGCGGCTGCGGGGCCGTTCGGCATGAGCATCGGGACCGTCATCGGAAGAACGCGACGGGGACCGCGTTCGCGCAGCGTCTCCCACGCGTCGACGAGAGTCCAGATACCGCCGATTCCCGTCGCGTAGTCGACGGCGATTCGAAGCGGATCGATGTCGGGGGAGCCGGCATCCGCCCACGCCTCGCGCGCCGAGATGAGAGCGTGCTGGCTGGACGGATCGAGGCGTTTCGTCTCGACGCGTTCAAGAATGTCTCCCGGTGGGACTTTGGCTTGCGCCGCGAACGTGACGGGCAACTCGTATTGTTCGACCCAGTCGGCCTCGATCGTGCGCGCGCCGGATTCGCCGGCGAGGAGAGCGTTCCAGGAGTCGCGCGCCGTCCCGCCGAGCGGTGAACTCGCGCCGATACCGGTGACCACGATCTTCTTGAGCGTCATTGAGGTGGATTCCTGTCGATCACATCGTGTGTCCTCGGCCGCCCGGCATCATGACCGGACAGCCGAGAGCACCACATCTAGTTCTGGGCGTTGACGATGAAGCTCACGGCGTCGCCGACGGTCTTCAGGTTCTTGACCTCGTCATCCGGAATCTTCACGTCGAACTTCTCTTCGGCGTTGACCACAATGGTCATCATCGAGATCGAGTCGATGTCGAGATCGTCGGTGAACGACTTGTCCAGCTCGACCGTGTCAGTCGCGATGCCGGTTTCGTCGTTGATGAGCTCGGCGAGGCCGGCCAGAACTTCTTCGGTGGACAATGCCATTGTGTTTCTCCTTGGGGTAGTGATGACCGGGGACAAGTTTAGGGCAGGACGACGACCTGCGCCCCATACACGAGGCCGGCACCGAAGCCGATTTGCAGCGCGAGGCCGCCGGAAAGTTCGGGATGCTCCTTGAGCAGGCGGTGGGTGGCAAGCGGAATCGAGGCGGCAGAGGTATTCCCCGTCGTCTCGATATCGCGCGCGATGATCACCGAGTCCGGCAATTTGAGCTGCTTCGCGAATTCGTCGATGATGCGCATATTCGCCTGATGCGGGATGAACGCGGCGAGGTCTGAAGCGGTGATTCCCGCATCCTCGAGCGCTTTCTTCGCAACCTTCGCCATGTCCCACACGGCCCAGCGGAACACGGTCTGGCCCTCCTGGCGCAGCGTCGGCCAATTCGCGTCACCCTCGCGATAGTCGATGAGCGTCGCGTTCATGCCCACCGCCGCGGCTTTCGAGCCATCCGAACCCCACACTGCCGGAGCAATTCCCGGAAAGTCGCTCGGACCGACGACGACGGCACCTGCGCCGTCGCCGAGAAGGAAAGAAATCGAGCGATCCGTCGGGTCGACCAGATCGGAGAGCTTCTCGGCGCCGATGACAAGGGCGAAGTGGGCCGCACCCGAGCGGATGAGCGCATCCGCTTGCGTGAGAGCATACGAATAGCCCGCGCACGCCGCGTTCGCGTCATACGCCGCTGCCGGATTGGCACCCACGCGATCGGCGACGACAGCCGCCATCGAGGGCGTCTGCTGCACGTTGCTGATCGTGGCGATGATGACGAGGTCGATGTCCGCCGCGTCAACGCCCGAAACCTCGATGGCTTCTTTGGCGGCTTCCGTGGCAAGGTCGACGGCAAGGAGTCCGGCGGATGCTCGCGTGCGCGTCACGATCCCGGTGCGTTGCTGAATCCATTCGTCGCTCGAATCGATCGGCCCGACGAGCTCCTCATTGGGTACAACCCGATCGCCTCGCGCCGCGCCGAAACCGTAAAGACGAGTGAACTTCGCGCCCGTGGACTGCTTGAGCTGGGGGGTTTTCATGAGTTCTCCATCATCTCGATCGCCGCGGGAATGTCATCCGGTGTCTTGACTGCGACAGCAGGTACGCCTTTCAACCCGCGTTTGGCGAGACCCACGAGCGCGCCGGCGGGGGCAAGCTCGATGATGCCGGTGACTCCGGCCTCGGCAAAGGAGTCCATGCATTTGTCCCAGCGAACCGGTGAGGAAACCTGGCCGACCAGAAGGTCCACGAATTCCCGTCCGCCCGACACTCGGCCGCCGTTCCGATTGGTCCAGATCGGCACAATCGGCTCGCCCGGTTCGAGGATGGCAGCGGCAGTCCTCAATCGATCCACGGCCGGCTCCATATAGCGAGTGTGAAACGCGCCGGCCACTTGGAGCGGAATGACTCGGGCACTTGCCGGTGGATCGTTCTTGAGGTTTTCGAGGGCGTCGAGCGCCCCCGCCACCACGACTTGCCCGCCGCCATTGAAGTTGGCTGGCTCAAGGTCCAGTTCACCGAGCCGGGACAACAACTCGGTTTCGTCGGCTCCGACGACCGCGCTCATTCCGGTCGGGGTGATCGCTGCGGCGTCCGCCATCGCGCGACCGCGCTCCGCGACGAGACTCATCGCGTCGGCGTCGCTCAGGATGCCGGCGGCGGCCGCCGCCGTGAGTTCTCCCACCGAATGCCCCGCGATGCCGTCGACGAGCTCACGCCGGCCCTGGAGCAAAACGAAGAGAGTGAGCAACCCCGCGGCCACGATGAGCGGTTGGGCAACCCTCGTGTCGCGAATCGTGTCGGCATCCGAAACCGTGCCGTGCATCGCGAGATCAAGTCCTGCGGCATCCGAATACCGCGCCAGTCGCTCGGCGAGCCCGGGAACTTCGAGCCACGGAGCGAGGAATCCGGGGGTTTGCGAGCCCTGACCCGGGCAGACGACGACAATCACTTCTCTAGTCTCCCAATCCTCGCGCGGTTTGCACTGTGACAACTCCACCAACAATAGCGGGGAGCTTTGTCCCAACCCACAGCGCTCGTCGGGAGTGGCCCCTACTTTCGGCGCCTGCCGCTGCCATCCGGCTCCGCGATGGACCCGATGATGAGCGCCGCTTGCAGAATGAGCGACTCTCGCGACCCCGTCGCGTCGTACCCGATGACTTCGGACACTCGCTTCAATCGATAACGGACCGTGTTGGGATGCACGAAAAGCTCCCGAGCGGTCGCCTCGAGCGAACGCCCATTGTCGAGGTAGGCCCACAGCGTCACGAGCAGTTCGTTCGAATGGTTCTGGAGTGGCCGGTAGATGCGATTGATGAGCGTGGTGCGGGCGAGAGCATCCCCGGCGAGGGCGCGCTCCGGGAGCAAATCGTCGGACAGCGCGGGCCGGGGAGCGTTGCGCCACGATCGCGCGACGGCGAACCCCGCCAGCGCGGCCTTCGCGCTTCGATTGGCGTCGACAAGGCTCGGCACATCGTGCCCCAGCACGAGGTGCCCGTCGCCGAAACCCGGCTCGAGCGCCTTGGCGATGTCGAGAAACGAGAGTTGAGCCGGCGAACTCTCCGAATCGCCGACGGGCGAGGGCAACGCGCGGCCGATGACGAGCACGAGACGTGAGCCCTGCACTCCGATGAGCACATCGGCGTCGAGGTGGCGTGCGGTTCGCCGCAGCATGTCGACATCCAGCACGGGCGGTGCCGTGCCCACGAGCACGGACACTTCACCATGTCCGTGCCATCCGAGGGCCGCGATGCGGCTGGGGAGCTCGTCGTCGTATTCTCCGCTCAGGATGCGATCGACGACGAGCGCTTCGAGCCGCGCATCCCACAGCCCGCGGGCTTCGGCCGCCCGCGCATACACATCCGCAGCGCCGAACGCGATTTCCCGGGAGTAGAGGAGAATCGCTTCGCGAAGGGATTCGTCGCGCCCCTTGACGCGTTCCTCGACAACCTCCACCGTGACTTTGATGAGCTGAAGGGTTTGCGTAAGGCTGACGGAGCGGAGGAGTTCGCGGGGCGCGACGCCGAAGACATCCGCGGCAATCCACGGAGTGGACGCGGGATCGTCATACCACTGGATGAACGAAGAAATTCCCGCTTGCGCGACCATCCCGACGGCCGAGCGACGTCCTGGCGGCATTTCGCCATACCACGGCAGTGTTTCGTCCAGTCGCTGCAAAGTCGCCGTAGCCAGTTCCCCCGACACCGTCTTGAGCCAGGCCAGGGTTTGCGCTTTCGTTTTCGGCGGTCGTGCCGGAGGAGCCGGTGCGTTGTTGGCCGGCTTCGCAGGAGTAGCTGGGGTCATCGCTCGCGATCTTGTACTGTCGGCCGACTAGCTTTCGCCGCCTGCAGAGCCTGTCGTTCCGGCGTTCACGTCGTGCAGCCGATAGCGGTCGATGGCCTGCTGGGCGAGCGCTGGATCCAGTCGTCCCTGCCGCGCGAGCGCCTCGAGGGTGCGCACGACCACCGACGGTCCGTCGATTTTGAAGAATCGCCGTGCCGCTGCCCGCGTGTCGGAAAAACCGTAGTCGTCTGCTCCGAGCGTCGCGAAGTCACCGGGCACGAATCTGCGGATCTGGTCGGGAACCGCGTGCATGTAGTCGCTCACCGCGATGAAGGGTCCTTCGGCGCCCGTGAGTTTTTGCGTGAGGTAAGGCATCCGCGCCCCCTCGTCGGGGTGAAGGAAGTTCCATTCATCGGCTTCGAGCCCCTCGCGGCGAAGTTCCGTCCAGGACGTCACGGACCAGACATCCGCCGCGACTCCCCAATCCTTCGCGAGAAGCTCCTGGGCTTCGAGAATCCACGGAACGCCCACCCCTGAGGCCAGCAATTGCGCTCGTGGCCCGCCGGCATCGGAGCGTTTGAGCAGATAGATCCCTTTCAACAAGCCCTCGACATCGAGGTTGTCCGGTTCAGCGGGCTGCACGAGCGGTTCGTTGTAGATCGTGATGTAGTACATGACGTCCGGATGCGGGTGCCGACCACCGTACATTCGATCCAGTCCCGCCTTCACAATTTGCCCGAGCTCGTAGCCGTAAGCGGGGTCGTAGGACACGACGGACGGGTTTGTGGACGCGAGCAAGTGGGAGTGGCCGTCCGCGTGTTGCAGTCCTTCGCCGGTCAGTGTCGTTCGCCCGGCGGTTGCTCCCATGATGAAGCCGCGCGCCATTTGGTCGCCGGCCGCCCACATGCTGTCTCCCGTCCGCTGGAATCCGAACATGGAGTAGAACACGTAGATCGGTATGAGCGGCTCGCCGTGCGTCGCGTAGGAACTGCCCGCCGCAGTGAAAGCGGAGAATGCACCGGCTTCGTTGATGCCGACGTGGAGAATCTGGCCTTGTTCGCTCTCTTTGTACGCGAGCAGCAGGTCGCGATCGACCGAGGTGTAGTGCATGCCGTTCGGGTTGTAGATCTTCGCAGTCGGGAAATACGCATCCATGCCGAACGTGCGTGCCTCGTCCGGGATGATGGGCACGATGCGGTGACCGAAATCCTTCGACTTCAAGAGGTCTTTCAGCAAGCGGGCGAAAGCCATCGTCGTCGCCACTTCCTGCTTCCCGGAGCCGCGGCGCGCGACCTCGTAAGCAGTGTCGTCCGGAAGCGTGATTTGCGTGTAACGCGAACGCCGTTCGGGGACGAATCCGCCGAGCGCACGTCGACGATCGAGCAAGTACTGGATCGCCGGGTCGTTCTCGCCGGGATGGTAGAACGGCGGGAGGTAGGGGTTCTCCTCGAGGACGGCGTCCGTGATCGGGATCTGCATCGCATCGCGGAAATCCTTGAGATTGTCGAGTGAGAGTTTCTTCATTTGGTGCGTTGCGTTGCGCCCCTCGAAGGACGGGCCAAGGCCGTAGCCCTTGATCGTCTTGGCAAGAATGACGGTCGGCTGTCCCTTGTGATCCGTCGCCGATTTGAAGGCCGCGTAAACCTTCCGGTAGTCGTGACCTCCGCGCTTGAGCTTCCAGAGCTGATCATCCGTGTAGTCCTTAACCATTTCGGCGACACGCGGATCTCTCCCGAAGAAGTTTTCGCGAACGTAGGCGCCGCTTTCGGCCTTGTACGTCTGGTAGTCACCGTCCGGCGTCTGGTTCATGAGATTGACGAGCGCGCCATCCGTGTCTTTCGCGAGAAGCGCATCCCACTCGCGGCCCCAAATGACCTTGATGACGTTCCAGCCGGCGCCCCGGAAAAAGCTTTCGAGTTCCTGAATGATCTTGCCGTTGCCGCGCACGGGACCATCGAGGCGCTGCAGATTGCAATTGATGACGAACGTGAGGTTGTCGAGATTGTGGTTGGCGGCCCACTGGAGTGCACCGCGGCTCTCCACTTCATCCATCTCGCCGTCGCCGAGGAATGCCCACACGTGACTATCGGAGAGATCTTTGATGCCGCGATTCGTGAGATAACGGTTGGTCTCCGCTTGCCAAATCGCGTTGAGCGGGCCGAGCCCCATCGAAACCGTGGGAAACTCCCAGAAATCCGGCATGAGATGCGGATGCGGATACGAGCTCAAGCCATTGGGTGCTTTCGACTTTTCCTGACGAAATCCGTCGAGTTGAGTCTCGTTGATTCTGCCCTCGAGGAAAGCCCGTGCATACATACCGGGGGACGCGTGGCCTTGATAGAAAATCTGGTCGGCGCCGCCTGGATTGTCGTGGCCGTGGAAAAAGTGGTTGTGTCCCACTTCGTAGAGCGCCGCGGACGACGCATAGGTCGAAATATGGCCGCCGACCGCGATTCCTGGTCGCTGCGCGCGGTGCACGGTGATGGCGGCATTCCAGCGGAGCCAGGCCCGGTACTTGCGCTCGATCTCTTCGTCGCCCGGGAACTCGGGCTCATTCTCGGGCGCGATCGTATTGATGTAGTCGGTCGTGGGCACCATGGGAACCCCGAGCTGAAGCTCCTTGGAGCGCTTGAGCAGGCTCATCATGATGTCGCGGGCACGTTCGCGACCCTGCTCGGCGACAAGCCCGTCGAGGGATTCCCGCCATTCGGCGGTCTCTTCAGGGTCGGAATCGATGTGGTTCATCGAGTAGGGGTCCTGGTCGTTGACTGTCACGGTTGACCTCGCATGGTTCTTTGCCAACGCGTTGGTCCGCGTCGATCTCTATGGCCAGCGCGCCACAATGATCGGTTCGCGACGGTGTGTGGCGGGGGTGCTGGAGCACGCCAATTCTAGTGAGTCCAGCTTGTCATGGTTTTCGTTCGGACGACGCCTTCACGGTCGTCCCGCCGGCGTGGAGCAGTTCCCTCAATTCTTCGATCATGAGGAGCTGGCGCTGGTTCAGCTCCATGAGCTGTTCGATGTCGGCCTTCGCAGCGAGGTTCGTGTCGTAATCATGCTGTGCGAGAGCCGCGGCGATCCCATCCTGACGCTTGGCGGCGATGAGAAGGATGGCACCCTGCAGGCCGGCGAGCATGCTCAAGAACAGGTTGAGAAGAATGAACGGGTACGGGTCCCAGCGAGCGCTTGCGAGCAGCGTATTCAGCGCGGCCCACAGCAGCATGAACAACACGAACAGTCCAACGAAAATCCAGCTGCCCATTCCGTTTCGCATGACGTCTGCGGCGCGCTGGCCCACGCTCAGGCTGGCCTGTTGCTTTTGGTGCCAATTGAGTTGTTTCTCGGTCATGCGGTCAGTGTAAGTCGGCGACGGCACGCGGGACGGTATCATGGTGCAACATTCCTGCCCGTAGCGGACAGGGGCCTTTAGCTCAGCTGGTAGAGCGCCACGTTTACACCGTGGATGTCATCGGTTCGATCCCGGTAGGGCCCACTGTTTTGATTCGCGAGCAATCCGCATCATGTGGATTCGTCACCAATCCGACTCTCGCGGCACGCCGTGGTTGCGGGAGCCTGTGGACGACGTATCATGTGGCCCATGGTTGACCACGACAACCCGGCCGATGGCGACCGCGATTCCGGGGCGGATGATGCTCCTTCGCGTGAGCCCATAGGCCCGAGGCGATCAACGTGGACGCCCCCTCCCGCGCAAAGTCAACGCGAACCCGAGTCGATGAGCGACGACGATCTCGCGAGCGCGCTCGAGGAAGATTTCGATCGTGCGACGCATTCAGGAGCTCTGCCGATTGTCCCCCCGGAAACCGATGGAGAGGGGAACTCGCCCGACGCCGTCGACGATGAGCATTCTTCTCCAGAGGTAACCGAGGCCGATTCCCTTGCACCGCCGGTTCGGCGCTCGATTCCGATGAGTGAGTTGGCGGCGACGCTCGCTGAACAGGCCGATCGGCCGGGCAACTCGGGGGACGTCATGGCCGCTCTCGAGGAACAACTCCGGCTTCGCGAGCTGGATGCCGCCGAGTTCAGTTCCTGGCAGGACACCGTTCTCGCATCCGGAGAACCCGATGCGATCGATCAAATCGAGTCGGCGCGGTCAGCGTTCGGGGACCTCTTTGCGTCGCCGCCGGATGCTGCTGCGCCGGAACCTGCGCCAGAACCTGCGCCGGAAGCGGAGCACAGCGCTGAAGCGACGCACACGTTCCGTCAGGATGAAGTGCTCGACAGTGATCTCAAGAGCGCTCCGGCCCCGATGACGGCGCCCCTCACCGATATTCCACCGCCTCCAGGGCACGAGTTGACGTCAGCCCGCGGAGACGTCGAGCCGGAAGACGCGCCGGCGATACCCGATTTGGTGGAGCCGGTTCGCGATTCCTCCGTGTCACCCGGCGGATTCGACTTCGACAGCCTGTTGAGCGGGGCCGTCACGAACACCGATGGAGAGGCAACGGTATTCTCGGCGGAGCCGATCGAGGGGCCGTCCGGCGGCGACGCTCATCCCGATTCCATTCGAGATGAAGATGTTGCGGATACGGATCAGGCATACGCCGATCTCCTCGGACCCTTCCCGGTAACGTCCGAGGGCGTCGCGATCGTCCCTGATACCCCGGTGCCGCCCGTTGAGCCGATCTCCAGCCGCCAGGCGGCTACCGCGGCAGCGGATGCGCCCGCGAGCGACATGGTTGGGTCCGCCGGTCAGGGGCCTCGGGTTTTTCACGTCGAGGAGAGTTCTCTCGAGCCAACTCCGACGGATCAGCGGGTGGGGCGAGCCGCGCGATTGTTCTGGATGTGGTTCGCGGCGAACTCCTCCGTGGTCAGCGTTGCATTCGGTGGCGCCGTCTTCTCGCTCGGCATGAGCCTGCGCCAGGCCATCGTCGCGACCCTCATCGGAGTCGCCATTTCTTTCCTGCCGCTCGGTCTCGGAACTCTCGCCGGAAAGTGGAGCGGGCAACCCACGATGATCGTCTCGCGGGCAACTTTCGGCCACCTCGGAAACGTCCTGCCCGCTATTTTCGCGCTCGTCGTAAGAATCTTCTGGGGCGCGGTTCTCCTGTGGTTCCTGGCGGCCGGAACTTCGCGGATCCTGGTGGGCGCCAAACTCGCGGGCCCACTCGGCGAGGCGCAAGTCACGATCATCGGATTAGCGGTTGGATTCCTTCTCGCGCTCGTGATCGCCTACTTCGGCTACGGGCTGATTGCGCGAATTCAGATGATCTTCACGATCATTTCTGCGCTGTTGATTGTCGGGCTCATCGCCATCACCTGGCCGGCCGTCAATATCTCGACGGCGTTGACGGTCGGCGACGGCCCGTGGATTCTCGTCGTCACCGGGGCCGTGCTGGTTTTCAGTTTCGTCGGCCTTGTCTGGGCCGTGAGCAGCGCCGATCTGGCGCGTTACCAAAGGCCGGGCAGTTCGGGCACGACGTCGATGCTGTGGTCGACCTTCGGCGCGACGATTCCCGCGTTCGTGCTGATTTCGTACGGTGCAATTCTTGCCGCGTCCAATCCGGATGTCGCGACCGGCCTCGTCGACGCACCCCTCGATACGATCGCACTCTTGATTCCCGTGTGGTACCCGATTCCTCTCATCGCGGCACTGGCGCTCAGCCTGTTGTCGGGCATCGTCATTTCCATCTATTCCGCCGGATTCGCTCTTCAGGGAACCGGTGCGCGGATGCGTCGACCCGCGGCCGTCGTCATCGTCGGGGTCGCTGTGGCGGCGGTGGCCATCGCAATGGCGCTGTCAGTCGGTAATTTCTCCCTGATCCTGCGGGACCTTGCGACAACTCTCGCCGTGCCGATGGCCGCGTGGGCGGGAATTTTCGGTGCGGAGATGATGATCCGGAACAAGGGTTTCCATTCGCAATCGCTCGTGAACCGAGGAGGAATCTACCCCGACGTCAATTGGGCCAACGTCATCATGCTCGTCGTCGCAACGGTCGTCGGGTTTGGATTGACGACCGCGACGGTCGGCTGGCTGAGCTGGCAGGGATATCTGTTCCCCGTCCTTGATGTCCCACTATCGAGCGACCTCGCGGGAAGCGACCTCGGCGTGTTCGCTGCGCTCATTCTGGGCATCCTGACGCCGATCATCGCGGGGATTCCAGGTATCAGGCGACAAGAGCAACCTGCGGCGATGCGTACGCAGAATCCACCGGTCACGGCACCGCAACGGACGCAGCCCTAGCCGCGGCGCGAGTGCGCTCGCGAACTAAGCTGGAGTCATGCCCGCCAAGAACGCCGTTACGGTAGCCGACGTCACGCGGGCCGCGGAGCGCTTGTGGCCGGTGGGCGGAGCGGAAGAGTGGGACGCGATCGGACTTCTCGCAGGAGATCCGACAGCGTCGGTCGAGCGCATCCATCTCGCGGTAGACGCTGTTCCCGATACTGCCGACGAAGCGATCGCTGAAGGTGCGGACGTTTTGCTGGTGCATCACCCTTTGCTCTTGCGCGGCGTCACGAGCGTCGCTGAAGATCAGTTCAAGGGCGCCGTGCTGTCGAGGCTCATTCGCGGCGGGTGCTCGCTGTACGCGGCGCACACGAATGCGGATATCGTGGCCACAGGCACGTCCGTGATTCTGGCCGGGCTCCTCGACCTCGAGCATGCGGTACCGATCGTTCCGTCGCCCGGTGGGCAGGAGTCGGGCATCGGCCGTCTCGGAACACTCAGGGAATCGGTCACGCTCGGAAGGCTTGCTCGACGACTGGCCGAAATCCTGCCGCCCACGGCATCCGGCGTGCGGGTTTCCGGCGAGTACGACAAGCCCATCACGAGGATCGCGCTGTGTGCCGGCGCGGGCGACAGTTATCTCGATGAACCGGCGGTGCGAACTGCCGACGTCTACATCACGTCCGACCTTCGACATCACCCGGCGTCGGCGTTCCGTGAAACCGCGAAACTCCACAACGGCCCGGCGCTCATCGACCTTTCGCACTGGGCAAGCGAGTGGTTGTGGCTGGACACCGCAGCAGAGCAGCTTCGCGCCGAGCTGTCGGGTGTTACGGTGACGGTCAGCGAACTCCGCACCGATCCGTGGGATTTCACGATTGTCCAGTAAAGCGAACAGAGAGTTGGTTCCCCCGCGATGCCGCTGAAAGCAAGCCCAGGAGACCAGGCAGTGCTCCTTGAAATTCAGGCCATCGACACGAAGCTGCAGCAACTCGCGCATCGCGCGAATTCGCTGCCGGAGCTTGCGACGATTGCCTCACTCACGGTCGAAGCCGAAGAATTGCGGCGCCGGGTTGTTGAGGACACGGGCGCGCTGGAGGATGCCCGGGCCGAGCTCAAGCGCACCGAATCGGATGTCGAGGTCGTCGAAGCGCGAATCACGCGCGACACCGAGCGGCTGGAGTCAAGTTCTTCCGTCAAGGATGTTGCGGGACTGGAGACCGAACTCGCGGCGCTGCGCAAACGGCGCTCGGACCTGGAGGACATCGAACTTGCCGTCATGGAACGGCTTGAGGATCTGGAAGCGACTGCGTCGGAAACGATGTCGAAGCACGATGCGATTCGCGCCAACATTGTCGAGGCAGAGACCGCACGGGATGCCGCGCTCGCAGCGATCAACAGCGAGCGTGAGCACGCATTCGCCAATCGCTCTGTCATGGTCGCCAAGCTTCCCGCCGAGCTTGTGGCACTCTATGAACGGCAGCGGGAACGCTATGGTGCCGGCGCGTCTTTGCTCCAGGGTGGCGTTTCGAGCGCGAGCGGCGTGAGACTTAACGAGAGCGACATGGCGGCCATCCGCGCCGCAGCGCCGGACGACGTCGTACTGTGCCCCGACAGCAACGCGATTCTCGTTCGCACGAGCGAGTCCGGAATCTGATGGCGCGGCAACTCCTCATCGAGGCGGACGGCGGCTCGCGCGGCAACCCCGGTCAGGCGGGCAGCGGCTCCGTCGTCATTGATCCGGCGACGGGGGAAGTGCTCGCTGAGATCGGACGATACCTCGGGGTCGTCTCGAACAACGTCGCAGAATACACGGCTCTTATCGAGGGCGTTCGCCGGGCTCTCGCTATCGATCCGGATGCCGAACTGCATATCCGGATGGACTCCAAACTCGTCGTCGAGCAAATGTCCGGCCGGTGGAAGATCAAGCACCCCGACATGGCTGAATTGGCCGCCATCGCGCGCGAGCTTCTCACGGGAACTCCCGTGCGGTTCGAATGGATTCCACGCGAACGCAACAAGCGAGCGGATGCTGCGGCCAACCGAGCCATGGACTTGCGCGCGGACTTCGACGGCTGACGATTTTGGTCGAGCTCTCCGACCAAAATCGACTCCCGGTAGACTGTCAGCGAATGGGTCGGCAAGACGGTCGCGTCGACTGCAGCATCCGCAAGGTTGAGGCAGTCGCCGAGGAACGTCCGGGCTCCGCAGGGCAGGGCGGTGGGTAACACCCACCCGGAGCAATCCGCGAGAAAGTGCAACAGAAAGCAGACCGCCGCTGGCGCGTCGATTTATCGGCGGACCAGGGGTAAGGGTGAAACGGTGGTGTAAGAGACCACCAGCGGCCCGAGTGATCGGGTCGGCTGGGTAAACCTCGTCCGGAGCAAGATCAACAGGGAACGCCAAGGCTGCCCGCCGAGTTCCCGGGTAGATCGCTGGAGGGCTGCGGCAACGCAGTCCCGAGATAGATGGCCGTCGAAGGCGCGTGAAGCGCTGGAACAGAACCCGGCGTATCAGCCGGCCCATTCACTCGCCCCGGACGGGCAGCAACGCTAGCGGCTCGCGAGCTCCGCGGCGCCGACGATTCCGGCATTGTTGCGCAGGGTCGCCGGTTTGATGGGCGTTCGAAGTTCGAGAAGCGGAAGGAACTCTTCTGAGCTCTTCGAAATGCCACCCCCCACCAGAATGAGGTCGGGGGAAAACAGCAACTCGAGGTGCTCGTAATAGCGCTGCAGCCGCTTCGCCCAGTCCTTCCAACTCAGGTCCTCCTTCTCCTTCGCAGAAGTCGAGGCGAGGCTTTCGGCGTCATGCCCGTCAAGCTCGAGGTGGCCGAGTTCGGAGTTCGGGATGAGCTCTCCGTCGAATAGCATCGCGCTGCCGATTCCCGTTCCCAGAGTCGTGAGAATGGTGAGCCCCTTCGCATCTCTCGCCGCGCCGTACCGGGCCTCGGCGACACCTGCGGCATCCGCGTCATTCACGAAATGAATGCTGCGGCCGAGCTTCGCCTCGAACAGTTTCTCGGCGTCCAGCCCAATCCACTTCTTGGAGACATTCGCTGCGGACATCGTGCAACCGTTGATGATGATGGCGGGAAAGCACACGCCGACGGGAGTGGCCTCGCCGATCTCGCCAAGCTGGTCGAAGAGCGCGAGCACTGTATCAAGAATGTCGTCGGGCTTTCCGCCGTCGGGAGTCGCGAGCTTCATTCGATCCGTCAGGAGTTCGCCGGTGGCGATGTCGACGATGGCGCCTTTGATCCCGGTGCCCCCGATGTCGATTCCGACGGCGGTCGTGCTCATGCTGTAGCCCTTTCACTCGATTGCGAGGTGCTGAGTGTCAGGATCTCGGTTCCGCTCTCCCTGACGACGATCGTGTGTTCGAATTGTGCGCTCATGCTTTTGTCTTTGGTCGTGACCGTCCAGTCATCATCCCACTGGTCCCATTCTGGCTTGCCCAGCGTGAGCATCGGCTCGATCGTGAACACCATCCCGGGCTCGATGATGTCGGTGAAATGCGGGGAGTCGTAATGGGGTATGACGAGGCCGGAGTGGAATGCCTCGCCGACGCCGTGACCCGTGAAGTCCCGAACTACGCCGTAACCAAATCTCTGGGCATAGGACTCGATCGCGCGACCGATGACGTTCACTTGCCGGCCCACGGCTGCGGCTCTGATTCCGCGCCGAAGAGCTTCCTCCGTCCGATCGACGAGCGCCGCTACATTCTGTGCAACATCGCCGACGAGGAAGGTGCGGTTGGTGTCCCCGTGCATGCCGTCCCTGAACGCCGTGATGTCGATGTTGATGATGTCGCCGTCGTGCAGCACCGTGTCATCGGGGATGCCGTGGCAAATGACTTCGTTGACCGAGGAGCAGAGCGATTTGGGGAATCCGCGATACCCGAGTGTTGAGGGATACGCGTCGTGCGCAATGAGATACTCGTGGCCGATACGGTCGAGTTCGTCGGTCGTGACGCCCGGACGGATCGCCGCCCCGACCGCCTCGATCGCGTTCGCGGCGATTCGTCCCGACTCGCGGATGCGATCGATCGCCTCCTCGTCATACACGTCGATTCCCGACAGCGTGGGCTCTGCCTTTCCGACGTATTCGGGGAAGGGAATGTGACGTGGCACCTGACGGTGTGGTGAGAGTCTCCCGGGGACAAGGTGTCCGCTCGAATCCCTGGGCATAGGATCGATTTTAGGCTGCGAAGGAGGCTCTCATGACCGAGTGGTGGTTCAACACGAAGACCCAGGAAGTCGAGGAGGGACCGCAGTCGCTGTGGGTCGACCGCTTGGGGCCTTTCGCTACGCGCGAGGAAGCGTCGCGCGCAAACGAGATCATCGCGGAGCGCGCCCGCGAGTGGGCCGCCGAAGACGCCGAGGAAGACGATTAGACGGTACGTCGCACGCGATTACTCGTAATTGTGCTCGGGTGCTGGGTAGCTTCCGTCTGCTACGTCTGATCGATACGCGTTCACGGCATCCGTGAGGACGCCCGAGAGATTCGCGTATTGCTTCACGAACTTGGGGATCCTGCCTGTGGCGAATCCCGCCCAATCGGTCCAGACCATGAGTTGGCCGTCGACATCCGGCCCGGCACCGACTCCGATCGTCGGGATGCGCAATTCCCTGGTTACTTGCGCGGCAGCGGTCGCCGGCACCATCTCCAGCACGACGGAGAACGCACCGGCATCCTCGACGGCGTGCGCATCGGCGAGAAGCTGTTCGAGACCTTCGCCGCGCCCCTGAATGATGTGGCCCCCGAGTCCGTGCTCACTCTGCGGGGTGAAGCCGATGTGCGCCATGACGGGAATACCGGCGGAGACGATTCGACGTATCTGCTCTGCGCTTCGCGCGCCGCCTTCGAGTTTCACGGCGTGGGCGTGCGTCTCCTTCATGAAGCGAAACGCGGTGTGCAGGGCTTCTTCCGGGCCGCTTTCGTAGGAGCCGAACGGCATATCGGCGACGACGAACGCGCGGCTGACCGCTCCCGCGACGGCGCGCGTGAGGGGGATGAGTTCGTCTACCGTGACCGGGAGAGTGGTGTCGAAACCAAGCACGTTGTTTCCTGCCGAGTCGCCCACGAGCAGGAAGTCGATTCCCGCGGTGTCGAAGATCTTCGCGCTCAATTGGTCGTAGCTCGTGAGCCCGACGATTTTGATCCCGTTCTCTTTC
>JAHBST010000080.1 GCA_019638975.1 Cryobacterium sp.
CTGTCGAGCGGGCGCACACTGTGACGGGAAGCGGATCCGGGTACCGGGTCATCGACGAAGACTCGGACGCCGTCGCATGCCTGGCAAGCGGCGACGACATCCACTCGATCGTTCAAGTGACGCACGCGGGTTCGACCGTCACGATCATCGGCACGAGCGCGGCGTTCACAAACCAATTCATCATCGACGAAGGGAATGCGGCGCTCGCTCTCGGTTTGCTCGGCAGTACGCCCGACCTCGTCTGGATGCTTCCGTCCATCGACGAAGCGAGCGGTGCGCCGACCGCCGCGGACCTGACACCGCCGTGGGTGAGCCTCGTCATGGTGCTCCTCATCATCACCGCGCTCGCCGCGGCCTTGTGGCGCGCACGTCGATTCGGGCCGCTCGTGGTGGAGAATCTTCCCGTCACGGTGCGCTCGAGCGAGACCATGCACGGCCGCGCGCGACTCTATGAGAAGGCATCCGCCCGACGCCACGCGCTCGACGCGCTGCGCGTCGGTACGATCGATCGGCTTGCAACCGTGTGCGGGCTTCCGAAAATCGCGGGCGTCGACGATGTCATCCGCACGGTCGCCGAGGTCACGGGGCGCGCCGAAACGGATCTCGCCGCATTGCTGCGCGACGCGGATGTCCCCACCGAGGCCGAGCTCGTGAGGCAGTCGGATGCACTCCTCGAGCTCGAACGCGCCGTCGCCGCCGCGATCAACCCGAACACGAACAACACCCCTGGCACCACGCCGACGACAGAACCGGGAGAATGACCTCATGACGGAAGACCTTCGAGCGCAGTTCGCGCGAGTACGAACCGAGGTTGGGAAAGCGATCGTCGGGCAGGACGGCGCGATCACGGGGCTCATGATCGCGCTGCTCGCGGGCGGCCACGTCGTTCTCGAGGGGGTGCCCGGCGTCGCGAAGACCCTCATGGTGCGAACCCTCAGCATGGCGTTGCAACTCGATACAAAGCGCATCCAGTTCACCCCCGACCTCATGCCGGGAGACGTCACCGGTTCGCTCGTGTACGACGCGAAAGCGAGCGCTTTCGAGTTTCGGCCGGGTCCCGTCTTCACGAACATCCTTCTTGCGGACGAAATCAACCGGACGCCGCCGAAAACGCAATCCGCGCTTCTCGAGGCGATGGAAGAGCGTCAAGTGTCGGTGGACGGAGAGACGCGTCCGCTTCCCGAACCTTTCATGGTCGCGGCGACCATGAACCCGATCGAGTATGAAGGCACCTACCAGTTGCCCGAAGCGCAACTCGACCGATTCCTGCTGAAACTTGTCCTCGACATCCCCGAGCGCGCCGACGAAGTGAGCATCCTGGATCGAAGCGCGGCGGGATTCAACCCGCGCGACTTGAAGGCGGCGGGCGTGACTGCCGTGCTGAACGCGAAGCAAATCGCGGCGGCACGAATCGACGTGGCGACCGTGACGGTGAGCGAAGACGTCATCGGGTACATCGTGGACCTCGCTCGAGGCACGCGGCAAAGCCCCTCGGTCAAGCTCGGCGTGAGTCCACGCGGAACCAACGCCCTCCTCGCGGCCGCACGGGCGTGGGCCTGGCTCACGGGCTCGAGCGGAGTCACTCCCGACCACGTGCAGTCCATGGCGTTGCCCGTGTGGCGCCACCGCATCCAGTTGCGGCCGGAAGCCGAACTCGAGGGCGTCTCGGCGGACACGATCCTGCGATCCGTCATGCAGCAAGTGCAAGTGCCGATCTAGCGCTCGACATGGTGATTTCGGGTTGGTTCGTGGCCCTGCTCCTCGCGGGAGTCGTGCCGCTCGTCGCAACGAACGACGGGGCGTGGCTGGGATACTGGCTCGCCATCGTCGTCGTGCTCGCGGCAGCGGACCTTCTCGCAGCGGCGTCCCCGCGACGCGTGACGCTCTATCGCGACACGCCGTCCCGAGTGCGGCTCGGCAAATCCGTGAGCGCGACCCTCGTCGTGGAGAACACGGGACGACGCACCATCCGCGGAATCGTTCGGGATGCGTGGCAGCCCTCGGCCGGCGCGCATCCGACGCGAACGCGCGTGAGCATCCGAGGCGGCGAGCGCACCGCCATCCGCACGACGCTGACCCCGATTCGGCGCGGCGAGCGTACAGCGGTGCACGTGACCATCCGGTCGTACGGCCCGTTGCGGCTCGCCGCTCGCCAGGCGACGATGTCGGCACCCGGAGCCATCCGCGTGCTGCCGCCGTTCACGTCACGCAAACATCTCCCGTCCCGGCTTGCGAAGCTCCGCGAACTGGACGGGCGGACGAGCATCATGATCCGCGGTCAGGGAACCGAATTCGACAGCCTGCGCGAATACGTTCGGGGCGACGACGTGCGGTCGATCGACTGGCGCGCCACCGCGCGACGCCACGATCAGCACGGCGGCCAGTTGCTCATGGTTCGCACGTGGCGTCCCGAGCGGGATCGCCGAGTCGTCATCATCATCGACAGTGGCCGCACGTCAGCCGCGCGGATCGCGGGAGAACCTCGCATCGACACCGCGTTCGAATCGGCTTTGCTGCTCGCTGCCCTCGCGACGCGCGCGGGAGATCGCGTCGATCTCGTCATCTTCGACCGTCGGGTGCGCGGGCGAGTGCAAGGCGCGAGCGGGCCGGAACTCCTCTCTCGAATGGTCGACACCATGGCAAACGTCGACCCGGAACTCATCGAACCGGATTGGGGCGCCGTACCGGGACTCGTGCGTTCGGTCACCAACCAGCGCGCGCTCGTCGTGATTGCGACGTCGATCGACGCGCCTGGCGCATCCCGCGGACTCCTGGCCGTGCTCCCGCAATTGACGAAACGGCACACCGTCGTCGTGTCCTCGGTGACCGATCCGGACGTTCTCGCAGCGTCTCGGGATCGGCGGAGGCGCAGCGAAGTGTATCTCGCGGCGGCAGCCGAGCGCGCCCTCCTGGACCAGTCGCGCGTCGCCGCCGCCATCCGTCAACTCGGCGCGGATGTCGTGACCGGCTCCCCCTCGGACCTCCCGCCCGCCCTCGCCGACCGATATTTGGCACTCAAAGCCGCAGGGAGGCTTTGAGAAACAGCGCAGCAAGCCGCAGGGAGGCTTTGACCTCCGCTATTCTGCGAGTGTCCGTTCGACCGCCCAGCCAGAAAGGCGCTCTCCCATGGCGACAGCCACCTCCAAATCAACTTCCAGATCCGCTTCCGCGTCGACGACGAAGTCGCCGTCGACTTCGGCGTCCGCTGCCAGCGGGACGACAACTTCGAAGGCGACGACGCCCTCGCTCGCCGCTCGGTTGATCGCCGAATGCTTCGGCACGTTCCTGCTCGTGTTCGGCGTCATCGGAACGGCGCTCTTCGCCTCGAGCAATACCGGCTACCTCGGGATCGCCCTCGCGGTCGGCCTCACGGTCGTTGCCGGGATCTACATGGTCGGCAACATTTCGGGCGGCCACTTCAACCCCGCGGTCAGCGTCGGCGCGGCGACGGCAGGGCGACTCGCCTGGCGCGACCTGGCGCCGTACATCCTGTCTCAAATCCTCGGCGGGGCCATCGCGACGAGCATTCTCGTGGCGATCGCGGCGGGCGGCAAGGCAGGCTACCTGGCAGGTTTGCAGGATTCCGGTTTCGCCTCGAACGGTTTCGGCGAGCACTCCCCCGGCGGATTCGGCCTCGTCTCGGTGATCATCGCCGAAATCGTGCTTACCGCGATTTTCGTGTGGGTCATCCTCGGCGTGACGGGTCCGCGCGGAAACGCTTCGCTCGCCCCGCTCGCGATCGGTCTCACGCTCACGTTCATCCACCTCATCAGCATCCCGATCAGCAATACTTCGGTTAATCCTGCGCGCTCGATCGCGACGGCGATTTACGGCGGACCGGATGCGCTCATCCAATTGTGGGTGTTCCTCGTGGCGCCCGTCGTCGGCGCGCTCATCGCGGGCGCGACTTACAAGTACTTGTTCGAGCGCAAGTAGGCGCCGCGGCTCAACCCGCGACGATGCGGCGCGAACCCGCCTCGATCTCGTCGAGGTCTCCCGTTTCGCCTGCCCGGAATGCCCGGCCGCCGATCACCCACTGGTAGACGAGGAAGCCGGCGAGCGCGACGGTGCCGATGCCGATTTTGATCGGCCACGGCCAGGCTTGCCGCGTCACGACGCCTTCGATGATGCCGGATGCCAGGAGCGAGAGGGCGAGCCCGATCGCGATCGTGATGAACGCGCGGCCATCTTCGGCGAGAGCCTGGACGCGCGTGCGCGGTCCCGGCGCAATCCACGACCAGAAGATCATCATTCCCGCGGCGCCGGCGACGAAAATCGAATACAACTCGAGCTGCCCGTGTGGCGCGATGTAGAGGAAGAAGACGTCGATTCGGCCGTGCGAGCCCATGAGGGCGGCGGTGAGGCCCAGATTCTGCGCATTCGAGAACAACAGAACGGGCGCGTACACGCCGAGGATGCCGAACGCGATGCACTGCGCCGCGAGCCAGGCATTGTTCGTCCAGACGAGAGCGGTGAAGGATGCCATTCCATGCTCGGAGTAGTAGTTGACGAAATCCTCATCGACGAGTTTGCGGCGCATTTCCTCCGTGCCGAAGCTTTGCAGCACGCCGGGAGTATTGAGCGCCCACAGCGCATACAGCACGGCGACGAGAATCGTTCCCGCGGCGACGGCGAGCGACATCCATCGCACACGGTAGAGCGCGGCGGGCAACTGGTTGCCGAAAAATGCGGGCACGCGGCTCAAGACGTTCGTGCCGGCGCCCGTGAATTGCACGCGCGCTCGCGAAAGGGCGAGAGACAAGCGATCGCCTTGCACGGAACTGCCCGCCGTCGCTTGCATGGCCGAGAGTTGGCTGGCTCCCGATTGGTAGCGGTCGATGAGGGCATCCGCTTCTGCGCCGTCCGGTCGGCGGCGGGCAGACAATCGGGCAAGCTCATCCCATTCATCGCGGTGGGCGGCGGAGTAGGCGTCGAGATCCATCTGATTAGATACTAGACATGGCGTCGCGCGAGCTGTCCACTGCCGCGAATTTCGCCGCGCCGGCAAAGGGTGCGGCCGGAGGCCCGATCGACTTTTCGACCAACGTCGCGAGTGCCGACGATGACGAACTGATCACCGGCGAAGCGGTCGCCCTCAGCGTTCGGCCGACAGGTTTCGTGTTGCGCGGAGCGGGTGCCGTGATCGATTGGGTCGTCTATTTCGGATTGTGGATCGGCATCTTTTTCGCACTGTCGATTCTCCTCGCCGGCGGGATCCTGAGCGATGCGACTTTCAGCGCTTTCATCGTCGTCGCGCTCGTGTTCTGCATCGTCGTCATCCCGACCACAGTGGAGCTACTCAGCCGCGGACGCTCCCTCGGCAAGCTCGCCATCGGTGCGCGCATCGTGCGCGACGATGGTGGCGCGATCGGATTCCGTCACGCATTCATCCGCGCCCTGACGGGCGTCCTGGAGATATTCGGAACGCTCGGCGGTATGGCGGCCCTCGTCGCGCTGTTCAATTCGAAAGCGAAGCGATTGGGCGACCGCATCGCGGGAACGTACAGCCAAAACGAACGCATCACGCGATACGAGGCTCCCGTTTTCGGCGTGCCCCTCGAGCTCGTCGAGTGGTCGCGCACGGCGGATGTAGCCAAGATGCCCGACCAGCTCGGTCGCCGCATCAGTCAGTTTCTGTCCTCCGCGAGCGGTTACACGCCGCAATCGAGGGTTTGGGCCGCCCGCTCGCTCGCCGCCGAAGCCGCGCCGTACGTGTCGCCTCTTCCGGCCGCTGACCCGGAACTGTTCCTTGCCGCGATCAGCGTCGTGCGCCGCGATCGGGAGTTTGCCGCTCTCCAGGCGGAGAAGGCTCGACTCGCGACGCTCGCTCCCGCTCTCGAAAAACTGCCGCGCGACTTCCCGACCCGCGCGTAGGTTCAATATCGGTAGTGGTCCGACTTGAACGGGCCGTCGACCGGCACTCCGAGGTAAGCGGATTGTTCCGGCGTGAGCGTCGTGAGCTCGACGCCGAGCGCGTCGAGGTGAAGCCTCGCGACCTTCTCGTCCAGTTTTTTCGGCAGCACGTGCACGCCGAGCGGATACTCCTGTCCGAACAGTTCCAGTTGCGCGAGCACTTGGTTCGAGAACGAATTGCTCATGACGAACGACGGATGACCCGTCGCATTGCCGAGATTCATGAGCCGCCCCTCGGACAGCACGAGCACGCTGCGCCCGTTCGGCATCCGCCATTCGTGCACTTGCGGTTTGATCTCGATCTTCTCCGCACCGGCGAGCGCTTCGAGCCCCGCCATGTCGATTTCGTCATCGAAATGGCCGACGTTCGCGACGATCGCCTGATGCTTCATGCCGAGCAAATGCTCGACCGTGATGACGTTTTGGTCGCCCGTCGCGGTGATGAAAAGGTCGGCCTCGCCGAGCACGCTCTCGATGCGGGCGACCTGGAAACCGTCCATCGCCGCTTGCAAGGCATTGATCGGGTCGATCTCGCTCACGATGACGCGCGCGCCCTGGCCGCGAAGCGCATCCGCCGCGCCCTTTCCGACATCGCCGTACCCGGCGACGAAGGCGACTTTGCCGCCGATGAGAACGTCGGTCGCGCGATTGAGACCGTCGGGGAGGGAGTGCCGGATGCCGTAGCGGTTGTCGAATTTCGACTTCGTGACCGAGTCGTTGACGTTGATCGCCGGGAAGAGCAATTCGCCCGACTTTTCGAGCTCGTACAAGCGGTGTACGCCCGTCGTCGTCTCTTCCGTGACGCCCCGGATGTCTTTCGCGATCGTCGTCCAGCGGTCGGGCGACGCAGCGAGCGAGGCGCGCAGGGTGTCGAGGACGACCCGCCATTCGTGGCTGTCGCCGGGGGCGGTATCCGGGACGCCGCCGGCGAGCTCGAATTCGCGTCCCTTGTGCACGAGGAGCGTCGCGTCGCCGCCGTCGTCGAGGATCATGTTGGGACCGCGCCAACTCTCGCCCGCGGCGGCGGCCTCCGCGCTCCAGTCGAAAATCTGCGAGGTGCACCACCAGTATTCGTCGAGCGTTTCGCCCTTCCACGCGAACACCGGGATACCGGCGGGCGCGTCCACCGTGCCCGTCGGGCCGACCGCGACGGCGGCGGCGGCCTCGTCTTGCGTGGAGAAAATGTTGCAGCTCGCCCAGCGCACGCGCGCGCCGAGCGCGACGAGCGTCTCGATGAGCACCGCCGTCTGCACGGTCATGTGCAGGCTCCCGGCGATGCGGGCCCCAGCGAGAGGTTTGGCGGCGCCGAACTCCTCGCGCAGCGCCATGAGTCCCGGCATCTCGTGTTCGGCGAGGCGCAATTGATGACGGCCGGATGCCGCGAGGGAGAGGTCGGCGACTTTGAAGGGCAAGGCGGTGGACACGGTCATCCCCCCATTCTCTCTGACTTTCATCATTCAGGAGGGTGTGG
>JAHBST010000081.1 GCA_019638975.1 Cryobacterium sp.
CTTGCCCGGGAATTCGGCGAATGACGACACTTTCGCTCGTCCAGGATCGGTGCCCGCAATCGTGTCGCTGTGCGTGGAGATCGTCGCGACGACCACGTCTGCGCCCGGATCGACGGACGTGAAATGGATGACCACGGCACCGGCAGACAGCCTCATGCCCGCCATCCCGGCGGCGCTGCGCCCCTGGGGCCGCACGGACGAGGCGGGGAAATGCAGCAATTGGGCATCCGAGGTCACGAACACGAGCTCTTCCGCGTCGGTGCCCTGGGCAGCCCCGACCAACTCGTCGCCGTCCTTGAGCGCAATCACCTCGAAATCGGGGCGGCTCGGGTAATCGCCGGGGGACAGCCTCTTCACGATTCCCTGCGTCGTGCCGAGTGCGATGGGCGCATTTGACTCAAGGGATACGAGCGCGACCACGCGCTCCTTCCTGGCATCCAGCGCCAGATATTCAGCCACCTTCGCACCCGCGGCGAGCTGGAGGGAATTCTCCGGAACCTGCGGCAGATCGACGGGGGAGAGGCGCACGAGCCGTCCCAGGTTCGTGATCGCCCCGATTTCGGTTCGACTCGTCGTCACGACGGAGGATCGGACCGCATCGTGCTTGCTTCGGCGGATGGCGCGTACCGGGGTGTCGGACAGCTCGTCACCGATATCCACGCGGATGATGCGCCCGGTCGTCGAGAGCAGCACGCGGCATGGCGTGTCCTCGATCTCCAGCGACACGGGCGCCGCCTTCGACCCGGCCGCCCTGGAGGAGCCCGCAGTGGCGATCGACGCCCGCGCCTCGGTCAGGAGCGTCCGGCGGGGAGTGCCGAACTCCTCGGCCACCGCCTCGAGCTCCTCCGAGACCAGCTGCCGGATGAGCGCAGCGTCCGACAGGAGGCGCTCCAGCTCCGCGATCTCCGCGCGCAGCTTGTCGCGCTCCGTCTCGAGTTCGATTCTGGAGAACTTCGTAAGCCTGCGGAGTCGGAGCTCAAGGATGTACTCGGCTTGCACTTCGCTCAAGTCGAAGACATCCATGAGTCGTTTGCGCGCGGCGTCGGAGTCGTCGCTCGCCCGAATGACCTGAATCACTTCGTCGATGTCGAGAATCGCGATGAGAAGCCCGTCGACGAGGTGGAGCCGCTCCTTACGCCGTGCGAGTCGGAACGTCGTTCTCCGCCTCGTCACGTCGATGCGATGGTCGAGGTAGACCTGCAGGAGCTCGCGCAGCCCGAGTGTCTGCGGCTGACCGTTCACGATCGCGACGTTGTTGATGTTGAACTGGTCTTCGAGCGGCGTGTGCTTGTACAGCTGCTCCAGAACGGCCTGCGGGTTGAATCCGGTCTTGATGCCGATGACGAGTCGCAGTCCGTGTTTGCGGTCGGTGAGATCCGTGACATCCGAAATGCCGGAAAGCTTCTTCGAATTCACCCCGTCCTTGATCTTCTCGATGACCTTTTCGGTGCCGACCATGTAGGGAAGCTCCGTGACGACGAGCCCCGTCTTGCGCGCCGTGATGTTCTCGACCGAAACGCGCGCGCGGGTTTTGAAGCTCCCGCGCCCCGACTCGTACGCTTCGCGGATGCCCTCGAGCCCGACGATCGTTCCGCCGGTGGGGAGGTCGGGGCCCGGTACGAATGCCATGAGGTCATCGAGGCTCGCATCCGGATTCGCGAGAAGGTGGCGCGCGCCGCCGACGACTTCGATGAGGTTGTGCGGCGCCATGTTCGTCGCCATCCCCACCGCGATGCCGGACGCGCCGTTCACGAGAAGATTGGGAAAGGCCGCGGGAAGCACTTCCGGTTGCGTGAGCTGATTGTCGTAGTTCGGAATGAATTCGACGACGTCTTCATCGAGGTCGGCCACCATCGCCATGGCGGCGGCGGCAAGTCGCGCTTCCGTGTATCGGGGCGCCGCCGGGCCGTCATCGAGCGAGCCGAAGTTGCCGTGGCCGTCGACGAGCGGCACGCGAAGAATGAACGGCTGCGCGAGGCGCACCATGGCGTCGTAAATCGACGCGTCACCGTGTGGATGGAGTTTGCCCATGACATCGCCGACGACTCGCGACGACTTCACATGTCCCCGATCGGGCCGCAAGCCCATATCGCTCATCTGGTAGAGGATGCGGCGCTGCACGGGCTTCA
The DNA here is from genome assembly GCA_019638975.1 of Cryobacterium sp. Lineage (GTDB taxonomy): Bacteria > Actinomycetota > Actinomycetes > Actinomycetales > Microbacteriaceae > Terrimesophilobacter. The sequence continues at coordinate 2,130 of JAHBST010000081.1, forward strand.
AACCGTCCCGGGCGTCCGGGAGCGCGCGAGAATAAATGACCGAGTAGGCGTACTCCAGGAAGGAGCCCTCCATCTCGGTCGACACGTCGATGTCGTCGATGCGCTCGCCGAGAGGTTCGGTCATTGCGGGCTCAGACGCCGTGGGCGGGGGTGTGGAAGGCGTAGTCATAGGATTGCGACCATGTTACCGGCCGCGAAAACAGTGCGCCCGAGCCTTGCCGATGTTCTGCCGAGTTGCCTCGACGCGATTCGCGGGCGGGACAACTCACTCGAGCTTCCACCGATCGATAAAGCCGTCGTGCTGCTCGTGGACGGCCTCGGCGTATCGTCCCTTCGAGCGCGCGCGGGTCACGCTCGGACCATGATGCGAGCGCTCGGAAAAGCTTCGACCGCGACGGCCGGTTTCCCGACCACGACAGCGGCGAATCTCGCCACGCTCACGACGGGCGACAATCCGGGAAAGCACGGACTGGTCGGCTATACCGTCCTCGACGCTGAACATGATCGCGTTGTCAATCAATTGAGCGGCTGGGACCGCGAACTCGATCCCGCGACGTGGCAGCGTTCCCGTACCGTGTTCGAACGAGCCGCGGATGACGGCATCCCGAGCATCGTCGTCGCGCAGGAACGATACCGCGATTCAGGATTCACGCACGCGGTGCTGCGCGGTGCCGCGTACCTTTCGGGAAAGTCGATCGGGGACAGATTCGCCGCGGCGCGGCAGGCACTTGACGGAATGTCGCAAGGGATCGTCTACTTGTACATTCCTGAACTCGACCAGACTGCGCACGCACACGGCTGGGAATCCGCGCGCTGGACGGATGCGCTTGAAACGGTGGATTCGGAGTTGCACCGATTCGCCGCGTCGCTTCACCGGCGAGAGGGCCTTCTCGTCACGGCCGACCACGGTGTTCTCGACGTTCCCGCGACATCCCATGTGCTGTTCGGTGACGATGCTTCGCTCGTGGACGGCATTCGTTTCGTGGGGGGCGAACCGCGCTGCCTCCAGCTCTATTTCGAACCGGATGCCGACGCATCACATCGTGGGGAACTTCTCGACCGCTGGCGGCGGGCCGAGCAAAGCCGATCCACGATTCTTTCTCGGAGCGAGGCGATCGCAGAAAGCTGGTTCGGACCCGTCGTCGACGAGGAGGTATTGCCGCGAATCGGAGACATCCTGGTCGCGGCACGAAAAGTCGTCGCATACTACGACGTGAGGGCGCCATCCGCGGCGGGCAGACTCATGGTCGGCCAGCACGGTTCGAACTCGGCGGAGGAATCGACCGTGCCATTGCTGCGGTTCGGAGCCTTCCAGACCCTGTGACCGAAGCGGCGACTACGCGGGGTCGTCGTCCGATCGCGCTCCGAACACGATCTCGTCCCAGCTCGGCATGGCCGCACGTCCTCGCTTGGACGACTTCGACGACAGGTTGTGAACCGACGCCGGTTGCCGAGCGGTGTCGCCGTCGTCGAAATCGGTGAGGGGAATGTCGACGAGGCGAATGTTTCCCGTAGACGGGTGATCGGCCATCGAGTCGTCTTCCTCGTATCGCGCGACTTCCCGCTCCCCGCGGCGGCGACGCAGCGCTTCGAGAAGGTCCGCGGTCTGATTGGTCGGCGCGGCAGCGTCGCGATTGTCCTCGGATTCGGCGCCGATGCGGCCGTAGGGAACAGCCTCGAGGTGCGGAGCCGTGTCTTTCATCGGCGAATCAGCATCGGGGCGATCCGCGATGGCGGTCCCGATGTGCGGGGTATTGCGAAGCTCGGCGACCTCGCGGTCGACAAACGCTCCGCTGTCGAATCGCGAGTTGTCTGCGACTTTGTCGTGCCCCTCGACCGCCCGCAGCCGCGGGATGAGCGTTCCCGTGAGTTCACCCTGCCGAGAGAGCGTTTCGGCTTCGTTGTTGAGCGGGGCAAGGGCGGACTTCCTGGGATCGAAGCGCCAGCGAGCATCGTGATCGATTTGCTCCGACGTGAACGACAATTTGACGACCCAACCGTGGCTCTCGTCCTTCCAGCTCGCCCACCGTTCGCCCGTCGCGTTGAGCGCGCGCAATCGCGACACGATCGCCGAACCGAAAGTCTCCTGTGAATCGCCGAACTCGGTGTCCATCGCCGTATGCACGGGGACCGCGAGCGCGGATTCGATCACGAACTCGCGCTCGGCCAGGATCGGGCCCTCGAACCTCTGGACATACTCCAGCGCTGCGCCCGTGATGGACGCGACATCCTGAGCCGACATTCCCGACCGGATGTGCGCCTGAATTTCGCGGGGAGCGAGGCGAGGCGAGGCATCCGGAGCGGTCATAGCTTGCCGCAATTGCACGCGCATCGCGTCGTCGATCGCAACCCGAAATCGTTCGCCGGCGTCCGAGGAAACGAGGAGCGCTCCATCCTCGACACCGATGACTCTCAGGTCCTCCATGTGCATGCCTCTTCCACGTTGTCAGATTGCCTTTAGAGTGCCACGAAATGACCGTCGTTTGAGGGAATAGCGCGGGCGTGCCGCAAGTTCATTCAGTCGTGTGGAAGTTGGAGTGCGCGAGCGGTTTGCTATTGCCAACCAATTGATGCAAACTACCCCCGCCGATTTCGATTATTGACGACAACAGAGAAGTGGATGGGAATGGCAACCGACTATGACGCGCCGCGCAAGAACGACGACGACTCGGAGTCGATCGAGGCGCTGAAGGAGCGCGTACCGGACAAGATGTCCGGAGTCGTCGACGTGGATGATGCCGACAATCCGGGGGGCTTCGAGTTGCCGGGAGCCGATCTCTCCGACCTCGATCTCGATGTCGTGGTTCTGCCGCCGCAAGCCGATGAGTTCACGTGCGTGAGTTGCTTCCTGGTGAAGCATCGTTCCCAGATCGACCACGAAGAAAAGCTCGGCCCGATCTGCCTCGAGTGCGCGAGCTGACTTAGCGTTTGGATCCGTTGCGACCGGCGTCGAGAGCTGCAGCCAGCTCGCCGGGGTGGCGCGACGAAATGAGCCAGTAGGGCGTCGGATCCTCGGGATCCGTGACCTCGATTTTCACGACCGGCCCGATCCATCCACGAATGAGGAGCCAAGCGCGGGCGTCCAGATTCCGACCCCGTTCGAGAGTCGCTTCGGGTTCGCGAAAGTGATCGACACCGCCGACGAATTGAAGAGGCAATCGCGCCTTACCCGCCGTCAGTTCGCGATCGGTGACGGACACTGTCGGTGCGGAAGCGATGAGGATTCCGACGCATCCGGCGTAGAGTGCGGCCGCGACAACCACGCCGACGGTCACATTGATCGGGAGGAAGACGAGAAGACTCGCCGGAATCACGAGAGCCATGGCGAGGTAGAGCCAGGCGGATGCCCACAGTTTTTCCCGATAGATCGTCATACTCCTATTCGACCAGACTTTCGAAGGCTCACTGCACTAACCTCGATACGTGATCGACGACGCGGACGTGCTTTTTGTGGGGCCGAAGGCTCCCGCGTATGCCCAACCGGGCGATGCCGGGGCTGATCTGTCGGCGGCGGAGGCCGTCGAACTGGGGCCAGGCGAACGAGCGACCGTCCGAACCGGAGTGTCGATAGCGCTTCCCAGGGGATTTGCCGGTTTCGTCGTTCCGCGCAGCGGGCTGGCCGCTCGGCACGGGATCACGATCGTCAACAGCCCGGGGACCGTGGATGCCGGATATCGAGGCGAAATCCGCGTGACTCTTCTCAATACCGACAGTTCAGAGTCGTATTCTGTTGCCGTGGGCGATCGAATCGCCCAATTGATCGTCATGCCGGTGACGCGCGCACGGTTCACCCCGGTAGGCTCACTCCCCGGAAGCCAACGCGGAGAAGCGGGCTTCGGTTCGACCGGATATGGCGATCCCGGCGGCTCGACGGCCGAAGGGTCATAGGCAGGAGCAATTGCGTGGATGAAGTGCAGGATCGGGCCCAGGACGGCCAGGATGAGCAAGAGCAGGCGAAGTCCGGTCCGGTTGATCGCGCGACAACGGGCCCGTTCGACGAAGCCGAAGCGAACGCGGTTCGTCCCTATGTCAATCTTGGGGGCGTCAAGATTCTGCCGCGCGAGGGCCTCCAGTTGAGGCTCGAAGTGGAAGAAAGCACTCAGCGAGTGGTCGCTGTCGGACTCGATTACGCGGGATCCACTTTGCAGGTTCAACCGTTCGCGGCACCTCGGTCGACGGGCCTTTGGCATGAGATCAGGCATCAGATCGCCGATCAAATTGCCAAGCAGGGCGGTACGACCAAGTTGACCGTCGGTCCGTTCGGGCCGGAACTGCTCGCGGAGATTCCGGCGGCGGCTCCCGGCCAGCCGACAGGGAGGCGGCTCGCGCGGTTCGTCGGCGTCGACGGGCCACGATGGTTCTTGCGGGGGGTCATTGCCGGCGATGGCGTCGTCAACCCCGAAGCCGCGGCAAAAATCGAAGACCTTTTCAGGAGCATCGTCGTCGTGCGCGGCAACACTCCGATGCCTCCTCGAGATCTCATTCCCCTGGTCGTTCCGCAATCCTCAACGGGGCCGGTGGAATCCGGACCTCTCAACGTGTGACGACGGACATGGAAGGCGATGACGGTAGCGCGTCGAAAGCGACTGGCGCATCCGAGGAATCGTTTCGGGATGCTTTCGCAGCTGCAGTGAGCAAGGCCGGAATCGGTCAGGTCGCGCCCGGCGAAGTGCCTACCGGCGCGAGCCTCTTGCGGGCGGTCGGCGGAGTCCGCGGCCTCATCGAGGCGATTGTGCCCGGGCTTGGATTTCTCGTCGTCTACGCGTTCACTCGAGAAGTTCTTCCCTCGGTGATCGCCCCCGTCGCGCTTTCCGTCATTTTCGTCATCGTCCGACTCGCATCCGGAACGCCGGCAACGCAAGCGTTCGCGGGGGTTGTCGGGATCGCCTTGTCGGCGGGACTCGCCTTGTTCACCGGTCGGGCTGAGGACAATTTCGTCCTTGGTCTCATCGTCAACGTGGCGTCTGTTGTCGTGCTCCTCGTCAGCCTCCTTGTTCGGTGGCCGCTCATCGGATTGATCGCGGGAGTGCTCACGAATGAATGGACGGCGTGGCGAAAAAGTGCGGCCAAGCGCCGCGTTTTGACCGTCGCCACGTGGATTTGGGTGGGCGTCTTCTCGTTGCGGCTCGCGGTTCAGGTTCCCCTGTATTTTTCGCAGCAGACGGAACTTCTCGCCGGCATGAGGCTGCTCATGGGGGTCCCGCTGTACGCCGCGATGCTCTGGGTCACGTGGCTCCTCGT
>JAHBST010000082.1 GCA_019638975.1 Cryobacterium sp.
TCAGCTGGCTTTCGATCGAGGACACCTTGATCGACACGTAGTCGACGTCCGGGCGCTGCAGCAGTTTCTTCGTGCCCGCAAGGCGCCTCTCCGCCTCGGCCTTGCCGAGCACGATTTCGCCGAGCAGATTGATGTTGAGTCGGATGCCGGGCTTCTTCAGCCGGGCGATGGCCGGCCCGAGTTTGGCCGGCCTTGCATCCACGATGAGGTGGGCGACCATCTGGCGCAGCACCGCGCGCGCGATCGGGACGACGGGCCACGGCAGGATCGGCGCGACGAGGCCGCCCAGGCGGATCGCGAAGCGCATATACCAGGGCAGAAATCCGGGAGTGCGTTTGGCGAGTTCGGCGAGGTTGCGCGCGGCGACCCGCAAGTCTTCGGGGCGGATGACGCGGTCGACGAATCCGATCGTGAAGTCGAGACCGCTCTGGTCTTTAAGCACTTGCGCGAGGAGCGCCGCCGAGCCGCTCGATCCGGCGGCCGCGCCGCGTTTCGCCCAGTCGCGAGCGAGTTCGACAGCGTCGTCCGCGATGCTCGGGGGAAGAGCGGGAGTGGAGTCGGACGCAGCGTTTGCAGCGCGCGCAGAAGTACGGGAAGTGGTGGCCATGTAGTCAGAATAGCCCCTAAACCTTGCCAAGTGGCAAGTTAATTTCTACGACGCGTCAAGCTCATCGATGGGAACGGAAATGATGCTTCTGACCAGCATTTTCAAGGTCTCCGCTACGCGAACATCGTCACGGTCGTAGAGCCACTGCAACTGCAGTCCGTCCATCATCCCGAGGATCGCGCGCGCCGCCGTTTCCGGCGTCCAACCTTCGCGCAAGGCACCCCGGTCTGCGGCGCGCTTCAAGTAGCGAGAGTTCGAGGCGATGATGCTTTCGTAGAATTCGGCGTAATAGGCATGGGCCGGATGCTCGGAGTTGGTGGCTTCCGCCGAGGCCATGTTGTAGAGCTCGATCACACCCGGCATGCCGACGTTGTCTTCCGCGAGGGAGATCAGCTCGCCGATCGACATGCCGCCTTCGTCGTCGAAGTGCCGGCGGAGCCTTTCGTCGCGCCGTCGCAGCACGGCCATGAGCAGTTCGTTCTTGGTCGGGAAGTAGTGCATGAGCGACTGATGGCTCACCCCCACGCGGCTCGCGATCTCGCGAAGGGATGCACCATGCAGCCCGACCTCGCCGAACACCCCGAGCGCGGCATCCAGGATGGCTTCGCGCTTGACGACGCCTTTGGGGGTGCGGCCGGTCGGCACACGAGTTGGGTTGGTCACGGGTTCCTTTCGCGGGAATTCTCAGCCTACGAGCGGCCGGTGAACTCATCCATCGAACTGTAAACCGTGAACAGGCGATCGGCCACACGGTCACAAACGGGAGTGGGGGGATTCCGATCCCGGCAAACGGCGAGCGCGCGCGGCATCGCCGACGTGCATCCGCGTGAAATCGGTGTTTCAGTTCGCGGCGTCGCTCTCCGAATTGTTGCTCGTACTTTCCCGCTCCTCGAGACCGACTGCATCCCGAAGCTCGGTGGCAGCATCATTCAAACCTTTCTCTTCCGCGAGGACGGCCAGCATCGCCGCAATCGCGTTGAGCTTGTGTTGAACTGCCTGATCTGCGCGCGTCTGACTGTTCTGCAGCAAGGCCACCAAAAGGAACGTGACGATCGTCGTCAGGGTGTTGATGATGAGTTGCCACGTGTCAATGTCTTTCAGGAAAATTATCGACGGCGCCCAGACAACGACGAGTATCACGCAGAAACAAAAGAACCACGCGCGGCTTGCGACTCGCGACGCGACTTCCGCGAACGTATCGAATGCTCCCACCAACGGCGAGACGTCGCTCGGCATGAGCGGATTTTCTGCCACGGTTCACCTTGCCTTCCTGTTCAATCGCGGTTGTGCGAATGGGCGTCAATGATGACGGAGCCTGTCGACAGTCCAGAACTCACTATGCGCTGACGGCCGGCGCGTAACAAGATCTTGAATACACAGGCACTTTTTGCTAAATCGCCGTACGTCGATTGGGGTGTGCAGGTATCCCCACTGCGCGTGGCCGCCGGATGCCTCGATTGCGACCCTCTTGCCGCGGGAGGGTTCAGCGAGGCACCATGAGGGCATGACCAAGTACCTCATTTCCTTTCCGAGCGAAGCCATGGTGCTCACTGACGAAGAGTTCCCGATCGTCGTGGAGGAATCCCACGCAGTCATTGAGGAAGCGAAGGTCGCCGGGGTGTACGTATTCGGAGGCGGTATCGCTGAGGACGTCGCGCCTGTTCTGGTTTCGGCCGACGGCACGGTGTCCACGGAGCTCTATCCCGGCACCGAGTTCACGGGCGGATTCACGATCCTCGAGTTGCCGGATCGCAAGACCGCTGAGGAGTGGGCGCGCAAGATCGCCGTCGCCTGCCGTTGCTCTCAGGAATTGCGGGAGTTCATGTTCGATCCTCAGAGTTAGAGGGCGCTCCGCTCCAGAATCGGGATAGCTCCGCCGCGAGGGCGGCCCCCTGCGCGTGCCCGGCTTTCGCCGCATCCGGTCGCGCCGCGAGGTTCATCATGTTGTCGCCGAATGCCGCGAGGGCTGCGTCGTCGGGCAGGATCGTGTGCACCCGGCTGCCGCTCGCTTCCAGATCCTCGACTTGCGCCGAGAGCTGCATGCGCCACTCGAGCGGGTGCAGTGTTCTCCCGCCGAGCGGCGACAGCACGAGCACGCGCTCGTAGCCGATCGCAAGGTCGGCATTCTCGTTGCGGCGGTATCCGCCGTCGATGTATTTCTTCTCGCCGATGCGGTATGCCGGCCCGCCCGCCGTGCTCGCAGCCACCGCGTCGACGAGGTCCACCCCGCTGTCGCGGTCGAGGCTTGCGTCCTCACCCGTCTCGGCATCCACCGCGGTCATAAGAATCTTCTGCTGCGGCCAGGTCGGGCCGGGCAGGCGGGCGGCCACGATGGCGCGCCAGCGATCGGAACCATTGGAGACGGCATCCAGTTCGATGGCGGCCGCGCCCATTCTCCGACGCATGTCCGCCGCGTTCTCGGATGCTGCGCTGATTTGCGTGACTCTGGCTAGCCCTTCACGCTGGATGTTCGGTCTCGGCCCGGCGAGTGCGGGAGGCGTGCTCGGCCGCACGGTTTCGTCGAGGATGCTCGAGAAGAGTTGGGCGGGACTCGCAGCTGTGATCTGTGCTGCGGCTGTCGCGCCCGCCGACGTGCCGATGATGAGATCGGCGGTCGTGACATCCAGCCCGGCTTCAAACAGGCCGGCGATGACGCCGATGAGCCAGGCATTGCCCGCAGCTCCGCCGCCGCCGAGGACAAGCGCAGTGCCGGACGGCTGACGGGGATTGGGTTCGGAGGCGGGGTTGCTCGCCGCATCAACGTTGTGGTGAAGTGAGTGATTCATGATCGTAGCTTTCTGAGAGTGCCGTTGGCGCTCCCCGCGACGGCTACGTCAGTCGCGCGATCGTGAACTCGAAGGAGCGCCCAGAGTGGACAGTGCGTGCATCGGGCTCACCTCCTCGAATAGTGTCACGTTCGCAGAAAACTATACGCCGATTGACGTGGAGCTTCGCAGCAATTGATGGGGAATTCTCTCGCTGGTCGCTCCGGGTTCACTTCTTCGTCCCGCCAACGCCCGGCACGGATGTGACGAGTCTCATCCAATCGGCGATCTGCCATTCATCGATGTCGTCCACGGATGCGAACTCGACACCGCGCGTCGCTTTGCCCATCCCGATGGGCGTCACGGGGGGTACGGGATCGAGCGCTGTGCCGTTGATGAACATGAGCTTGACGTGCCCCGCGAATGCGCCGCAACTGAAGCACCACCCGTCGCCCACCCCGTAATACGCCATCCCCCACTTCACCGAGCGCTCAAGGTTTGGCAGTGTTCTGGCCGCGAGCGCGTCGACCGCTTCCGCGATGCCGCGTTGCGGTTGCGGAAGGCTGGCAATGTATTCGAAAACCGGCTTGTCGCCGACAGCCGCTTTCGCCGGGCTCGCCCTTCCTGTCATGGCTTCGCGAAGTTCGAAAGTAGATTCGTGCGAGGCCTTTTCCTTGCCCGTCATAGCGAAATCATAGTCACGGCGTCAGCCGGAGTGGGTTACCGATTCGGCGGCGGATTCGACCCGGATTCTGAGCCGCGCCGGGGTTTGCGAACGAAATGTAGCTGGGGCGGGATTCGAACCCGCGACCTCACGATTATGAGTCGTGCGCTCTCACCAACTGAGCTACCCAGCCACGGCATCCGGCTCACTAAAACTACCGGATGGCCGAGCCCCCTGTGGGAATCGGACCCACCACCTCTTCCTTACCAAGGAAGTGCTCTACCAATGAGCTAAGGGGGCGCACAAAAAACCGCGACATGCGCGGGATTGGCACCGTAAGAGACTAGCACCGCAATCCGGAGTAGTTTCGACGTGTCCGACCAGATTGTCTCAGTGAGAGGACCGCCATGTTCGTACAGCTGTCAATCCACCATCCGAAGCCGGATTCCACGGGCCCGCTCATCGAATCGATGCACTCATACGGCGACGCACTCGAAGGCGCTCCGGGCCTCATCAGCGTCAGGACATTCCACGATGCGGAAGCGGGGGTTCTCGTCGGCCTTGCCATGTGGTCGTCGCGCGACGCCATGGAGGCATCCGTTCACCTCGCCCGCAAAGCGGTCGAAGATCATCCGTTCGACGAATGGGAACGCCAGGAAATCGAGGGCTATCGCCTTCTCGAGGTGTAGCTAGTTCGCGTTGGCTTTGAGCCACGCGAACGGATCCACCTGAACGCCGTTCACATGGATCTCGAGGTGCAGGTGGTTACCGGTCGAGGCACCGGTAGAGCCCACGAGCCCCACGATGTCGCCAACCTTGACGTGCTCGCCCACCTTCATGCGAACGGAGCCCAGTTGCATGTGCCCGTAGACGCTTTGGATTAGTTGACCGTTGATGTGGTGATCGATGATGACGTGTTCGCCGAGACCCCACGAGAAGTCCGCGACCGTCGAAACAACGCCGTCGGCGATCGCCTGAATCGGCGTGCCACCGCCCGGCGTGAAGTCGACACCCTCATGGAAAGTCGAACATCCGTGGCAAGGCGCGATTCGCGGCCCGTAACCGCTGCTGATCGGCACACCAATGGGGAACGGCCACTGAATGGTGCCGTTCGGGTCATTCGTGAACGACCAGTCCCTGTTGCCGTATTCCAGAAACAGCCGCTCCTTCAGCGACACTGCGGTGTAACTGTCCCGAGTGAACGTCTGGTCGCCGGCAGAGACAACCCTCACCGATTGAACCTCCGGGGCGGAAGCGGGCGCCTCCGCCTTCGCCACGGTGCCCGTCAGCGCCGCGACCGGATAGAAGGCATTCGCCGGAAGTGACGTCGACACCATCATGAGGCCGGCACCGATCATGGCGCCGAGGGTCATGAGTTTGGAGACCAATTGGCGTTTGAACGACTTCGGGCGGTGAACCGAACCCGACCCGCTTCGCGATCGAACCGGCGCGGACGGTCGAGTCATCCCCCGCGGTGGTCTCACCGGGCGCATGGTCGGAGGCTTTCGCGGTCCCCTCAACTTCTTCGATCCCGCGGAAGCGACGTCGCGTCGGGAGGTCGCGGCCGATTGCGCCGCAGGTGCCGGAGACGCCGTCGTCGGAAGCTCGACCGCGGGTACCCCCTGGGCCGGCGAACCAATGCCCGCGAGGCGTGCGCTTTCCGCTTCCTCACGCGCCCGCAATTCGCGTCGCGTCAAAGGAAGCGGTGACACCGGGCCCATCGGTACGGATGCCGGTACGGATGCCGCTGGCGCGGCCGATTGCGCCGGTGACGCAACGGGTGCCGTCGGCACGGCGGCAGGCTGAAGATTGGTGGGTCGACCCGTCGGCGGGGGCGCAGCAGCCAACAAATCGGCCGTGCGTGCGGCATCCGTCGTACCGGGAGTCTTCACGAAGAACGACTGTTCCGGTGCCGGCGGGGCCGGCGGTCCGAATCCGAGGAGAGCGAAAGCCGAATCCGGCTCAACGGGCTCAGAACCCTCGCCCCGGCGCCTTCTGGATTCGCTCATGAGTTATCAGAGGGCAATCCGGGAACCGTTGAGGTCGCCAAAGACGCGAACGGCATGACGCGACGTCCACATTTCCTTGAATCTCCTCGAACATTTGGCCGACATGGGCAGGGGTACGCAAGCCAGGCCGTCTCGTTTCGGGCACCATCGGGTGGTCGCCACATAACGAACTCGTAAAGAATAGCCCAATACCCTGAAAGTTCAACACCCCGATATTCAGGTTTACCGGGCAGCGAGAACCGCCTCAAGGGCGCGAGCGACGCTCGGTTCGGCCGCCAGAACGAACTCCTTCGAAGCGGGTGACCCGCGGAGTCCGCTCACCCTGGCCCCCGCTTCCGCCGCGACGAGCGCCCCTGCAGCGTGATCCCAGGGGTTCAGCCCTCGCTCGAAATACGCGTTCAGTCGACCCGCCGCGACGTCGCACAAGTCGAGCGCAGCCGACCCCTGCCGCCGGATGTCCCGCACGCGAGTGATCACATCTAGAAGGACATCGGCTTGCTCTCGTCGCGTCGCGGCGAGGTAGGAGAACCCCGTCCCGATGAGCGCTTGCGCAAGCTCGACGGGAGGCGCCACGCGAATCGCGGAACCGTTGAGAGTCGCGCCGCTGCCGAGAGCGGCGCAAAAGAGCTCCGACGTCGCGGGGTTGTTCACCACGCCCGCAAGTGCCGTCCAGCCAAGCGGATCCTGTCCGCCCTCGACGACGGCGATGCTCACGGCGTAGTGCCGGATGCCGTACAAATAGTTGACTGTCCCGTCGATCGGATCGACCACCCAGGTCAGACCGCTCGTCCCGGCGACCGTTCCGCCGCCCTCCTCGCCGAGGATTCCGTCATCCGGCCGCGCATCCGCGAGAAGAGAACGGATGAGCTCTTCCGTGTCGCGGTCGGCTTGCGTCACGACGTCTTCGAGGGACGACTTCGACGCGGCAACCGTGACGCCCTCGGCGCGTCGCGCCGCCGCGAGTGTTCCTGCCTCGAGAGCGATTCTCGTTGCGAGGTCGAGCAACTCGGTGTGTGCTGTCATGGTGGCAAGTACA
>JAHBST010000083.1 GCA_019638975.1 Cryobacterium sp.
GCAACTCCGCCAACTCCTCGTTCTGTTTGAGACGCTCGGCCTCGCGCGACGCCAACTCCAGTCGAGCCTCGGAAACGGAGCGGTCCACGGCGTCCAAAACGGCCGGCAGCGCATCGATCACGCGCTGCGCCGAATCGAGCTGATGGCGGCGGATGACCGCACGCCGCGCCGCCTCTTGCGCCGCCGCACGGTCGTCGTCCAGTTGACGGGCCAATTGCGCGCCGCGCGCTTGCTCGGCACGCACTCGCTCGCGCGCGGTCTCGACTTGCAGTCGAGCTTCCACTTCCCGTTCGCGAGCGGCATCGAGTTCCGCTGCGACACCGTCTCGCGCCGAGGCATCCAGCATGGGTTTTGGTCGCGACTGTGCTGCATCGAGTTCGGCAGCGGCCGCTTCGGTCTCGGCGACGGCGTCGGCCACGGCCTCCGTCGCGAGAGCGAGACCGCGTTCGAGACGCACGAACTCTGCGTGCGCCGCTTCGACTTGAGCGCGCGCGCGAGCGAGATTCTCCGTGCTCGCGGCGAGCTGGGCGTCAAAGTCTCGCAACGCCGTCAGCGCAGCGGCCGCCCGCTGCTTCGCGGCATCCTGAACGACACGCTGATCGTCGAGCGCGGTTCGAGCGGAGTCGATCAGAGCGGTCACCTCGGTGAGACGGGCGTGTGCGGCGTCGCGATCGGCGACCAGTTCCACTCGGGAACGCTTCGCACCGGATCCACCGCGCAGCACGAATCGGCTGAGCACGTCGCCCGCCTTTGTGATAATCGTGACGTCCTGAGCATCGGCACTTTTCGCCCACACCGCACGGGCAATGTCGAGATCGTCCGCAATGACGACGTGGGCGAGAATTCCGAGCAACCCCGCCGGGGCGGAAACGACGGATGCCGCGGCAATCGCGCCATTCGGAAGCTCGCCCACGCCGCGAGATGTCGGTGCGTTTGGAGTGCCGGCCGCCGCGGGCTCTGCGGCATCCGCGACAACCACGTCGACGCGACCCAGCTCGTCGCTGCGAGCCTGCTCGACGGCATGCACTGCGGCATCGCGATTGTCGGCGAGCACGGCATCCGCGAGAGGGCCGAGAGCAGCCGAGATTGCGGCCTCGAATCCCGCCTGAACTTGAATGTGTTCGGCGACGAGTCCGCGGATACCGCGCACTTTTTTGGCGACGAGGGCGCTAGAGCCATCCTTCTGGTCAAGAGCGCTCGAAAGGGCGCTCGTGCGCGCAATGAGGCCGGAGCGTTCCCGCTCGAGGTCGTGCAGCGCGTCCCGGAGCCTTTCAATATCCGCCTCGGCGACCGTGACCTCGCCTTGCGCCGTGTCGTAAGCGGCATCGAGATCGGTTTCGCCGGCACCGGCACTCGAGTCTCGTTCGAGGATGGCGAATTCGGCTTGAGCGGCTTCCCGGCGCTGAGCGGCGGCATCCAGCGCGTTCTGCTGGCGCAACACCTCACCGCGCACAGCGGCGAGCCGCGACTGGGCCGTTTCGGCCTGACCGGTCAGTTTCGAAAGCTCGAGGTCGTGCTTCGACACGAGTGACGCCTGCACCGCAATCTCCTCATCGAGCGCATCGAGATTTGCTTTGGCGTGTGCGCTGAGCTGCTGGGCCTCCTTCCATGCAGCCTCCGCTTCCGTGACGGCCGCGGCAAGTCGTTCGACCTCGGCAGTCGATTCCTCGATCTGCTGCGGCGTCACCGCGCTTCCCGTCCCTTGATCGTCGACACTCGCGCCGAGTAGTGCGATGCGCTGATTCGCGAGCGTGAACAAGCCGCGGAGCCTCTCCTGCACGGATTCGAGGCCGAACGCCGTGCGCCTTGCGATGTCGACGGCATCGCCGATTTGCGCTTGTTCGAGGTGCAGTTCGCGCAACTTGTTCTGGTCGAGTTGTTCCTGGAGCACGATGCGTTCCGTCTTGCGTTCGGATTCGCTTTTGCCGTGCAGAGCGAGACTCGCGCGGAGCTCGACGACTTCGTCCGCGAGGAGTCGGGCGCGCGCATCGCGCACCGTCGCGGCGATCAATTGCGCCTCCCGCGCAATCTCAGCCTGATGCCCGAGCGGTTTCAACTGGCGGCGAAGCTCGCCGGCAAGGTCGCTCAATCGTGTGAGGTTCGCTTGCATCGCCTCGAGCTTGCGCAGAGTCTTCTCCTTGCGGCGGCGATGCTTCAGGATGCCGGCCGCTTCCTCGATGAAGCCGCGCCGCTCATCCGGGGTCGCGTGGAGCACCTGGTCGAGCTGGCCCTGGCCGACGATGACGTGCATTTCGCGGCCGAGACCGGAGTCGCTCAGCAGCTCCTGGACATCGAGCAGCCGGCAAGCCTCGCCGTTGATCGCATACTCGCTGCCGCCGTTGCGAAACAGAGTGCGGCTGATCGTCACTTCCGTGTAATCGATCGGGAGCGCGCCATCCGAATTGTCGATCGTGAGGATGACTTCGGCCCGGCCGAGCGGCCCTTTCGTCGCGGTGCCGGCGAAGATGACGTCGTCCATCTTGCCGCCGCGGAGCGTCTTCGCGCCTTGCTCCCCCATGACCCACGCGAGGGCATCCACGACGTTGGATTTGCCCGAACCGTTGGGCCCCACGACGCACGTGACGCCCGGTTCGAATGCGAAAGTCGTGGGTTGGGCGAAGGACTTGAACCCTTTGAGGGTCAGGCTCTTCAGGTACACCGCTGCACCCTCCTCAGCCCGACGAAACTCATTCGACTACGGTACCGGACTGCCGGGCACGCTCTCGTCGATTGCAACGTTTTGGCCACCGTCCGCGCTGTTCGCGACGCGCCGATGTAATCTGATCGGCTTTGCACTTTCGCCCCCAACCCCAGCTCGAGGACTCGACACATGCCGAACTTCACGATCGACGAACTCGTCATCCCCGCGAACATCGACGCTCCGGATGCCGCCGGTTTCATCGAGATGACCCACGTGCGCAACGAGATCGAAGCCGAAACGATGGGCAATCGCGATCTTGCCTACGAGCCTGCAGAGTTGTTGCCGCACTGGCAGGACCCGTACCAACCGCAAATCTGCCTCGTCGCTCGCATCGACGGTCGCATCGTCGCTCGCGCGATCTACGAAACGCCGATCGAGGAGGGTTCGCGGGATGCCTGGCTCGGGATCGAAGTGCTGCCCGCATTCCGGCGGCAAGGGATCGGTTCCGCTCTGTACGAGCGTCTGGATGCGTTGTGCACCGCCGAGGGCCGAACGGTTCAACAGGGTTTCTTCATCCATGCGCGTTCGGATCAATCAGAACAGCTCGCGTCGCCCACGGGATTCGGGTCGGTACCGCTCGACAACCCGGAAACTCGGTTCCTGCTCGCGCGCGGATTCGAGCTCGAACAAGTCGAGCGCGTGAGCAGACTGCCTCTGCCGGTCGACAACGGCGATATCGGAGCCTTGCTCGATGCTGCCCGCTCGGCCGCCGGCGCGCACTATCGAATCGTTCGCTGGACCGGAAGGACGCCCGGGAAATGGCTGACGGGCATTGCGCTGCTCCACCAAAGGATGAGTACGGATGCTCCCTCGGCTGCCCTCGAAGTCTCCGAGGAGCGGTGGGACGAGGACCGGATCCGGTCGCTCGACGATCGGCGCGACGACAGCCCCCGCACGATGCTCGTCGTCGCCGCCGAACATGTTCCCACGGGTTCGCTCGCCGGATTCTCGGAGCTCTCGATTCCGCCCGAACGTGATCGTCCCGTCGAGCAGCAGGACACTCTCGTGTTGAAAGAACACCGCGGTCACCGACTCGGGATGCTGCTCAAGCTCGCGAACCTGCAGTACCTCGCGGAGACGCATCCGGGTCACCCGGCCGTGACGACGTTCAACGCGGAAGAGAACCGACCGATGCTCGCCGTCAACGAAGCGATCGGTTTCGTGCCGATCGCGTACGCCGGTGGGTGGAAAAAAGTTCTTTCTGCAGGCTGATCGTCCGGCTACCGTAACGTGCATGCGCAAACTCATCGTCAGCAATTTCATGACGCTCGACGGGTACTACGAATCGAAGGACAAGACGTTCTCGGGTTTCTTCGACTATTTTCACGAAGACTACGGCTCGAATGAGGCTTTCGATGAATACAACGTCGAATTGCTTCGCGACGCGGACACTCTGATCCTGAGCGGCAAGACATCTTTCACCGGAAACAAGGCCTATTGGTCGGCATATTCAGCGACGCCGAACACCACGGCCGTCCGGCGGGAGTACGCGCAACTCATCCGGGACACTCAGAAATTCGTGGTTTCCGACACGATTCAGCCGGAGGACCTCGAGCCGTGGTCGGAAACGACGAGCATCATCCGCGGCGCTGAGCTCCATCGCGCGATCGCTGAGCTCAAAGCCGGGCCGGGCGGCGACATCCTCATCCAATTGAGTCGCCGGTTGTGGAACGAACTGCTCATTCACGGGCTCATCGACGAGCTGCACCTCACCATTTTCCCGCTCATCGCCGGCACCGGTATCCCGATCTTCACCGACCGGCCGCCCGTGACGCTCAAGTTGCTCTCCACTCGCACGTGGGAGGGTTCGGGCAACGTGCTCGTGGTGTACGAACCGACGCTGGTCACGTAGCGACTGTGGGCGCCGCTGAGGCGAGCCGCGGCCGACGTGCTCGATCGCCGCTGCGTCTCGTCAACGATGCGGAGGCTATGGTCGGCGCATCGTTGACAAAGGTGCGCGACGTCAGCGGATGCGCTGGCAGCGCGGGCAGAAGTGGCTTCCGCGGTTCATGAACTGCTCGCGCACGATCGGCCGACCGCAGCGAGGACACGGCTCCCCTTGCTGCCCGTAGGCGTTGAGCGAGTGCGAGAAGTAGCCGGACTCGCCGTTCACGTTCAGGTATTGCGTGTCGAAACTCGTTCCACCCTCGGCGAGCGCTTTGAGCAACACGGCTCGTACTTCCGCGAGCAGGCGAGTCGCAAGCGGGCGGCTCAAGACATCCGTCGGCTGGTCGTAATGGATGCGCGACGCCCACAGCGCCTCATCCGCGTAAATGTTGCCGATTCCGCTCACGAGGGTCTGGTCGAGGAGCGCGCGCTTCACGCCCGTGCGTTTCTTTCGAAGCGCGGCCAGGAACCGTGCGTCGTCGAAACGCGGGTCGAGCGGGTCGCGAGCGATGTGCGCTACGGATGCCGGGACGTGTTCCCGCACCGCAGCGGTCGGTAAATCCGCGACCGGCACGAGGTCATCGATCGCCATCGAACCGAAAATGCGCTGGTCCACGAAGTTGAGCCGGACAGCTCCATGCTCCGGATGCTCCAGGTCGATGCGAATCCGTGTGCGCGGGTCATCAGTTCCCGGCGCCCGCAACAGCACCTGACCGCTCATGCCAAGGTGTGCCACAAGCGCTTCTGCGCTCCCAAATGAAGGCAATCCAGTACCGCTGGAGTGAACAATGCCCGCACTTGCGCGACCTCCGTCAGAGATTGCCTTCATTTGGGACGCCAAAGGTCGAGGAGGGGAGATGATGGGGTCGAGCGGCAGCCACAGGAACTTGCCACGGCGTGACGGCGCCGCCAGGACGGCGCCCGTGAGGCGATCGATGAAGTCTTCGGCGGGGCCCGGATGCCGGCGCAGCGAACGCTCGTCGAACACTTCCACGCGCGTCACCATCGCACCCGTGGCGAACGGCGCCAGCCCGGCGCGCACAACCTCGACTTCGGGCAGTTCCGGCACAGCTAGTCGATGGCCGGCGGGGGCGGCGCGAAATCAGCGGCAGCAGCTGATCCCCCTTCGGAACCATCCCGCAGCAACGTCCACGCGGTCAGCGCCGCCGCCATCTCCGCGTGCTTCTTGCTCGAACCGTCGCCCGTCGCAATCCCTGTTCCACCCACCATGACCGTCGCTCGAAAGCGCTTCGAGTGGTCGGGGCCGCTGTCGGTCACGTCGTATCGCGGCAAGCCGAGCCCGAGGCCCGCGGCGAGTTCCTGAAGACTCGTCTTCGGGTCCATCGACGCGCCGAACCTGTCGGGTGTTTCCATGAGGGGGCGGATCAATCGAAGAACAAGATCCGTCGCGACTTCCGGGCCTGCATCGAGGTAGACGGCACCGATCACGGCTTCCACGGTGTCCGCGAGAATGGACGACTTTTTTCGACCGCCGGTCTGCTCTTCACCCTTGCCCAAACGGATGAAAGACCCGAGCCTGATGCGGTGCGCGACTTCCGCGAGCGCGACACTGCTCACGAGACTCGCGCGGCGCTTCGCCAACTCACCCTCGTCGAGCAGAGGGTTCTCGCTGTAGAGCATGACGGTGACAGCCTGACCCAGAATCGAGTCGCCGAGAAATTCGAGGCGTTCATTGTGCGGGAGGCCGCCGTTCTCGTACGCGAATGACCGGTGCGTGAGGGCCAGCTCGAGGAGTTCGGGGTCGACGACGACGCCTAGACGGCGGGCAAGCTCGCTCGGGTCGGAGGCGTCTCCGTGTCCCGTGTGACCCGACATCCCCCCGGTGTCCTCAGTGCTTGCCCGTGCTCAGAGGTCCGTCGATCAGACGTCGGCGACCTTGCGGCCCTTGTACTCCATGTACAGTGCCGTCCCCGCCGAATCCGTCACGACCTTGGCGCGGTGCGGGAGGCTGTACACGACCTTGCCGCCCTCGATCGTCTTGACGAGGGTGGGCGGAGTCGCCTTCCACTGTGCGCGACGCGCGCGAGTGCTGGCGCGGGACATCTTCCGCTTGGGAACAGCCATGATTATCTCTTCTCTGTGTCGTCGGGAGTGAGCTCCGCAAGTCCGCTGAGCGCCGACCACCGCGGATCGACTGGCGCCTCATGTTCGTGGCCCGGGTGATCCAGGAGTCGCACCCCGCACTGCGGGCACAAGCCTGTGCACTCG
>JAHBST010000084.1 GCA_019638975.1 Cryobacterium sp.
CTGCTGGAGCGGGCCGGTGAGGAGCTCGGACTCGTCGAGGATGTGCTCGTCGCCGAATACGGCCCGGATGTGCCCGTGCCGGTCGACCCGACAGCCGACCCGCCTGCCGGCCAGCCAGCCGACCCGCCGGTCGACCAGCCGGCCGGGCCCATCTCATCCGTTTCCCCAGCATCCGACCCGTCATCATCCGACCCGTCGCACTCGAAAATTCAGGAATCCGCGTCGGAAGTCGACCGTGACAGCGGCGTTTCGGGGTCGCCAGCGACGGAGATTCCTGAATTTGCGGAGGGAATTCCGTTTCGGCGTCCAGAACAGGAACGCCGGCTCGCGAAGGCGGAGCGGATGCTCGAACAGCTCGGTCGCGTCAACCCGCTCGCGCTCGAAGAGTTCGAGGCGCTCGAGCAGCGTCACAAGTTCCTCACCGAGCAACTCACCGACCTCACGAACACGCGCAAAGACCTCCTCACGATCATCGACGACATCGACGGTCGGATGCAGGACATCTTCGCGAGCGCGTTCGAGGACACGAAGACCGCCTTCCACGAGGTCTTCCCGGTGTTGTTCCCTGGCGGCACGGGAAGCATCCACCTCACGGATCCGGACGACCTCCTGACCACGGGCATCGAAGTCACGGTCAAACCGGCGGGCAAGAAGATCGAACGCTTGTC
This sequence comes from Cryobacterium sp., assembly GCA_019638975.1. GTDB lineage: Bacteria > Actinomycetota > Actinomycetes > Actinomycetales > Microbacteriaceae > Terrimesophilobacter. Next base: position 669 of record JAHBST010000084.1, read on the forward strand.
CCTCTTGAGCGGCGGTGAACGTTCACTCGCCGCGGTCGCCCTCCTCATCGCGATTTTCAAGGCGCGACCGAGCCCGTTCTACATTCTGGACGAGGTCGAGGCAGCCCTCGACGACGCGAACCTGGGCCGCTTGCTCACGGTGCTCGAGGAGCTTCGCACCAGTTCGCAACTCATCGTCATCACTCATCAAAAGCGCACGATGGAAATCGCGGATGCGCTTTACGGCGTCTCCATGCGCCAGGACGGTGTGAGCGCGGTCGTCGGTCAACGGGTTGCACACGACGATCGCGCGAACGCATCCTGAATTTCCCCGCCAAACAGCCCACGCAAGAGTCACCATGTCGCGTCCGACAACAGCATAGAATTACGCCGTGATTGACACCGTGGCCTTGCAGCGGCGCGTCGTCCGCATCCTCGTGGTTGCGCAAATCCTCGGAGGAATCGGCCTCGGTGCGACGGTGTCGGTGGGCGCCCTCCTCGCATCTGAAGTGAGCGGATCACCCGCCTGGTCGGGTATGGCGGCGACCATGAGCACGCTCGGCGCTGCGCTCATCGCCGTGCCGCTCGCGCGGTCGGCCGTCGCTCGGGGCAGGCGCGTCGCGCTTTCCATTGGTTCAATCGTTTCAGCGCTCGGCGCGGTGCTCGCCACGATCGCTGCGGCCCTCGGATCATTCCCGCTTCTGCTCGTCGGTCTCGCGCTCGCAGGTGCCGGGTCCGCCACGAATCTTCAAGCGCGGTTCGCCGCGACGGATCTCGCGGTCCCGCAGCATCGGGGTCGCCAATTGTCCGTCGTCGTGTGGTCGACGACGATCGGCGCCGTTCTGGGGCCGAACCTCATCGCTCCAGGGGAAGTGATCGGCGGCGCGATCGGTCTCCCAACTCTCACGGGTCCGTTCGTCTTCACGATCGCCGCTCAATTGGCGGCGATGTTCGTCTATTTTTTCGGCCTCCAGCCCGACCCGCTTCTGACCGCGATTCGCAACGCGCCGGCGCGCGAAGGCGGGCCGCCGCGGCACGGTTTCGCAACGCTGCGCGTGAATCCGCTCGCCCGCTACGCCGTCGTCGCCGTCGCTTTCAGCCACGCCACGATGGTCGCGATGATGTCCATGACTCCCGTGCATCTCTACGGTCATGGCGCGACCCTCATCATCGTCGGATTCGCGCTCAGCCTCCACATCGCAGGGATGTATTCGCTCTCTCCCGTGTTCGGATGGCTCGCCGACCGGTGGGGCCGCATTCCGACCGTCCTCGTGGGTCAGGCAATGCTCGTCATCTCGCTGATCACCGCGTGGATGGGCAGCCAGTTCCAGTTCTGGGTCATCGTGAGCGTCATATTTCTCGGGCTCGGCTGGTCCGCGTCCACGATCGCGGGGTCGACTCTCGTCGCAGAGTCGGCGCCCGTCGATGATCGCGCAGGACTTCAGGGTGTGTCGGACCTCATCATGAACACGACTGCGGCAGTGTGCGGCGCGCTCGCGGGGCCGATCCTCGCGCTCATCGGGTATTCGGGCCTCGGGGTGGCGTGCCTCGCGCTCGTCGCGGTCGTCGTGGTGTGGTCGGTGCGTCGGCTCGCCCCGGTGCCGCAACCAGCCAACTAGGATCGCTCTCATGGCTGAGCGCTCGCAACCCTGGTCGCTGGGCAGCTCCCTCCGTGGAATGTTCGCCCGCAAGACGATCGACGACGAGACGTGGGATGACCTCGAGGATGCCCTGATCTCCGCCGATTTCGGACCGGATGTCACGGACTCGGTCGTGACGGAATTGCGCGCGAGCGTGGATCGCTTTCGCACCACCGACCCCGCCGACCTCAAGCGGATGCTGCGCGAAACGCTCGAGGAACGTCTCGCCCGCTTGGACCCGACATTGCGATTGACTGCTCGACCCGCCGTCGTACTCGTCGTCGGGGTGAACGGCGTCGGCAAGACGACGACGATCGGCAAGTTCGCGAAGTTTCTGGCAAATCACGGGCGCTCTGTTGTCGTGGCAGCTGCAGACACATTCCGGGCGGCGGCCGTCGAGCAACTCGCGACGTGGGCGGAGCGTGGTGGGGCGCAGATCGTGAAGCCTCAGGTACAGGGCCAGGATCCGGCATCCGTCGCCTTCCAAACCGTCGAGAAGGCTCAGCGCGAGGGAATCGATATCGTGCTGGTCGACACTGCGGGGCGGCTGCAGACCAAGAGCGGTCTCATGGATGAGCTCGGCAAGATCCGGCGCGTCATTGAAAAGCAGACCGAGATTGCTGAAGTGCTCCTCGTGCTGGATGCGACGACGGGCCAAAACGGGCTCGCTCAGGCTCACGCGTTCATCGAACATGCAGGCGTGACGGGTCTCGTGCTCACGAAACTCGACGGTTCGGCGAAGGGCGGTTTCGTGCTCGCCGTGCAGGAGAAGACCGGTATCCCGATCAAGCTCGTCGGCCAGGGCGAAGGTATCGGCGATCTCACGGGTTTCACGCCGCATGTGTTCGTGCAGAACCTCGTCGGCTGACCACTGTTTCATTATTCAGGAGGTCGTGTGACCACACGACCTCCTGAATAATGAAACGAGCGTCAACGGCAGCGAGTTCGCGGGTCTCCTCTCGCCTGGCTCGCCGTGGAAAAAATTCTCGCGTCGAGATTCGGTGAGCCACTACCGTGTATCCATGTCTCGGCTCATTCGACTGTTCCTCGCGTTGGCCATCCTTGCGTTTCCGCTCGTCACCGCGACTCCCGCATACGCAGACGAGAGTGCATGTCGTGGCACCTACTACGACCAGAGCGGGTACGAATTCTTCACGCCGGAGTTGCGATATGTGCCGCCACCCTTGCGCGTCGCCGCTTGGGATTGTGCCGCGCGAATCGCGGATCGGCCCTTCGATCTCGACTCGGGCACGGCGGTCGAGTACACGCTCGTTTACACCCACGTCGACTTCGATGTCGTCGTGCGGATAGCGAGGGCATTCGAGCAGCAGGGCTGGCTGACGGGTTATGCCGCGATCACCTCAATCGATACGGGCGACGGCATGCAAAACAGCGTGCTCTATTCCGCGGATCAACTTGCGGCGCTCGATGCGCCCCCGCGGTTTGCGGGCGGGCGGTTCGGCAATGCGGCGACGAATCACGACATCATCAGCCTGAGTTATGCGGACGGGGTCAACTACCTGACGAACGGCAATTCGTTCACGGCACCGAGCCTCGTCGTCACGGTCTCCCTCACGGAATCGTTCGCGGGCGACGGGATCTCCGACCCGAGCGTGCTCAGCGGACTCAAAACCATCGGGAGCGTCACCGTGACGCCCGCAGGGGCCGCCGTCATGGGCGGTGCCGCCGTCATGTTGACGCTCGTGATCGGGTATCCGGGGTCGCTGTTGAATTCCGTCATCGGTCCGCTGTACGACAGGGCATCCGAGCGGATGCGCAAACGCTGGTCGGTCCGCAAGAGCAAGGCGGCGCGAGATAAAGCGCGCGGCGCGGTTGAGGCATCCGTCCGACCCAGAATTTTCGGCTGGCTCTTCATCCCGGGGCTCGTGGTCGCGTCGATCATCAGCGGATTCGTCGACCCGACGTTCGGCGTCAACGCGCTCTCGGCTCGCGTGCTCCTCACGGCCTTCCTCTCGCTTCTCGTGTTCAATGTCGCGGCGTGGCTCCTCGTCCGCGAAGTCATGCGAAAGCGGTATCCGGATGCCGTCGCGACGATCAAGTTCCGCTGGGGCTCGCTCATTCTTGTGACCCTTGCGGTCCTCATCGCGCGGCTTCTCGAGTTCAATCCGGGCGTGATTTTCGGACTTGTCGCGGGCCTCGTCTTCGCATCCACGCTGTCGAAGGCGAAGGATGCCACGGTGGTCCTCCTTGGCGCCGGATTCGGTCTCGCGGTGGCGCTCGTCGCCTGGGTCGCTTTCAGCCTGCTCGCGCCTCTCGCGGCAGGAGCGCCCGGAAATCTGCTGCTCCTTTCGGCATCCGAGTTCTTTAGCGCCGTCACAATCGAAGGAATCGCGACATTGCCCCTTGTGCTCTTGCCTTTGCTTGCGCTCGACGGCCACAAACTTTTCGCATTCAAGAAGTGGCTATGGGCAGCGTGTTACGTCGTGGGACTGCTCGCTTTCATGCTTGTCCTTCTCACGATCCCGAACTCGTGGACGGAAATTGCGGGCGACTTCGTGCGCTGGGTCGTCCTGTTCGGTGTGTTCGGGGTGGTCTCTGTCGCCGTGTGGGCGATTTTCGCCGTTTTCGAGCGGCGAAAGACCGCGGCTAAATCCGAGAGTGTGCCCGGCTGAGTTCCACATAGTGGGCGGCGTTGGCGCGGATGCCGGCGAGTTCGTCATCCGTGAGCTCGCGTCGCACTTTGCCCGGCACACCGGCGACGAGCGAGCGGGGCGGAATGATCGTGCCTTCGAGCACGACGGCGCCGCCCGCGACGAGAGAGCCGGCGCCGATCACCGCTGCGTTCATGACGGTCGCATGCATGCCGATGAGGCAATCGTCTTCGATCGTGCAACCGTGCACGACCGCGCCGTGACCGACGCTCACGCCCGCGCCGATCGTCGTCGGTATGCCCGTATCGCAGTGCACGGAGACGTTGTCTTGGAGGTTGCTTCGCGCACCGAGGCTGATCCGGTCGGTGTCACCGCGCACAACGGCGCCATAAAACACGCTCGATTCCGGCCCGAGCTCCACGCGGCCGACGAGAGTCGCGTTGGGCGCCACCCAGGCGCTCGGGTCGACTTGTGGTGTGTGGCCGTCGAAGGTTCGGATGAGAGGGCTCGTCATAACTCCACGTTAGGCGCGTTCCGCTCATCGCGCATCCGACAGCGCACCTCTGTGAGAGGCGGCAGGGCACCGCTGTGCGAGGCGGCGGAGCGAAGCGGCGGAGCGAGGCGGCTGAGCGGCGCGGCTGAGCGGCTGACCTGGCTCGTCAGCGTGGCTCGTCAGCGTCGCTCGCCCGCCGGCTACCCGAAGCGGCTCGCCACTTCGATGAGAGTGTCTTCGCTGCCCGCGTATACGCCGTCCTTTCGCGGCCAGTGCGCGACGACATCCGTGAAGCCGAGTTCGGTCGCGCGCCCGACCGCATCCTGCCACGTGTCGAGACTCGCCAGCGCGTAGTGGTGCGCGTCGAGGTTGAGGTACCGATCGAGAGTGTCGCGCGCCCGGCCCCGGTCGGCGAGAGCGTCGTCGAGACGATGCGACACGTCGGCCACGCTTTGCCACCATGCATCCGGCGTCTCGGATTCACGGCCGAGCGTGACCCAGCCGTCGGCGAGTTCGGCTACCAATTGCAAACCCTTCGGCCCATCCGCGGCGACGATAAACGGCATGCGCGGATGCTGAGCCGGCTTCCCGACCATGCGCGCGCGCTGCGCCGTGAACCAGTCCCCGTCGAAGCTGATTCCGCCGCTCCCGGGATCCTCGAAACGCAAGAGCGCGTCCAATCCGCGCACGAACGCGACAAACCGTTCGTGGCGCTCGCGGCCCGTCAATTCCTTCTGACCGAGAACGAACGCGTCGAATCCGGTCCCGCCGGATCCGATCCCGAGCAGGAATCGCCCTCCGGATACGTCGTCGAGCGTCGCGAGATCCTTCGCGAAGGGAACCGGGTGACGAAAGTTCGGGGACGTGACGAAAGTGCCGAGTCGGATTCTCGTCGTCGCCGTCGCGGCAGCCGCGAGCGTCGGGATCGTGGCACCCCACGGCTGGTCTGCGAGACTGCGCCAGGAGAGGTGATCGTACGTCCACGCGTGGTCGAAGCCCAATTCTTCCGCGCGTTGCCACACCGAACGGGCTTCCAGCCACGATTGCTGGGGAAGGATGACGATGCCGTGCCGCATTCCGCCACTCTAGCGAGGTGCAGGGAGTGGCGGTCGTTCACGCTGGCAACGAAAGGGTTCACCAATTCCATCGGTT
>JAHBST010000085.1 GCA_019638975.1 Cryobacterium sp.
TCGACCACAACGACTACCCGGCCGCGGCAATCGGCCTCACATTCCGGCGCACGCTCGTGGACGACGCGCAGTGGGTGCGGTTCGGACGAGCCGTGGCCGCGGCATCCTCAGCGCTGAGCCGCCGCATCCGGGGCCGCCCCTAGCCGTACTGAGCCCCCGTTCCGTTTGCAATTCAGGCAGAATCGTGAAGGACGCGGCAATTGGTGCCCCACGAAGCACTTTCCGCGGGTTCTGCCTGAGTTGCGAACGCCGAAGGAGGCACGGATGGCGAAAACGACCGTCACCAAGACGAGCGATGCCCTTGTCGTCGGCGCAGGGCTCGCGGGGCTCGTCGCCGCCGCAGAACTCGTCGATGCTGGCAAACACGTCACGATTCTCGAGCAGGAACCCGAAGCGAGCTTCGGCGGCCAGGCCTGGTGGTCGTTCGGCGGGCTGTTCCTCATCGACTCGCCAGAGCAGCGGCGCATGGGCATCAAGGACTCCGTCGAGCTTGCCCGCCAGGATTGGGCCGGCACGGCAGGTTTCGATCGCGAAGAAGATCTGTGGCCGCGCCAGTGGGCCGAGGCCTACCTCGACTTCGCCGCGAATGAGAAACGCGAGTGGCTGCGCGGCATGGGCGTGAAGTTCTTCCCTGTAGTCGGTTGGGCCGAGCGCGGCGGATACATCGCGACGGGCCACGGCAACTCGGTCCCCCGCTTCCACATCGTCTGGGGCACGGGTCCCGGCATCCTCGAGCCGTTCATCCGGCGGGTGCGCGCAGGCGTCGAGGCGGGACTCGTCACACTCCTCTTCCGCCACCGGGTCGACGAACTCATCGTCGAGAACGGCGCCGTCGTCGGCGCGCGCGGAACCATCCTGAAACCGGATGCCGCCGCGCGCGGCGAGGCCAGCAACCGCGACAGGGAGGGCGAGTTCGAACACCGCGCGCGAGCGGTCATCGTCGCAAGCGGCGGCATCGGCGGAAACCACGACCTCGTTCGCGAGCAGTGGCCGCGTCGCTTCGGTGAGCCGCCGAAAGAGATGCTGTCCGGTGTGCCGGCGCACGTCGACGGCCGCATGCTCGGCATCAGCGAGAAGGCGGGCGCGAACCTCATCAACGGCGACCGCATGTGGCACTACGTCGAAGGCATCAAGAACTACGCGCCCGTGTGGGCGAAGCACGGCATCCGGATTCTGCCCGGACCGTCGAGCGTGTGGCTGGATGCGACAGGCAAGCGCCTTCCGGTCCCCCTCTTCCCCGGCTTCGACTCGCTCGGAACTCTCGACCACATCCTGTCGACGGGCCACGACTACAGCTGGTTCATTCTCACGCAAAAAATCATCGAGAAGGAGTTCGCGCTGAGCGGCAGCGAGCAGAATCCCGACCTCACCGGCAAGAGCATCCGCGAACTGCTGAAGCAGCGCCTCGGCAAGGGCGCCACCGAACCCGTCGAGGCGTTCAAGGAGAAAGGCGAAGACTTCATCGTCGCCGAGACGCTCGACGAGATCATCGCCGGAATGCAACGGCTTGCACCGGATGTCGAACTCGACACCGCATGCGTGCGCGAGGAGGTCGAAGCGCGCGATCGCGAGTTCACGAACAAGTTCGCGAAAGACTCGCAGGTCAACGCGATCCGGCAGGCGCGCAACTACCTCGGCGACAAGCTCATCCGCGTGGCGAAGCCCCATCGCATCCTCGACCCGAAATCGGGTCCGCTCATCGCGGTCAAGCTGCACATTCTCACGCGCAAGAGCCTCGGCGGCATCGAAACGAATCTCGACTCCCAGGCGATCGGCACCGACGGCCAGCCGATTCCCGGCCTGTACGCCGCGGGCGAGGCGAGCGGATTCGGCGGCGGCGGTGTGCACGGCTACCGCAGCCTTGAGGGCACCTTCCTCGGCGGATGTTTATTCAGCGGTCGTCAAGCCGGTCGCGCGGTCGCACGGGAAGTAGAGTAAATCTTCATGACAATGACTCCAGCCGGTTGGTACCCCGACCCGGAAAACACCACCCAGCTTCGGTGGTGGGATGGCGCGCAATGGACCGAAAACCGTTCGGCCTCGCCCGTTGCGAACGCTGCAACCCCATACTCCGCGTCCCCCGAATACTCCGCCGCACCGGCATATTCCGCGGGAGCCCCATCCCTTAAGGCGCCCGATGGAACGCGCTGGAATACGGTCTGGATCTGGATCATCCTTGTCCTTCCGTACATCTCTTCGCTCGGGATTTTCACCATCGACTGGTCGAGCTTGTTTGATTTCCGTCAATTGAGCCAAGGCGCGAGCGAGGGCGCAAGCGCGCGAGCAATGTTCAGCGTCTTCGCGTCGCCGGGTTACCTCTTCACACTCGTCGGCGGCTGGGTGGCATACGGTTTGGGCGCCTGGTTCAGTTATCTGGACTACCGCAAACTCGCCCGGCGCGGCGTGCCAAAACCGTTCCACTGGGCGTGGGCGTTCATTCCGTCCTACCCGGTCTACGTGATCGGCCGCTCCGTCGTCGTGCGCCGGCGCACCGGCAGCGGCATTGCCCCGATGTGGATCGCGATCGCACTGCTCGTGCTCTCGTTCATCATCTCGATTGTCTGGATTTTAAGCCTCATGGGGTCGGTTTTGACCCAAATGCCGCAATACTCGGGAACGCTTTCGCCTTAGCTCGAAGTGTCGGCGGGCACCGCGGATTTCGGGCGCACGAATCTGAACCATGCCCACAGGGCGGCGGCGAACACAGCGTAGGCGACGTAGAGGCCCAGCCACGGCGCGAGAGGCGACCCGACATCTCCCCAGCTGAAGGGCATCGGCATGAGCACGAGAAAGAACACGAAAAGGGCGGCGAGACAAATCCCCGCCCAGACCCAGCGGTTCCATCCGAAAAGTACTCCCCCGTCGAGACCGGCGAGGGGCAGCAGTGCGACCGGCAGCGCGGCGAGTGCGCTGACCGCGATAGCGCTGAAGGTTTCGGACGCGAATACCGGCAGCCATCCCGGGATTCCCGCGAGCAGACTGTACATCACCCAACTCGTAAGTCCGATAGCGAACGCCCAACCGAGACCGAGTAGCTTGACTCGTGCGCTGCGGGCGGATGCCAGGCTCGCGCCGAACGTCAACCCCAGGACGAGCCCGAACACCATTCCCGGCTCGAACCCCACGATCCTCGAGACGATCACCGCGATCAGCACGATGAGAAGCGATCCGAATTTGAATTCGGGCTTCGGGTCGAGGTCGGGATCCGTTTTCGCCAGCACCGAACGGATGACGATCCAGCCGACGACGCTTTCGAGCGCGAACGCGATTCCCATCGAGACGAGAAGACGCGCCGAGCCGAGATTCCAGCCGAAACCGGGATCCACGAAAGCGGACATCACGGTAGCGAGCGCCATTCCGAACGTTATCGGCAACCATCGGGGCAGCGCCGGGGACGCCAGAGCGCGTGCGACGCGTCCAACGGCAACGGAAGCCCTGCCGAACAATCTGTCGTAATTTTCGCTCAGGGTCTGACCGAGCAAAGCCGAGGGCAAGCCGACGAGAAGAAGAAGAATGACCGTCACGGCCGCGGTCACCAAAAGATTGACCGCATCGGCCGGCACATCCATGACCGTCCGGACCGAGCTCAGAACGCTCGTCCCTGCGGGGTCGCCTGTGGCCAGGTACGACGAGGACCCCGAGGACAGGGGGTTGCCGCCGCTGCCCGGCGCCGCATCCGGCGGGAGGGTTGGCAAAGCGGATGCCGACGGGACGACTTTGCGGAAATCCAGCGCCAGGGTTCTCTCTGCCTCGATAGTCTTCTTGGCGCCCTCGTGGTATCGGGTGAGAACGAAGCGCACTTCGTGCACTCCGAGGTACGTGAGCCCGAGCCGCTCCAATTCATCGGAGCTGACGGGGAACTCCCAGGACGATTCCTCGTGGGTCCACGTGCGAATGCATGAGAAGTCGTTGAAGTCGTTTCCGAAATCGTCGTCGCAAGTCAGCAAGTGCCCGTCGACAAAGAGGGCGATGTCGAGGTCGTCGTCCGCCGACGACACGGTACCGCTGAAAGTCACTGACGTGCCCGATGCGTCGACGATGCCACCGGGAATGTCGTCAATGGTAAAGGAGTCTGCTGCATGCGCCGTGTTGGCAAATCCCAACACCCCGAAAATAGCCAAAACGACAACGACGAACAATCGGGATGCGCGCTTCATTGCCCGTCCTCACGCGCCGCGTCGGGTACTCGGCGATGGCGATATCGTAGCGGCAGCCCCGCCTTGCCGCGAGAGATTTTCTCTTAAGCCTGAAGCGTCCACGCCCTGCGGCGCACAAGCACGTGCCCGCGATCGGCGGAGAGCCGAGTCCATGGTCCCGTCTCGAACACGCGAACCGGTTCCGGGGGTGCGAGGAATCCCAGCGTATGCGCCGCGAACGCCGCTCCCGCGGGGATGTGCTCGAACCCCTCGATCGGCCGGCTCCACACTTCTGCGCGCGCGCGATGGACGAGTTGTTCCCCCGTGCCCGCGGGCACGGCATCCCGGATCTCGGCGATTCCCGCATCCGCCACTTCGACGAGCCGGTCCGACGGCATGGGGTCCAGCCCGTGCCACCCGCCTCTCGGCGGAGAGATCGCCGCCCAAACCACCGTGTTCACCTCGAGGGGGACGCTCACGTTCGCGGGCGCTGACGGATCTTCGACCTCAACCCGCACGCGAGCGAGGCGGTCGAGAAGCGAACGCACCGGAACGACGACATCGAACGCACTCTGGTCCGAGAGAGCAAAAGTCCGAAGCCCGAGAACCGTCGGAGTCTCATCGTGCAGTCCCACCGGATAGAAGATGGCGACATAGACGGCAAGCAGCCCCGAGCCCGCGATCAGGCGCACGGAACCGTCCTCTACCCGTCCAGCGCGACCGAGAAATGTTTGAAGGTCGCTGAGTGCGAGGGAATCGACCAGGGAGAATGTGTGACTCATCTGCCCTCTAAACTACCTAGAAGTACGGGCTTAAGTAAGCCGACGCCGCAATACCCGGGAGGATGCATGGACGAGCCCGTCGCCGGCCTCCTCGCCGCACTGGATCTCACGGCAACCGGCGCGCGCACCGACGAAGACATTTTCACGGGGATCAGCCAGTGGATGCCGATGGGTCGAGTGTTCGGTGGTCAGGTGCTCGCGCAATCGGTGATCGCGTCGACTCGAACGGTGGATCCCGACCGCCACATCCATTCGCTGCATGGATATTTCCTGCGACCCGGCGACGTCGAACAGCCGATCACGTTCGCGGTCGACCGCATCCACGATGGCCGTTCGTTCTCGACGCGTCGCACTCAGGCCTACCAGAACGGTTTGCCGATCCTCTCGATGATCGCGTCATTTCAGGATGAGGATCCGGGCCTCGATCATCAGGTCGAGATGCCGGAAGGGGTACCCGACCCGGAGTCGCTTCCGAGCGACACCGAACTGCTCCTCGGCATAGACCATCCGATCGCGCAGTATTGGGCGACCGGCCGCGCGTTCGACATGAGGCACATCGGCGAGCCCGTCTACTTCGAGCGGGCGAAGGAACGCGTGGCGTACCAGGCCATTTGGATGAAGTCGTTCGATCGGCTGCCGGATGACGAGACTCTGCACCGCGCCGCCCTCGCCTATGCAAGCGACTACTCGCTGTTGGAGCCGATACTTCGCCGCCATGGTGCCACGTGGGCGACGCCGGGCCTCAAGGTCGCGAGCCTCGACCACGCGATGTGGTGGCATCGTTTCGGCCGGGTGGACGAGTGGCTCCTCTACGTGCAGGAGTCGCCGAATGCGATCGGCGGGCGCGGGCTCGCGACGGGGCGCATCTTCAGCCGGGATGGCCTGCTTCTCGCCACGGTCGCGCAAGAAGGGATGCTTCGCGTTCCGTCGGTCTAGTGCCGTTCGCGCGCCCGCGCGAGTTTCGCGTCGCGCTTGAACGAGATGGGCTCACCGAAGTAGGGCTCCCACGCGGCGCGCTCGGCGTCGGCGATTCGGCGCGGTCGTCCTGTCGCGGCATCCACGAAAACCATCGTGCTCTCCGCTCGGACGACGAGCTTCTCGTCCGCGTATACCTCGTACGAAATGTCTGCGCTCGCACCACCGACCGCACTGATCCACAACTGCACGTCCAGCGGTTCGCGTCCGTATTCGATTGCGGCGACGTACTCGACGGTGTGTCCGGCAATGAGCGTGTTCGTGTCGGATCCGGCGGTCGCCGTGAGAACCGCTGTCGGCAAGGCTTCGCCCGACTCCGGTACCCACAACGCGCGAACGCGTGCCTCTTCGAGAATGCGCATCACCGCGACGTTGTTCACGTGGTTGTAGGCGTCGAGGTCGCCCCACCGCAATGGGATCGGAATGTGGACGCGCATCAGTCGCGAGTCAGCTTGCGGTAGGTGCTGCGATGCGGCTTCGCGGCATCCGGACCGAGACGCTCAATTTTGTCCTCTTCGTATGATTCGAAGTTTCCCTCGAACCAGTGCCAGTGGGCGGGATTCTCGTCCGTTCCCTCCCACGCGA
>JAHBST010000086.1 GCA_019638975.1 Cryobacterium sp.
CCGACTCCACGAGAGCCCCCCAGCGCTCCACTTGCTTCGAGTACGCATCCTGCTGGCCGGGGGAGTGCCCGAGCGCTTTGGCCATATCCCGCACGGCCACCTTGGGGCGATAACTGATGACGTTCGCCACTTGGGCGGCGTTGTACCTGCCGTACTTGCGGTACACGTACTGGATGATTTCTTCGCGCCGATCCGAGTCGAAGTCGACGTCGATGTCCGGTTCCTCGTCGCGCAGGCTCGAGAGGAACCGCTCGAACGGCAGCTTGTAGTAGATCGAGTCGACAGCCGTGATGTTCAGGAGGTAGCACACGGCCGAGTTCGCGGCGCTGCCCCGACCCTGGCACAGGATGCCGCGGCTGCGCGCCTCCCGCACGATGTCGTGCACGATGAGGAAGTAGCCGGGGAAGTCCTTCTGTTCGATGACGGCGAGCTCGCGCTCGATCCGTTCGCGGTCGGCGTCGCTCGCCTTCGGATATTTCACCGGAACGGCCTCCCACACGAGGTGCCGCAGCCAGCTCATCGGAGTGTGCCCTCGCGGAACATCCTGTTTCGGCAGGCCCGGCTTGACGCTGCGCAGGCGAAAGGCCAGGTCATCGGCGAACTCCACCGTGCGTTCGATCGCGCCCGGATACCGCGCGAACCGTGCCGCCATCTCCGCGCCGCTGCGCAAGTAGGCGGCTCCGGATGCCGGGAGCCAGCCGTCCATGTCGTCGAGGCTTCTGCGGGCGCGCACGGCGGCCAGAGCGGTGGCGAGCCGATGCCGCTCCGGCGTCGCGTAATGGACGTTGCCCGTCGCGACGACCGGCAACCCCTGGCGGGCTGCCAAAGCGGCCAGAGCGTCGTTGTGGGCGTCGTCGAGGGGGGTTCCGTGGTGGTGCAGCTCGACGGCCACGTTGTCCCGGCCGAATCGCTCCACGAGCTGGGTGAGCTCTCGTTGCGCGCCCGCGAGCCCTTCGTCAACCAGCGCCCGCCGCACTCGCCCTTTGCGGCATCCCGTGAGGATGAGCCAGTGTCCGTCCGCACGTTCGGCAAGCTCGTCGAGGTCGTAGATCGGGCGGCCCTTCTCCGCACCGGCGAGCTGAGCGGCGGTGATCGCACCGGAGAGGCGATGGTAGCCTTCTTGCCCGCGTGCGAGCACGAGCACGTGGCTGCCGCGCGGGTCCGCAATGCCATTTTGCGGAGTGTCGAGTCCGAGGGACAGCTCGGCGCCGAAGATCGTCGTCAGCTGCGGGAACTCTTCGGCGGCCTCGGCCATCCGCACGACCCCGTAGAAGCCGTCGTGGTCGGTGATCGCGAGGCCGTGCAGCCCGAGCCTCGCAGCTTCCTCGATGAGTTCCTCCGGCGGGCTCGCGCCGTCGAGGAAACTGAAGTTGGAATGAGAGTGCAACTCGGCGTACGGCACAACCGCACCGGCCGGCGCGGCGATTTCGGCCGGCTGATACGGCGCACGCTTGCGCGACCACGCCGGGCTGTCTCCGCCGTCCGCGCCGATGGGCGGTGCCGTGCCGGGGCGGCGGACGTCGGAGAGAGTTTTTTCGAACTCGGACCAGGGAATCGGAGGGTTCTTGAAGCCCATCAGCGCGCGCCCATCAGTCGTACTTGCCCTCAGCCCACCAGCGGCCATGCTCGAGAGCGAGCAGCCACGCGGTTCCCGTCGCGTCGACCACCTGAAGCCGGCTCGTCGTGCTCGCGTTCCGAAAGTCCCACCACTGCTCGTCGACGGTCCAGGGGCCGGCCCACGCTGTCACGCGCAGCGTCGATCGTCCGCTCGACATACTCGACGGGGCCGCCGAGAGCGCACCTCGAGCGCCCACCGCGAGTTCGGCGCCGGATGCCGAAAACACTGTCACGGGGCGCGGCGGTTCGAATACCGTGGAGGGCGCGGGGGAGGGAAGGTGACCCGGCCACGGTGGTGCCGGCTCGCGCGCATGCACGAGGCGATCGCCCCACGGGACCAGCGTCATGCGGTCGGCCGGGCCGCGCCCGCCGCCGATGGAGGCGGTGAGGACTTCCGTGCGGCCGAGCATGCCCTGCACTCGGGAAAGCGCGTGGTGGATACGTTCATCCGGGCCGCCGCCGAACAATCCTTCTTCGTGATTGCCGATCGAGTCGATGTTCGCCGGGATGAGCCGCACCGCGACGACCCCCGAACTCAACCCCACTCCATTCTGATCAGCAGCGCTGGCTCCGCCCTGCAATTGCCAGCGCACCCGATCGACGACATCCGCCGCGCTGAAGGAGCGCGGATGCAGCCACGTGCGCTCAGAGCTCTCGCCGCGTTCCGAGTCCAGTTGGACGTGCACGGCAGTACACACGAGTTTCGACGCGGTAAGCCCTGCGATGAAGCGATCGGCCAGCGAACGCACTCCGAATGCGACCTGGTCGATTCGGTCGACGGCGGGCTCGAACGCGATGCTGCATTCCTTGGTCTCCGGCGGGATGCGCGCCACGACAGGACGAGAATCGAGTCCGCCTGCCAGCGCGTGCAGCCGAGCGCCCTGCTCGCCGAGCCGATCGCGCACATCGGCGGCGTCAAGGGCCGCGAAGTCGCCGAGCGTGTACACGCCGAGCCTGCGCAGCAGCGTCACGACCGATGCGTCGCTCGCGCTGGAATCATCGAGCACCCCGACGGGCACGGGGGCGAGGTATTCTGCCGCGGTGCCCGCCGGAACGACGCGGATGCGCTGCGGCAATCGCTGCCTGGCCGCTTGCTCGGCGGTGAAGACTCCATCAGCGATGCCGATGCGGGTGGCGGGGACGCCCAGTTCATCGAGTTGATCGAGCAGCCACAGCGCAGCCTCTTCTTCTCCGCCGTAATAGGCGGCGGGACCGCGCACCCGGAGGGCACACACTCCAGGGCGCAGCGGTTGCACGCCCGGCATGAGTTCCTCGATTGCGGTCAGCACAGTTTCGAACGCGCGTGCTTCATCGGCGGGGCGATGCGGCGTGACAATGAGCGCGGGACAGCGCGCTTGTGCTTCACGCAGTTTGAGTCCGCGCGCGACGCCTTCGACACGAGCAGCAGCCGAGCACGCGAACACGCGGCCGGCCTCCATGATGGCAATCGCCGCGTCCGGGTCCAGCCCTTGAACGCGAACAGCCGCTTCGACGGGCCAGTCGGGGCACCACACGAGCAGTACGCGCTCTGGGGCACTCGTCGGAAACGTCATTCAACAAGTATCGAACATATGTACGACAATTGCCAGTGAAAGACATTACCGCACAGTCCCGCGAGCCGCCCACGCGTGTGCAACAAGCGTGAACGGGCCATCGGGGAGCATCGAGCGGCACTGTTCCCGCAACGCGGTCCGATGTTCGGCAGCGAGTGAAGCGAAATATGCTCCGGCCGGACCGACACCGCCCGTGTAAGGAGTCCACCACTCCTCGAAGTCGCGGTGCTGCACGCTCAGTTCGAGCGCGACTTCGACGATGTCGCCGAGACCGGCAGCCGCGAACAGTTCGCTGAGGGAGCCCTCGTGAGCGCCCGGTAGCTGGGATTCGTCGCTGATCGCGGGGTCGAGTGTCCGCGCGGCATGCCAAAACGTGCTGTGTGGTGCCCGCTCGCCAACGAAATCCCAGACATCGGCGGCGACAATACCTCCACTGCGGACCACTCGTTGCATTTCGGTGAGACCCTTGACGGGGTCGGTCAGGAAATGCACGACGAGTTGCGCGAGCGCGACGTCCACGCAGTCGTCGGGGAACGGCAGATCTTCGACGACCGCTTCCCGGATGTCGACGTGCGGCTGGCGTTCGCGGGCCGCTGTCACAAACGAGGCGGAGGGGTCGATCGCGATGACGGATTCCGCGCCGAGCCGGCAGACGAGTTCGGCCGTGAGCGCTCCCGGCCCGCATCCGACGTCGAGTGCGCGCTGACCCGTGTGGATGCCCGCGAAATCAGCGAATTTCACGGAAAGCAGACGCGAATACCGGCCCATGAATCGGTCGTATGCTTCTGCGGGGATGTCGAATCCCATGGACGGATTTTAGGCTCATCGCACCCTCATGTCATCGTGATTTTCGGGCAAGAGGATGCGCGCGCTGCGGGGCCTGCCGTGCGTCTTGCTCGTGACGGTCACGGTGGCCTCTCGCGACTGCAAATGGCCGTGGCCGTCGCCGATTCCGGCCCAGGAACTTTCGGTGATGCTCAGCATGGCGTCGCTCTGTGGCCAAACACCGTGTGGCCAGGCATCGCGTGGCCAGGCATCCAGTACGAGCAGCGTTGCGCCCCGTTTGCGCAAGCGCGCGGAGAGCCGTGAGATGCTCGCATCGCTTGCCCGCCGTGGCGGCCGGACAACGACGACACTCAAGGCATCGGCGACCGCTGCGGTAGCGGCGAGCCACTGCTCGCCGGGGTGAGGGACCAGCACCAGACGATCGAGATCGATGCCGAATCCCGCTGCGGCTTCGACTCCGAACTCGGGAACGCCCACGACGCCGCACCACGCTCCAGCCGCTGACGGTGCGGCCAGCAGCAGCATGATCAGTGTGAGGGAGCGGTCGACCGAGTAGGTCGCACCCTCCTGGAGCGCGCCGCCGGGCAGCAATTCCGCTATCGCCGAGTGGGTGGGGATGCTGCGCGCGTCGAGTTTTGCGGCTTGCAGCTGGCGGATGCGTTCTTGCAGTTCGTGCACGCGCTCCACCACGGGAGCGAGAGCGAGAGCAGAGTCCGACACTCCTTAAGTATCGAACATTTGTTCTCATGAAACAAGCGAACGGGACCGCCGGCTATCGCAGCGGGTCGAATTGCTTCAGCAGCGGATCCGGTTCACCGACAACCGCTCCCGCCAATAGCTTGCCCGTGAGGGGCCCGAGCGCAATTCCCCACATACCATGACCGCCGCCGACGAATACGCGCGGATTCGTCGTCGCACCGATAAGGGCGTGTCCGTCGGCTGTGACGGGGCGGCCGCCGACCCATTCCTCTTCGCGGGCATCCCAATCGACCCCTTGAAAGACGGGACGGCCCGCAGCGATGAGGGTCTGGATGCGGCGCTCATCCGGCGCGGCGTCGACGTTGCGGAACTCCATCATCCCGCCAATGCGAAGCCGGTCGCCGAGGGGTGTGCACGCAAGGCGCTGGGAGGGGAAGTAGATCGGGTGCGTAGGGACGACCTCCGGCTTCACGCTGAAGCTGTAACCGCGGCCGGCCTGCACGATCGCCTTGACGCCGAACCGTCGCGTGAGCCTGTTGAGCCAGGCACCGGTCGCGATGACGACGGCGTCGGCGCGGAGGGATTCTCCCGATGCCGAAATGACGTCGACGCCGTCGCCCGAGTCGCGGATGTCGGTCACGTCGAAACCGGTCTTCAGCTCGGCGCCACGCTTGATGACGGCCGCACCGAGTGACTCTGCGTATTTGGGCGGGTTGATGAAATACTGTCCGCGCAGGAGGACGCCGCACACCACGGCATCCGAAAGTGTCGGCTCCAGTGCACGCAATTCGTCGCCCGTGGCAAGATCGAAATCGACGGTGCCTCCGCTGCTGTGGACTACCTCGAATTCGTGGAGCAGTCCTTTGCGATCTTTCTCGCTCAAGAACCCAGCAAGAAAAGGTTTGGCCTCCTTGACGGGCTCTGTCACTCCGTCCGCGGCAAGTTCGCGAAAGGGCTCCATCGCGAGCGGATTGACTGTCGCGAAGATTGCGATGGATTTCCGCCACTGGCGGGGGAGTGCGTGCCACGCGAATCCGAGGAGGAACCGGATGAGCTTCGGGTCGAGCGCGAGCGGGATGTAGAGCGGAGATTTCGAACTGAGCATCGCTTTCGGGCCCGACATGAGCACGGAAGGTTCGCCGAGCGGGAGGGTGAGCGCAGGGGTGAGCCAACCCGCGTTTCCCCAACTGGAGCCTGCCGCGACTCCCGTGCGATCGACCACCGTTACTCTGACTCCACGTTCCTGGAGGTACCACGCCGTCGTGAGTCCGATCATTCCTGCGCCAACGACAGCGACGTGCTTGATTCCGGAGGAACTCGTGCTCATGGGATAACCATATCCACCGCGCAGTGCCCTGAAGAGCGGACAGAATCGTGGTCAGAAGGGTGGCGGGGAGTCGTCGCGAGTGAATCGTGGACCCGGCGGGTCGCCGCCAGCTACCACGACGCCTTGCGGGCTCGTCCATTCGAGGACTCCGGGGGAGACCTGCCTGACTTTCCACGGCGAATGATGTTTGAGAGTGTGGTGCCAGCGACACAAGAGAGCGAGATTCTCCGGGACGGATTTCCCACCCTCTTCCCACGCGATCGTATGGTCTGTATCGCACCACCGGGCGTCCGTGGCGCATCCGGGAAACTGGCAATGCTTGTCGCGCGCCGCCAGAAATATTCGAAGGCTTGTTGTCGGGCGGTAGGTGTCTGCTGCGATGACCATTTTCGTTACCGGGTGCGTGAGCACTCGGGTGAATTC
>JAHBST010000087.1 GCA_019638975.1 Cryobacterium sp.
TCGTGGGCAAGGCTTCGTTCACCGAGGACCAGCTCGCCGAGAACGCCGCGGCCGCTCTCGACGAGATTATGCGGTCGAAGCCGAGTTCATCGAAGGGACGCTACGTGCTCAAGGGCACCGTCTCGACGACATTCGGTCCCGGCATCCCGTTGGATGTCACGGCGATCTAGCCAGTAGTTCGCTCGGAAGGCTCCGCCGCTCGGCGGGGCCTTCCGTCGTTCACACGTGGAGTACGAGCTTGCCGCGCGTATGACCTTCCTCGAGCACGCGGTGCGCTTCGGCCACGTCTCGCAGCGAAAACTCCCGATCGAGGTTCACGCGAAGCCTGCCGTCGTCCGCGAGTTCGGCGATCGCCGTGAGCGTCGCGGTGTCGGAAATCGCCTTGATGTTCGTGGCGCGCACTCCCGCGGCAGCGGCATCCGCTCGATATTCCGGCCAACTGCCCGTGGGAACGCTGATGAGGAGGCCGCCCGGGCGCAGAACCGTCAGCGACCGCGAGCCGGTGTCGTCGTGAACGTTGCCGATGAGGTCCACCACGAGATCGATGTCGCTCGTGGCCTCCTCGAAGCGAGTCGTGCGATAGTCGATGACCTCGTCGGCGCCGAGTTCGCCCAGCCAGTCGCGATTGCGCTCGGATGCCGTGGCCACGACGTACGCCCCCGCGAGGTGCGCAAGCTGAACGGCGAGGTGACCGACACCGCCCGCGGCGGCATGGATGAGCACCCGTTGCCCCGGCTGCACAGCCCCGACAGAGTTGATGCAACCCCACGCCGTGAGCGCGGCACACGGCAGGGCCGCGGATTCTTTTGCGCCGAGATTGCGCGGCGCGCGAGCGATCGCGACCGCGGGCACCGCGACGAATTCCGCATACGTGCCGCTGAGCCTCGGCACGGACACGAGACCGTAAACCCGGTCGCCGACGTGAAACGGATGCGCGTCGAAAGCGGGTTGCACGATCGTGCCGCAGAAGTCGATTCCGAGCACGGCCGGAAACTCGCGGATGAGGTGAGCGGCTCCGCGTCCGCCCCTCGTTTTCGCGTCGATCGGGTTGACTCCCGCAGCCTCCACGCGCACGATGACTTCCCCGACGGCCGCTTCGACCATCGCGAGCTCCCTCTCCGCGAAAACCTCCGGCCCGCCGATTTCGTCGATCACCATTGCGCGCATTGTTTGCATTTCCCCACGCTACCGCGAGGCAATAGCATGTTCCGGTGACCGAACTCCCGCCCGACATCGGTCACGATCGCCCGGGGGTCGTCGTCTCGAGCCTTGGCTTTCTGCTCGTGGTGGCGGCGTTGGTCATCATCTGGGTCGCGAGGCTCACGGTGCCGCGTGAAATGTACGTCAGCGAGCTGGGCGCGACGGGCGAACCAACGGCGGGCTGGTTTCGCGCGGCGCTCCTTCTGATCGTCGCCGGCGGAAGCCTCATCGCATTCGTGGGACGGCGCATCCGCACGATTGCCCCGCTCCTGGGGGCGTGGGCGCCCGCGGTTTCACTCTGGATCGGCTGCGGTTTCTTCCTCGTGGCATCCGAGGTGACGTGCACGCAAGGGTGTCCGCTTCCCTACGGCCCGACGTTCACCTGGCAGGACTTCACGCACACCTCCGCGGCCGTGCTCGCTTTCGCGGCCGCATGCTGGGCGATGCTCCAGACATCCTTCGCTCTCGGGCACGTCGCGCTCAGGCGGTTCTCGCTCGCGTGCGGCATCGCCGTCGGCGTGATTGCGGGAGGCGGTGGCATCCTCTCGCTCGCGCGGTTCGGCACGAACGTGGGAAGTGTGCTCGAACTCCTGGCGACGACGATCGCGCTGGGCTGGCTTGCCGTGTTCGGGCTCGCGGTCGGCCGCCAATCAGCGACGAAGAATATCGAGGAGCTGGTCGGCGAGCCCCACGAGCTGATGGATCTCGTTTTCGTCCCTGTCGACCCACCGCACCCTGGGCTCGGGCTCGATGGGAACGAAGTCACGGTGCTGCTCCCACACGACGAGCGTGCGTTCGGCACCTAGGACGTATTGCTGCCACCACACCTGGCGCAAGTAGCTACGCGGGATGCTGCGCCACTCCTTCATCGTCGTCTTGATTTCCGCGAGTTCGAGGCGGCCCGCGTGGTCCCGGATGCCGTCCGGAGTCGCCAGATGCCGCACGTTGGATTCTGCATGGTACAGATCCTGGCTGGGCTCGATGCCGTGAACCTTCTTCACCCAGCGCGCGATCTCCGGCTCGCGAGCGCGACCGTGTTCCGTGAAGACGTTGCCGGTGAATCCCGTGCCGTGGAGCTTTTCCTGCGCTACGACGTACAGCGCGCGCTGACTCGAAATCCTGGCGACATCGGTTGCTGTCACGCCCGTGCTTCTCGCTCGAAGCCACGCAACGCGGTCGGCGGAGTTCGCAACAATTCGGTCGCGCAATTCGGGGAGCACTCGACCATTGTGCCTCCCAACGAGGGACATTCGGTGCCGGGCTTGCCGCGGGAGCGGGCACAGGAGTGACAGACTGGTGACGCCCGGAAATCGATCAACCCGACGTGAGAGTGCCGACGATGTGGACTACCCTGACCGCGCTTGTCGTGGCGGCCGTCAGCATGCTCGCGGGGCCCGCCGCCGGCGCGACAGCCCCTCCCGTCACCCCGGAGCCGGTCGCGGACTACTTTTCCACTGGCCTCGTTCCGCGGCTCATCGACCTCTACGGCTCAGGAAACGGAGTGACTTCCGGTATCGACTTCGACGCGACGACGAAAGTGGGAGCGATTTCGCGCGTGAGCGAGTGGACGCCCGACTTTCTTGCCGGCAGGCAAAGCGATCCCGTCACGCGGGTCACGAACAACTGGGTTGCATCCGTCAGCGTGCGCGGTGCCGTCATCGGCCTCGCCACGGTGTGGATCAACCCGTCGACGGATGCGCCGGAGCTCGCCACTTTCGATTCGCCCGACCTCGCGATCAAACTGGCCGGCGCGCCAGCCAAGTCCATTCTCGTCCACGACACGGCCCAGCAGGCCTGGTTCGCCATGACGGGCGACACGCTCACGCCGCTCGTTACCGGAAGTTCGGGCGTGACTGGTCCGACCACCGCGGCCGAATACCAGAAGACGATTTCCGTCGTCGAGCCCGTCACGGAGCCGGGAATCTCGGGGGTCGCCATTTCCGCGCTCGTGCTGGGCGTCGTCATCCTCGGCCTCGCGATTTTCGTGCTGCTGCCGGTTGGCCGGCGCTCGTCGAGAGGCGATCCCGACATCAGTGATGAAAGCGACGTCGACTCCGCCTGAATTTGCGGGCGCCCGGCCCATCCCGTAGTCTTGTCGGAGCCAAAGACCGCTGGTTCGGCATGTCCGCGAGGGGATGCCGCGAAGATTCGCTCAAGCGAAAGCCCGCGCAGGTGTGTGAAGTAGCTCTCCGGATGTCCGGAATCTCTGCTCCGTGCGCTTGCGCCGGAGCTTTTTCTTTTGCCCTTTCGCCCGGCGGTCACCGAAATAGAGGAGTGCCATGGCGAACAAGGAAGCATCGGTCGCCGAGCTCACGGAACATTTCCGGAACTCGAACGCCGCCCTGCTCACCGAGTACCGCGGACTCACTGTCGCGCAGCTCAAGCAATTGCGCATGTCGATGAGTGAGCACGCCACCTACGCCGTGGTGAAGAACACGCTGACCAAGATTGCAGCGAATGCGGCCGGAATCAAGACGTTTGACGACGAATTGGTCGGCCCTTCGGCAATCGCTTTCGTTCACGGCGACACCGTCGCCGTCGCGAAGGCTCTTCGTGACTTTGCCAAGGCAAACCCTCTGCTCGTCATCAAGGGCGGTTACTTCGACGGTAACGCCCTGAGTGCTGCAGAGGTCACCAAGCTCGCCGATCTCGAGAGCCGGGAGGTGCTGCTGGCGAAGCTGGCCGGCGCCTTCAAGCAATCGCTCTTCGGCGCGGCCTACTTGTTCAACGCACCGCTGTCGAAGGCCGTTCGCACGGTCGACGCGTTGCGGCAGAAGCAGGAATCCTGAATTGAAAAGCCTCCGCCGGTAGGTTCCGGCGGATCTGTTCCACAACGTACGTACTAAGGAGAAACCCATGGCGAAGCTGACCACAGACCAGCTGCTCGACGCGTTCAAGGAGCTCACGCTCATTGAGCTGAGCGAATTTGTCAAGAAGTTCGAGGAGACCTTCGAGGTCACCGCTGCAGCACCCGTTGCTGCCGCTGCCGCAGCGCCCGCCGCTGGCGGTGCCGGAGCCGGCGCCGACGAGGTCGAGGAGAAGGACACGTTCGACGTCGTCCTCGACGCCTCCGGCGACAAGAAGATCCAGGTCATCAAGGAGGTCCGCGCGCTCACGAGCCTCGGCCTCGGCGAGGCGAAGGCGCTCGTTGACGGCGCACCGAGCACCGTGCTCGAGGGCGTCAACAAGGAGAACGCCGAAAAGGCGAAGGCTCAGCTCGAAGAGGCTGGCGCGACCGTCACACTCAAGTAATCCTCGCCGGGCATGCCCGGCACGAATTCGCGTGAAAGCGCCGCCCCCGAAACGGGGCGGCGCTTTTCGCGTATCCGAAGCGCGATCTACGCGGCTCCCGCGACGGCCGCAGCGTCATCGCTGGGCGGTGCCGTCGTGCTCGAGCGGACGGCCAGAGTGACGGGGACGACGATGCGTTGAGGGGTGGCATCCGCGGAGGGGTGGGCTCGCTCATCGAGAATCAGTTCGACGGCTCGCGCCCCTTGCCGGGACGGGAACTGCTCGAGCGTCGTCAGCCCGAACATCGGGGCGAGGTGGTGGCCATCGAGACCGATCACGGATAACTGGGTAGGAACATGGATGCCGAGCTGGCGCGCCGCGACGATGGCGCCGATGGCCACTTCGTCGCAACCCGCGATGATCGCCGTGGGACGCGAGCCGGGGTCTGCGAGCGCGGCGAGAGCTCCGCGATAACCGCCGTCCACGGTATAGGGCACCTTGCGAAAGTCGTCGGCGTGCGCGAGACCCGCTTCAGCAAGTGCTTCCCGGACCCCCTTGAGCCGGAGGTCCTGCACGTGGAAGTCCGCTTGCTCGTCCTCGTCGCCGCCCAAGTGCATGATTCTGGTGTGCCCGAGGCTGACCATGTGTTCCGTCATGAACTTCGCGGCGGCGAGATCGTCGATGCTCAAGGTTGAAATGCCGTCGATCTCCCCGCCGATGCCGATGATCGGCTTTCCGAGGGAGTGGAGCAAGTCGACTTCGTGGCGGCTGAGCGAAATGCCCACGGCGATCACGGCGTCGACGCGTTTCCGTACGAGGAAGTAGTCGAAGATCCGTCGGCGTCGTTGCGGATCGCTGCTCAGACGGTACAGGGTGAGGTCGTATCCCGCCGTGATGAGCGCGTCCTCGATTCCCTCGAGAACTTCGGCGAAGAACCATCGGTCGAACGCGGGAATGACGACACCCACGTTCCTCGTTTGCCCCGTCACGAGGCTCGCCGCGTTGGAGGACACCACGAAGCCGAGATCGGCGGCGGCCTGGACGACGCGCTCGCGCGCGGCATCCGACACATATCCGCTGCCGCTCAAGGCCCGGCTCGCGGTCGATTTGGACACGCCGGCCAGGCGCGCGACGTCAGCGATACCGCTCACGAGCCACCTCCCTGTCGGTCCGCAGCACAGCCTAGCCATAGGGAACGCAATATGGAACCGGTTCCACTTTGGAGCGCTCCCACGCGGTGCGTGCAGCCCAGTGATCTCCCAGCTTTGAACGCAGGCTCGAACGTCGGCGTAATGCAAACGTTAGCTTGCAGGGTTAGTCAAGCGCTTGCAGTCCGGTTGGAATGTGCCGTAGCTTGTGACGTGGAACCGGTTCCCTATTGCGGCCCGTATCGGCCGCATCCAGGGGGCAGGTCCGGCACAACAATGAACCCGCGGGCACATCACGGCCCGGCGGGCGTACCTCACTGAGGAGGGAAATACATGAGCTCCACCTTGCACAGACGTTTCACCGCACCCCTCGCGATTCTCGCCGCGTCAAGCCTTGCTCTCGTCGGATGCTCCGGCGGCGGCGGGGGCGCCGATGCCCACGGCCCCGGCGACGCCGGAAAAGCGGATGGTGTCGTCACCATCTACGGCACCATCTCGGACACCGAGGCGGAACTTCTCCAGCAGTCCTGGGCTGACTGGGAGAAGGCCAACAACATCCAGATCAAGTACGAAGCGAGCAAAGAGTTCGAAGCTCAAATCAGCATTCGCGCTCAAGGCGGCAACGCTCCCGACCTGGCGATCTTCCCGCAGCCCGGACTTCTCGGTGACCTCGCCTCGCGCGATCTCATCCAGCCGGCACCTGCCGGGGTGAAGGCCAACGTCGAGAAGTACT
>JAHBST010000088.1 GCA_019638975.1 Cryobacterium sp.
ATCGAGCGGAGGCGGCGCAATATCAAACGAGCGGCGCCACGTCATGAACTGGTCTTCGCCGAACTCGGCCAGAGTCTCTGCCTTGTTCTTGCCCTGCAGCGCCCCGTAGTGCCGCTCGTTCAACCGCCAGCTCCGTTCCACCGGAATCCAGTCGCGGTCCGCAACCCTGAGCGCCTCGTTGGCAGAGTGGATCGCGCGCTTGAGCAGACTCGTGAACTGAATGTCGGGGAGCAAGCCGGAAGTCGCCATCAGTTCCCCCGCATTCCTCGCTTCTTGCCAGCCGAGGTCCGTGAGCGGAACGTCGACCCACCCCGTGAATCGGTTCTGCTCGTTCCATTCCGACTGGCCGTGGCGAAGAAGGATGAGGGTGTGGGTCATGGCGCCAGTTTATCGGGGGCGCCGGAACGCTACCTCAATCGGGGCAGACGGGGCACGTCGGCGACCGAGCCTGCGGTCGGAGGCACGATGACCTCTTGCGTCGCCGACACGAGAGTTCCCCCGGACGGAATCGTGAGCACGGCATCCGGATCGGTCATGCGCTTGACGATCGCAAGAGCGATCGGGCCGAGCTCGAAGTGCCGCGCGGCGCTCGTGATGCGGCCCACGGGATTCTCGCCCGACCGCACCTCGTCGCCGGGTCCGGGCAGAACTCCTTCCGATCCGTCGAGGTGAAGCATGACGAGTCGGCGGGGCGGATGCCCGAGGTTGTGCACTTTGGCGACCGTCTCCTGCCCGCGGTAGCAACCCTTCGTCAAGTGCACGGCCGTGCGCAAGAGGTCGAGCTCGTGCGGAATCGACTTCTCGTCGACTTCCGTGGCGAATCGGGGACGCCACGCCGCGACGCGCAGCGCCTCCAGGGCAAGGGTGCCGGCGTGCGGGAGCGCCGCGGCGTCCGCGAGACGCGAACGCTCGACGAGCAATTCGAGGTACGTCCACTCCGCCGACGGATGCGCGGCCGCGGCCGCGTACTGAAACCCGCCCGCCACGAGCTCCTGCCAGGGGTCGCGCCAAACGAGCGGAACGCCATTCGGCGCCGCAGCGTCGAGGAGCGGCGCCCCCATCATCCCGAGGGTCGCGAAGTCATCCGAGCGATCCGCAACCTCGACGCGCAGCATGAATCGCATCGACTCGAGCCACGCGACGAGCGGTCCGGTTTCCGCGCTTTCAACGAGAAGCCACGTGCTGACCCCGTCGTCGATGAGTCGGATGTCGTGCTCGATACGCCCGGTCTGCCCGAGCAACAGGGTTTCGGCCGAAACCCCCGGTGCGAGGCCCGTGAGGTTCTGGCTCGACACCGAGTCGAGCCAGCTCAGCCGATCCGTACCGGTGACGGTCACCACACCGCGATTGGACAAGTCGACGATCGCGGTTCCTTCGGCGAGCGCGCGCTGTTCGCCGGCCGGGTTGCCATAGTGCGCGGCGACTCCGGCATCCGCATCCGCAGCCTCGACGGCGCCTTTGAGCGTGAGGAATTCAGTCGACACGAGCGAGCCTCCCCGACGCGTGCGAAGTGAGCGGGCGGCCGAGGGCGGCGAGATCCCACGCCCACAGCAAGTGGCTGTCGACGAGACCGTACATGCGCGTCGACGCCGAGTGTTCTTTCGCGCTCGCGGAACGCATCACGGCATCCGTCGAAAGATCGATTCGGGCGGATTTCACTTGACCGAGGTACAACTCGCTCACGCCACCCGGATGCAGAATCGACACTTCGAGATCGAACCCGCCGTCCGTGTTACGAAGTGTTTCGACGTCTTCGACGTTCCCGTAAACGGGGTCTCCGACACCCGCGAGCAAGCCGGGACCGGGGTCGGCGTCCGTCGCGGGACGCGCGAGACGCCAGTAACCCGTCTCGGTCGCGAGCGGCGTGGGCAGCGGCTTGTCATCGCCGCCGTCGAGAAGCCACGTGTACGAGTTGTAGTTGAGGTGCGGAAGACCATCGTGGCTGAAGCTCAGCCGCTGTCCGAACTCGTAGTTGCGAATATCGTCGCCGACCGGATAGTTGAGTACGCCCGAGCCCTCCCACACGCCGAGCAACCAGGCGATCGGAGCGAGTTCTGCCGGGAGGTCATCCGGCACCTGCAGCATGGCTGCGACGCCTAGCGCTGGCCGCGGAAAAGGTTGTAGAGCACCACAACGGAGACATATGCGATGCCGAGCGTCGCGAGCCCGAGAAGGCCGACGAACGTGAGCTCAAGCGCGAGAAGCATGACCCAATCCTAACCGCTGGCCAGGGAAAGAAGGGCGAGCACTCCTGTGGCGACCCCGAGAATCAGAACGGCGCCGCCGACCGAAGCCATCACGCGATTCACGAAACCCTCGCGCGTGAGCGTCGACAATTGGATCGCGAACGTCGCGAGCACGGCCGCCGCGAGTGCGATCGGAAGCCACACCCCGTATTCATCCCGCGGGCTCGCTATTCCGATGATGACGGCGGCCACAACACACAGAGCCCACACCGGCACGACGGTCCCCACCTCGAGATCGCGGATGTGGTTGCTCGTCGTCACCCTCTTATCCTGCCCCATCCGGCCCGCTTATAGACTGTGACCGTTCAAGCCGGGAGGATCTTGTGGCACAGCTGTTGATTCTCACCCCCGAGGTGGATCACACCGTGCTGCCCGCGCTTTCGCTGCTCCAGCATCGGGTTCGAAGCATTCCCGCCGAGCCCGCTCAACTCGTGAACGCCCCGAGTTGCGACCTCATTCTCGTCGATGCGCGCTCCGATCTTGCGGGCGCGAAATCTTTGTGCAAGATCCTGCATGCCACGGGCCTTTCGGTGCCGCTCCTGCTCGTCGTGACCGAGGGCGGCCTCGCGGCGGTCAATGCCGAATGGGGGGCGGATGACATCGTGCTCGCGACCGCCGGACCCGCCGAAGTGGATGCGCGCATCCGGCTCGTCCTCGGGCGGAAGAATGCGGATCGCAGCGAATCGAAAATCAGTGCGAGCGGAGTCGTCATCGATGAGGCGAGCTATTCCGCCAAGGTGCGCGGGCGCTCGCTCGACCTCACCTACAAGGAATTCGAGCTCTTGCGATTCCTCGCCATGCACCCGAGCCGCGTGTTCACTCGAGAACAATTGCTGAGCGAAGTGTGGGGCTACGACTACTTCGGCGGCACGCGTACCGTCGACGTCCACGTGCGGCGTCTGCGGGCCAAGCTCGGCGATCAGGAGTCGATCATCGGCACCGTGCGCAATGTCGGCTACAGATTCAACGTCTACGACGAGGACGAGAGCGACCGTGTCGCCGAATCCGTCAAGTCCTGAGGGTCTGACCGGGCTGATCGCGCGGGCACGCGACGCGGACGGCCAACCGCCGTTCTCCGACCAATCCCTCGTGGAGCTCGGTCGGGGTGAACGGGCGCTCATCGTCAGCGAGTCGCGGCCGGTGCTGGTGGGCGCGGCGATCGTCGGGGCGGAAGAGTTCGAACTCGTCGTCGACCCGGATGCCCGTGGCGCGGGAGAGGGTGCGGCGCTTGTTTCGCGGGTTGTCGCCGAGCATCCTGCGGCAAGGTTCGCGTGGGCGCACGGCGATCATCCGGCGTCGCGAGCGCTCGCCGCGAGGTTCGGATTCGAGCCGGTGCGCACGCTGCTGCAATTGCGGGCGGTGGTTCCCGGTGACGATTCCCTTCGAGACGCGCCTTTTCGAACGGTCCCGTTCCGGCCCGAAGTGGACGACGCCGCCTGGCTCGCCCTCAACGCGCGCGCGTTCGCCGCGCATCCGGAACAGGGCGGCCTCACCCCACGCGACCTCGACGACCGCAAGGCTGAGCCCTGGTTCGAGCCGGGTGACTTCCTGATCCTCCGGGAAGGCGACGACATGATCGGATTCTGCTGGCTCAAAGTGGAGGAGTCCGACGGCCACGAGAGGATTGGCGAGTTCTACGCCGTCGGCATCGACCCCGATCGGCAGGGCGAACGCCTCGGACGAGTGCTCATGGACGCAGGTTTCGCGCGGCTCGCCGAGCGCGGCATCCGCACGGCCGCACTGTATGTCGAGGCCGACAACGAGCCCGCCCTTGCCCTCTACCGCCGCTACGGATTCGCCCAGCACACGATCGACGTGAGGTATCGACGGGCATCCGGTTGAGCCGGGATTTGTTGCTCGTCCGTCCGCTGGTGCAATGATCTAGGGATGGATGCGGAGAGTTATCTCGACGACACCGGACTTGCCACGGACAGTCTCGACGACGATTACGACTCGACCTGGGTCGACGACGGCACACTGCCCCGCGACCGTTTCCTCGACCGCGAACTCAGCTGGCTCGCCTTCAACCAGCGCGTGCTCGAACTCGCCGAAGACGAGACCGTGCCGCTCCTCGAGCGCGTCAACTTCCTCGCCATCTTCGCGAACAATCTGGACGAGTTCTTCATGGTGCGCGTCGCGGGGCTGAAGCGACGCATCATGACGGGGCTCGCCGTGCCCACGAACGTCGGCACCGAGCCGCTCGATGCGCTCGCCGCCATCAGCGAGCAAGCGCACATCCTGCAAGCGCGCCATGCGGCCGCGTTCCGCGACCTCGTGAAACCGGCTCTCGACGAAGCGGGCATCCACATCGAAACCTGGGCCGACCTCGACGAAGCCGACCGGGAACGCATCGACGAAATATTCTCCACCCGAATCTTCCCGGTGCTCATGCCTCTCGCCGTCGACCCGGCGCACCCGTTCCCCTACATTTCCGGTCTCTCCCTCAACCTCTCCATTCGCGTGCGACACCCGAAGACCGGCAAGGAGGAGTTCGCGAGGCTCAAAGTGCCGCCCGTGCTTCCCCGCTTCGTGCAGCTTCCGGATGACGAACGCGGCCTGTTGCGCTTCATCCCTCTCGAAGACCTCGTCTCGAATCATCTCGAGGAGCTCTTCCCCGGCATGGAAATCCTCGAACATCAGGAGTTCCGCGTCACTCGCAACGAGGACTTCGAGATCGAGGAAGACGAATCCGAGAACCTCATCCAATCGCTCGAACGGGAATTGCTGCGGCGGCGATTCGGCCCGCCCATCCGACTCGAAATCACCGACGACATGGATGACCGCACGCTCGAATTGCTCGTGCGCGAACTCGGCATCACCGAGCAAGAGGTCTACCGATTGCCGGCGCCCCTCGATCTCGGCGGACTTTTCGAAGTCTTCCGCATCGAACGACCAGCCCTCAAATACCGCAAGCACGTCCCGACCACGAGCGCGGCGCTCCTGCCGAGCGAACCGAACGCCGAACCCGATGTGTTCGCTTCGATCGCGCGCGGAGACATCCTGCTCCATCACCCGTACGAATCCTTCGCCACGAGCGTTCAAGCGTTCCTCGAGCAAGCCGCCCGCGACCCGAACGTGCTCGCCATCAAGCAGACTCTGTACCGGACGAGCGGCGACAGTCCGATCGTGGAAGCGCTCATCGACGCCGCGGAAGCGGGCAAAGCCGTGCTCGCGATCGTCGAAATCAAGGCACGGTTCGACGAGACGGCGAACATCAACTGGGCGCGCCAATTGGAGAAGGCCGGCGTGCACGTCGTCTACGGGCTCGTCGGACTCAAGACACACTGCAAGCTCGCCCTCGTCGTGCGCCAGGAGGGCAACGAGCTCAAGCACTACAGTCATATCGGCACGGGAAACTACAACCCGAAAACGAGCCGCGTCTACGAAGATCTCGGTTACCTCACCGCCGACGACCAGGTCGGCAAAGACCTCAGCCGCTTGTTCAACGAGTTGTCCGGATACGCGATCGAGAAGAAATTCAAGCGACTGCTCGTCGCACCCCTGCACTTGCGCAAAGGCCTGCTCAAACGCATCCGCACGGAGACCCAGAACGCCGCGGATGGTTTGCCGAGCGGCATCCGGATCAAAGTGAATTCGATCGTCGACGAAGCGATCATCGACGCGCTGTATCGAGCGAGCCAGGCCGGAGTTCCCGTCGACTTGTGGGTGCGCGGGATCTGCAGCGTACGACCCGGCGTCGAAGGGTTGAGCGAGAACATCCGCGTGCGATCGATCGTCGGCCGTTATCTTGAGCACTCTCGCGTGTTCTCCTTCGTTGCGGGCGGAGACAACCAAGTGTTCATCGGCAGCGCAGACATCATGCATCGGAACCTCGACCGGCGGATCGAAACCCTCGTGCGACTCACTGACCCCGCCCAATTGAAGGAGATCGACGAACTGTTCAATCTCGCAATGTCGGAGAAGACATCGTCCTGGTGGCTGGGCGAGTCCGGCGATTGGGTGCGTCACGACATTGCCGCCGGAGGCGCCCACCTTCAGGATCTGCAGAACGCGATCATGCGGAAGATCTCCAATCGCAAGCGAAGT
>JAHBST010000089.1 GCA_019638975.1 Cryobacterium sp.
TCACGGGCCTCGCTACCGGAATTCTCGCGCTGTGGTTCGGCGTGCGGATCGGTGGTCGGGTATTCGAGGCGCGGGGGCCCGAGTTGCTCGCTTTCACCGGACGATACTGAGCGGTTGCGCGGTCCGGGCATTACCCTAGCCTTATGAGTTCGACCGAGACGGAACACACTGGGGGCGGCACGTCCACGCTGGATCGCGAACTCGAGGAGCTGCTGAACCAGGAGCAACTCGAGGAGGGCGACCATGAACGCTTCTCCCACTATGTGCCGAAGGACAAGATTCTCGAATCGGCGTTGACGGGCAAGCCCGTGCGCGCACTGTGCGGCAAGTTGTGGACGCCGGGTCGCGATCCGGAGAAGTTCCCCGTGTGCCCTACGTGCAAAGAGATTTACGAAAAAATGAAGAAGTAGCTCGTCGCGCCGCGCCGAAACTAGTCGTACACCGTGCGGATGACCGGTTCGCCACGTGCGAGCCGGAACGCGTCGGCCGGGAATTCCGCGATCGCCTTCGCGCGATGTTCGCGGGCCAGAGCGGTTCCCGCCGCACCGAGGTAGCGAGCATCGGGCACTCCATTGGTCACGAGCGGGACGAGCAAGGGCCTGCCGCTCTCGACCGGCGCGGGCGGGGCATCCGGATCGCTTTCAACGTGCAGAACCTCGGATGTCGCAACGCCGTGGTCGAGAGTTCGGACGGGGAACTTCCTACCGCCCACCGACACTTTCGCCGTTGAGGTTTTCGCAACCGACACCCATTCGCCGTCGGATCCGGTGCGCGCCACGAGCTTGTAGACCATGCCCGCAGTCGGCGAGCCGGAGCCCGTCACGACGGAGGTGCCGACACCGTAGGAGTCGACCGGCGCCGCGCGCAAGGCCGCGATCGTGAATTCGTCGAGATCGCTCGTGACCGTGATCTTCGTTCCGGTCGCGCCGAGGCTGTCGAGTTGCTTTCGGACGGCGGATGCCTGCCCTGGCAGATCCCCGCTGTCGATCCGCACCGCGCCGAGTCCCGTTCCCGCGACTTTCACCGCGAGGTCGACGGCGGCCGTCACGTCATAAGTGTCGACGAGGAGCGTCGTCCCGGGGCCGAGCGCGGCCACTTGCGCCCGGAAGGCATCCTCCTCCGAATCATGCAGGAGCGTGAAGGAATGCGCGGCGGTGCCCATCGTCGGGATGCCCCACGTGCGACCGGCTTCGAGGTTGCTCGTCGCGCTGAAGCCCGCGATGTACGCGGCGCGCGCTGCGGCGACCGCCCCGCGCTCGGTGGCGCGGCGGGAACCCATTTCCGCGAGCGGGCGACCGCCTGCCGCGCTCACCATCCGCGATGCCGCGCTCGCGACGGCGGAGTCGAAATTCAGGACGCTGAGCGCGAGAGTCTCGAGAACCACCGACTCCTGAAAAGTGCCTTCGACGACGAGGATGGGAGAACCC
The DNA here is from genome assembly GCA_019638975.1 of Cryobacterium sp. Lineage (GTDB taxonomy): Bacteria > Actinomycetota > Actinomycetes > Actinomycetales > Microbacteriaceae > Terrimesophilobacter. The sequence continues at coordinate 1,428 of JAHBST010000089.1, forward strand.
GGAAAATAGGCTTCGCCCTCCTGATAACCCCACACGTTGCCGCTGAAGCGGTAATTCGCGAGCCAGTCGAGAGTGTCCGTGTTGACGACGCCGTTGTCGCGGAGCCACGCGAGTTCAGGATCGTGAAACCGAAACTCGACGAGTTGTTCCAGAAATCGTCCGGTGCCGGCGACGATGCCGTAGCGCCGGCCATTCGGCAAGTGCCGCGCGAAGACTTCGAAAATCGATCGCCGCTGCGCCGTGCCGGCCTTCCTCGCCGCCTCGACCATCGTGAGTTCGTAGCGGTCCGTCAATAGTGCGCTGGTCACCCCACGAGCATATAGATACCGAGTGTGCGGCCGATGCACTTTCGCTCGCGTCGCTAGACTCTTGACTTGTGACCGACGCACCGATTGGCATCTTCGACTCGGGTGTCGGCGGGCTCACGGTGGCGCGAGCGATCATCGACCAATTGCCGAATGAGTCGATCGTGTATGTCGGCGATACAGCGCATTCGCCGTACGGGCCGAAACCCATCGCTCTCGTGCGCGAGTACGCGCTCGCGGTGATGGATGACCTGGTCGCTGAGGGCGTGAAGGTCCTTGTGATCGCGTGCAATACGGCGTCCGCGGCAATGCTTCGCGACGCTCGCGAGCGTTTTACGGATGGCTACGGCATCCCCGTGGTCGAGGTCATCCAGCCTGCCGTTCGCGCAGCCGTGCGCCAGACTCGCAACAATCGCGTCGGCGTCATCGGTACCGAGGGCACGATCAAGTCGAAAGCGTACGAGGATGCCTTCGCTGCGGCATCCGGCCTCGAACTGTTCACGCAAGCGTGCCCGCGATTCGTCGAGTTCGTGGAGGCCGGCGTCACGTCGAGCCCTGAATTGTTTCGCGTCGCCGAAGGCTACCTCTCGCCCTTGAAGGCCGCCGGCGTGGACACCGTCGTGCTCGGGTGCACCCACTATCCGCTCATGTCGGCGGCGATCCAGTTCATTCTCGGAAGCGGCGTCACGCTCGTTTCGAGTGCCGAGGAAACCGCCTACGACGTTTTCGATACGCTCGTGAAGCACGAAATGCTGCGGGATGCCGAAGTGCCGCCGAGCTATCGATTCGAAGCGACGGGCGACAGCAAGAGCGAATTCCTGACCCTTGCCCGACGCTTTCTCGGCCCCGAAGTTTCCGCCGTGCAACTCGTGGAAACGACAACCCCGTCAACAGCAGAGGATCCCGCCTGACATGCCCGATGCAATGGATGCAACAAACACCGAGGACTCCGCGCGCAGGATCGACGGCCGCGCGGCGGACGAGCTTCGTCCGATCACGATCGAGCGAGGGTGGAGCGAGCAAGCCGAGGGCAGCGCCCTCATTTCGTTCGGCCGCACGAAAGTGCTGTGCACGGCATCCTTCACGAACGGCGTCCCGCGCTGGATGACCGGCAAAGGCAAAGGGTGGGTCACCGCCGAGTATTCGATGCTTCCGCGCTCGACGAACGAGCGCATGGACCGGGAGTCGGTCAAGGGGCGAATCGGGGGCCGCACCCACGAGATTTCTCGACTGATCGGGCGCTCGCTGCGCGCCGTCGTCGACATGAAGGCGCTCGGCGAAAATACGATCGTGATCGATTGCGATGTGCTTCAAGCGGATGGCGGCACGCGCACGGCGGCGATCACGGGTGCCTTCGTCGCGCTCGCCGAAGCGCTCGAGTGGGGTCGGTCGAAGCAATTCATCGGCAAGAACGCGAAGCCGCTGTTCGACAGCGTGGCGGCGGTGAGCGTCGGCATCATCGACGGGACGCCCATGCTGGATTTGGCATACACAGAGGATGTCAGGGCCGAAACCGACATGAATGTCGTCGTGACAGGGCGCGGTCTGTTCGTCGAAGTGCAGGGCACGGCGGAAGGCGCACCCTTCGACCGCAGTGAGCTTGACGCGCTGCTCGACCTGGCTCTCGGTGGTACGGCAACGCTTTCCGGCATCCAGGCGACCGCGCTTCAGATGTGACCGCGGAATCATGAAACTCGTGCTCGCAACGCACAATGCGCACAAGGTCGTGGAACTGCGCGAGATTCTCGGTCCGCTTTTGGATGGCATCGACCTCGACGGCTACGACGGCCCCGAACCTGTCGAAGACGGCGACTCGTTCGAGGCGAATGCTCTCATCAAGGCTCGCGCGGCTTTTGCGCACACGGGGCTTCCCTCGATCGCCGACGATTCGGGAATTTGCGTGGCCGCCCTCGGCGGCGCTCCCGGCATCCTTTCGGCACGGTACGCAGGCACGCGGATCGACGAAGACAATGTCGCTCACTTGCTGAGGGAACTCGCCGCCGCGGGCGCGAATGGTCCGGATGCCCGCAAGGCCGAATTCTGTTGCGCTGCGGCATTCGTCGCGGACGGCTTCGAGCACGTGGAGCTCGGCGTGTGGAAGGGCACAGTGCTTCAGGCTCCCGTCGGCACGCACGGCTTCGGCTACGACCCGATATTCCAACCGGAAGGGTTCGAGGTCGCATCGGCGGAACTCGCGCCCGATCAGAAGAACGCGATCAGCCATCGGCATCGCGCTTTCACGCAACTCATTCCGGTGGTCAGGGAACACCTCGCCAGACCGACATTCGGCGCCGACTGAACCTGATCCCTCGCACGAGGCGCCCTTGTCACCGTACGGTGGTGTTGTGGGCCACAATCACGCATCCGGGGCGAATCGCACGCGGCTGTCGATCGTCCTCGGCATCGTGGTTGCGGTCCTTGCAATCGAAGTCGTGGGCGCGATTCTCACGGGTTCTCTCGCGCTGCTTGCCGATGCCGGCCACATGTTTTCGGACACTATCGGATTGATTGTCGCGCTCGCCGCTACCGTGATTGCGGCACGGCCCGCGACGGATCGCGCCACGTTCGGATTCCAGCGGGCGGAAGTGCTCGGTGCTCTCATCAATGGCGGAATTCTGCTTGCGGTTTCGGTCGCGGTCGGTATTCAAGCGGTGTCCCGATTGATCGAGCCTGCCGGCGTCGAAATCCAGAGCCTTCCGATGCTCGTGGTCGCCTCGATCGGCCTCGTGGCCAACATCGCCGCCGCCGTGATTCTTCGGTCTCGCGCCGCAACGTCGATCAACATGAGGGGCGCATACCTCGAAGTGCTCGGAGACATGCTGGGTTCGATCGCCGCAATTGTGGCGGCCGTCATCATTCTCGCGACCGGGTTCATGCCCGCTGACGCGATCGCGTCACTCGCGATCGCCCTCATGATCGCGCCTCGAGCAGTGTTCCTTCTGCGGGACGCCGTCCGCGTTCTGGGCGAATCCGTGCCTGTCGACACGAGCGTCGCGGAGATCCGCGGCCATTTGCTCGGGACGCCCGGTGTCGTGGATGTGCATGATGTCCACGTGTGGGCGATCACGTCGGGGCATCCCGTGTTCTCCGCTCACGTTGTCGTTGAGGATGCGGTGTTCGCGCAGCAGGAAACCGGGCGATTGCTCGATGAGCTTTCCGCTTGCCTGGCCGACCACTTCGACGTCGACCACTCGACGTTCCAGTTGGAGCCGGAAGAGCACGCGCACCATGAGGAGCACTTTCACGACTGAAGAGCCCTCCGACGCTCCTTTCCGCGGATATCGCCGCGAGCTATAGTTTCGGTATGCCGAAATCTCGCGAGCGCATGATCCGAAATATGAAGTGGCGCTCCGGCAACCGATCGTGGATGCTTCTCGGGCCCGCGTTCGTCGCATCGATCGCTTACGTCGATCCCGGCAACGTCGCGGCCAACCTCACGGGAGGAGCACGGTACGGTTACCTCCTCGTCTGGGTTCTCGTGGCGGCGAACCTCATCGCGGCGATCGTGCAGTACCAGTCCGCCAAGCTCGGAATCGTCACGGGCCGCACGATGCCGGAATTGCTGCGCGAGCGGATGCGGCCCGCGTCTCGTCGTTCGTTTTGGGCGCAAGCCGAGCTCGTCGCGGTCGCGACCGATTTGGCTGAAGTGATCGGGGGCGCAATCGCCCTCCACTTGCTGTTCGGTCTTCCGCTGTTTGCGGGCGGAATCATCGTCGGCGTCGGCTCGATGGGTTTGCTCGCCCTGCAGAGCCGATTCGGCCAGCGACCGTTCGAGTCCGTCATCGTCGGGCTTCTCGCAATCATCGCGATCGGGTTCCTCGCTGGGCTGTTCGTGAACCCGCCGGATGCCGCTGAAGTCGCCGGCGGGCTGCTTCCGCGGTTCGATGGAACCGATTCGGTTCTGCTCGCGGCAGGAATGCTGGGCGCGACGGTCATGCCGCACGCGATCTATGTCCATTCGGCGCTCGCGAGGGACCGCCACGGCAAGGCGACGGACGCGAACCGCGCAGTGCTCTTGCGTTCCACGAAGTGGGATGTCGTCATCGCGCTCGGTCTCGCCGGCATCGTCAATATCGGGATGCTCTTGCTTGCCGCGGTAAACCTTGGCGGCATCGGCGGAACCGACACGATCGAGGGGGCGCATGCTGCGATCGAAGGAGCGCTCGGACCGGGCATCGCGCTCGTGTTTGCGATCGGGTTGCTCGCATCCGGCCTCGCGTCCACGTCGGTCGGCAGCTACGCGGGCGCGACGATCATGGCGGGGCTGCTTCACCGACAAATCCCGTTGTTTGCCCGACGCGTCATCACCATCATTCCCGCGGTCGTGATCCTCGCTCTCGGGATCGACCCGACGTGGGCGCTCGTATTGAGTCAGGTGTTTCTGAGTTTCGGCATCCCGTTCGCGCTCGTGCCGTTGTTGCGGCTGACGAGCGATCGCGCCGTGATGGGCGATTCGACCAACAGCCGACCGGTGACGGCGATTCTCGCTACG
>JAHBST010000009.1 GCA_019638975.1 Cryobacterium sp.
CGTGGTCGAGGTCTGCCGGATAATCCGACCGGAACTCGACGTCTTCTCCCGTGCCCGGATGCCGAAAGCCCAGTCGAGTGGCGTGCAGCCATTGCCGATTGAGTCCGAGATGCGACGACAACCGCGGATCGGCTCCATACAGTTCGTCTCCGACGCACGGATGCCGCTGCGTTGCGAAGTGAACGCGAATCTGGTGGGTGCGGCCCGTCTCCAGGCGGACTTCCAGCAGCGATGCGCCCGGAAACGCCTCGAGCGTTTCGTAGTGCGTGACCGACGGTCGCCCGTCGCGCGTGACGGCAAACTTCCACCGCGCTCCAGGATGCCTCCCGATGGGCGCCTCGATCGTCCCTGCGAGCGGATCCGGATGCCCCTGAACGACGGCGTGATACACCTTGTCGACCTCGCGGTCGTGAAATGCCCTCTTCAGTTCCGCATAGGCGCGCTCACTCTTGGCGACGACCATGAGCCCGCTCGTGCCGGCGTCCAGCCTATGGACGATGCCTGCTCGCTCCGCCGATCCGGACGTGCTCGTTCGAATTCCGCTCGCGGCGAGTGCTCCGAGCACCGTCGGGCCGTCCCACCCGACGGAGGGATGCGCGGTGACTCCCATTGGCTTGTCCACAACGACGATGTCGTCGTCCTGAAAGACGATCGACAGGGACGGCAATTCCACCGGCACGACGACGGGCTCCGCCTTCGGTTTCCAGACGACTTCGAGTGCGTCACCCTCCACGACACGGTCAGACTTCGCCATCGGACCGCGCGACGAGGTCACCCCGCCCTCGTCAATGATGTCGGCCGCGAAAGTTCGAGTGAATCCGAGAATTCGCGACAGCGCGACGTCCAACCTTTCGCCAGCCACACCGGGTGGCACCGCAAAGCGGCGCGTCTCCATGGGCTCAGGACTCGGCTGTGCGCGCGGCTCGTTTGCCGTCCAGGCGCACCCCGCGCAACGACAAAATGATGAACAATCCCATGCTCGCAACGATGAACGAGTCGGCGACATTGAATATCGCGGGGAATCCCCAGACCTGGATGAAGTCGACGACGTGGCCGAGACCGAAGCTCGGCTCTCGCAATAAGCGATCAGTGAGGTTTCCGGTCGTTCCCCCGAGCAGCATCCCGAACAGGATGCCCCAGGCGAGTGAGCGGATCCGTCGCGCGTACCACACGATGAATATCGTGACGGCGGCCGCGACGACGGAGAAAATCCACGTGGACCCGCTCGCGATAGAGAACGCCGCTCCCGAATTCTTGACGAAATGGAACTGCAGCACAGGCCCGAGGACCGCCGCTTGCTGCCCTTCCGTCATCGACGAGACGATGAGGAATTTCGACAACTGATCGATTCCATAGACGAGCAGAGCGACCGCGACAAGCACGCCGAGGGTGCGCAGGCTCGTGCGCGCGGGCGCTTCCGCAGATTCTTCGGGCGACAGCTCAGTTACCGCCGAAGCCCGGATAACCTGCTTGCGGTTGCGCGGGAACCGTGCCGAACGCGGCCGGGTCCTGCTGGATGTTGGCCGACGCGTGGCCTCCCTGTGCCGGCGCGCCTACGGGCACGGCCGTTCCATCGAGGTCATGCAGGATGCCTTCGATGTGCCCCTTGAGCTTCGCGCGGTACTCCCTCTCGAACGAGCGGAGATCCTCGACCCTGCTCTCGAGCGCGACGCGTTCCTGCTCGAGCGAACTCAGCTCGGACATCTTTTGGCTCTCGGCTTCGCTTACGATGCGAGCGGCGGTTGCGTGGCCCTCGGCAATGAGCGCATCCCGCTTCTCGATTCCCTCACGGACGTGCTCTTCATGCAATCGACGCGCAAGCTGAAGGAGGTTGTTCGTGTTATTCGGATCGGACGATTGGTCGCCGCCGGGGAATCCAGCTTGAGCTTGAGCCGTCGCATCGGCCTGTGCCGCCGGTGCCACCGGTTGAGCCGCCGGGGTCGCTTGTTGCGCGGCGCCGCCTCCCGCGCGCTGAAGCTCGCTGATTTGCGCGTCGCCCGCGGCAAGCCGCTGTCGAAGTTCTTCATTCTCCTGACCGAGTCGCCGAAGCTCGACGACAACTTCGTCGAGGAAGTCGTCGACCTCGTCCTGGTCGTAGCCCTCGCGGAATTTGGTCGGCTGGAATCGCTTGTTGACCACGTCTTCAGGGGTCAGAGCCATGTGAGTCACCTTCAAAGATCAGTTGCACGCTGAAATCAACGTACTGCTAAAGGTACCAAATTTATTGGGAATCCCCCGTAAGGGGACTCGCGACTTCCCGCACCGATTTCCGCGCAGTCCCCCGCAACGTCACGTAGACCGCACGATGAGGGTCACGTACATCAGCACGATGATGAGAAGCATGACGATGCTCCAGGAGAAATCGAGTGCCGCCGAGCCGATTCGAAACGCCGGTACGAGCTTTCGCACCGCCCTGATCGGTGGATCCGTGAGAGTGTAGACGATCTCGGCGAACACGAGCCCAGCGCCTTTCGGGCGCCAGTTCCGGGAGAAATTCTGCGCGAGATCAAACACGAACCTTCCCCACATGAGAAAAAAGTAGGCGAGAAGGAGGACGTAAAGAATCCCCGCTACGACGGCGACGACAGCCATGCATTACTCCTGTCGCTCGCTACATCGCGGCGGCAACGTCGAGCGAATCCGATCAGTTCTCTGGGAAGAACGCGGCGTCGACGGTCGAATCCGATTCGCCCTGATCGCCGCTCACCGCGACGTGCGCAGGAGAGAGCAGGAAAACCTTGTTGGTGACGCGCTCTATGCGTCCGTACAGCCCTTGCGAGAGTCCGCTCGCGAAGTCCACGAGGCGCCGCGCCTCGGACTCGCTCATTTGCGACAGATTGATGATCACCGGGATGCCTTCACGGAAGTTTTCGGCGATGGTTTGAGCGTCCTTGTATTGTCGCGGGTGAACCGTCAGGATCTCGTTCATCTCCGCAATCGGGGCGGCCGTTCGAGCGGGGCGGCGCAGCGGCGTTACGGGAGCGCGCTGGGCAACCTGATGATGGCCACCGTGCGCCGGGGCCGCTGACGCGTTCGCGACCGCTTGCGGAGCTGCCGGTGCCGGTCCGTAGTCGTCGAACTCCTCATCCGCGAGGCCCAGATAGACCATGGTCTTGCGCAGCGGGTTAGCCATTGTGTGCCTCCAGTGATGAAACTTCTGACTTCGAGATTAACCGGCGGAGGGCCTATTTCCCGTGATTGCCGTACCAATGCGGAGGTGTGTCGCACCTTCGAGAATCGCCTCGCGAAAGTCTCCCGACATCCCCGCCGAGATTTCTGTCGCTTCGGGAGCCACGGACTGCAATCGTTTCGACGCTTGTGCGACTTGCGCGAAAGCACCGCGCGCGTCTCCGCCGAGAGGCGCCACCGCCATCACTCCGCGCACGTCGATACCCGGCGTGGACAGTGCGTATTCGGCGAGAGCGGGGAGGTCTTCGAATTGCACTCCGCCTCGAGCGGGATCATCCGTGAGGTTCAACTGAAGAAAGACGGAGGTGCTTCTCTCGGTTGAACCGATCGCGTCGAGGACGGAAACGCGATCGACCGAATGGATCACTCGCGCGTACGACGCAATCTGCCGCGCCTTCTTACCCTGGACCTGGCCCACGAAATGCCACGTAATCCCGAGGTCGGACAGTTGTGCGACCTTGCCGAGAGCTTCCTGATGCCGGCTTTCCCCCATATTCGTGATTCCAAGCTGAGCCAGGGCACGAACCATTCCGGGCGGTTGAAACTTCGTTACCACGATCGTCGTGATGTCTTCCGCGTGGCGGCCCGCTTCGCGAGCGGCCTCCTGAATCTCGCTCTCGACGAGCGAAAGACGTTCGGCCAGCCCTGGAAAGGATGCCCCGGCCCCCGACGCGGCGGCAGCGGGCCCCCGCATCATTTGAGGAAGTCGGGGATGTCCAGGTCGTCTCCGTCGTCGTCGAATGCGGGATCGCTCGCGACGACCGGCGCATCCGGCTCGTCCCCCCAGCCCTGCGGATCGGAGAGGCCCTCGCTCGCGGCGAAACCTCGATCGTATTCGGCGGTCGCCTCTCTGGGGGGCGCGCCGGCGGTCACGTAATTGGAGCGCCGATCACCGCGATGAACCGTCGGCTCTCCACCATCGAATCCTGCGGCGATGACGGTCACGCGCACTTCGTCGCCGAGCGTGTCGTCGATGACCGCACCGAAAATGATGTTCGCTTCGGGGTGCACCGCCTCCTGGACCAGGCGGGCTGCATCGTTGATCTCGAAAATTCCGAGGTTCGATCCGCCCTGAATCGACAGCAGGACACCGTGCGCGCCGTCGATACTTGCTTCGAGCAATGGGCTCGCGACGGCGAGTTCCGCCGCTTTGATGGCACGATCCGCGCCGCGCGAGGACCCGATTCCCATGAGTGCCGAGCCGGCGCCCTGCATCACGGACTTCACGTCCGCGAAGTCGAGATTGATCAGTCCCGGAGTCGTGATGAGATCGGTGATCCCTTGCACTCCCGCAAGCAGCACTTGATCTGCCGTGGCAAATGCCTCGAGGAAACTGATTCCGCGATCGCTGATTTCCAGCAGGCGATCGTTCGGAACGACGATGAGCGTGTCCACTTCGCTCTTGAGCGCGGCAATGCCGACATCGGCCTGAGACGCGCGCCTCTTGCCTTCGAACGCGAACGGGCGCGTTACGACGCCGATCGTGAGAGCACCGATCGACTTGGCGATGCGTGCGACGACGGGCGCGCCGCCCGTCCCCGTGCCGCCGCCCTCTCCCGCGGTCACGAATACCATGTCGGAGCCGGCAAGCGCCTCCTCGATTTCTTCGGCATGGTCTTCGGCGGCGCGGCGACCGACCTCGGGATCAGCACCGGCCCCGAGACCGCGAGTGAGTTCCCGGCCGACGTCGAGCTTCACATCCGCGTCGCTCATGAGAAGCGCTTGCGCATCGGTATTGATGGCAATGAACTCCACTCCCCTGAGCCCGAGTTCGATCATCCGATTGACGGCGTTGACACCGCCTCCGCCAATGCCGACCACCTTGATCACAGCGAGGTAGTTCTGATTCGATGTCACGTCCGGCCTCCGGGGATACGTTCAATCTCTACTTGAGGTTTAAAGTTATGCTCGGTATGCATTTCCTGAACTGACGCTAGGCGCGAGGTGCTCGCGCGGCACGGAACCCGTCCCGCGTGTCGCGAACTTCACGGCCATTCCCGGGCACGGACGAGGGCAATCGACAGGGCCGGCCGAGCGTCATCCCGGACGAACGACGGGACTCAACGGTGCCGACACGTCGTATTCCAGGCGCGCGCTCGAACCCCTCGCCGCCATGAGCTCCTCGAGAACTCGAGCCTTGAGACCGGATTTTTCCGCGCTCCCCCACACGACGCGTTGTCCGCCACCCACGAGAATCAATCGGACATCGTCCTTCGAGGTCGCTTCGGCCACATCGACTCGAGTTCGAATGGATTCCGGAAGGCTCACGAGAACGTCGACGACGGCGGCAAAGGCGACGGAGTCGGTGCCTTGCCCTCCGATAGTGATCAGCGGAATCCCCGCGGTGCGCGTCGCCGCCGACGACAAAACGACTCCTGCCGGATCCACGACCGCGAAACCGGTCGAGGTCGCAATCGACCCGACGGGGGCGCGTTCGACAATGTGGACGACGAGCGTCGACGGAGGGACGATCTCCGTGACGAAACTCTGAATCAATGGAAACGCGCCGAGCTCAGCTCGCAACTTTCCGAAATCCAGGAGAGCCAGCGGAGTGCCGAGTTGCCCGTCGATCGCCTTCCGGATCTCCGCAGGACTCACTTTCTTCGCGCCATCGACGGTGATCGTTCGCAGCGCCAGCAAAGGCGAATACACGGCGACCGCCAAAATGATCGCCAGTGTCCCGACGATCGCGATCGCCGCGAGCCAACCACGTTTGCGTCGCCGGGACTCCCTGGTGAACCGCCGAATCTCGCGACGTTCGAAGCGACGCCGTTCACGAGCAGCTGCCTTGACGTTGGGGCGATCGCTCGCGACCCGTTTCGCGCTCACCGCTCGGGGCGCTGCAGCTCGGGGCGCTGCGGTTCGGGGCGTATCGACTCGATTCTGCCGAGAGTCGAATCCTTCCGGCCGTTTCACGTCACGCCGCCCGGGTCCGCATCGTCGGCGAGACGTGCGCGCGTCCGCTGCGCGAGGGCGTCGAGAAGTTCAGGAATGAGGCCATAGACGTCCCCGCCACCCATCGGCATCACGATGTCGCCTGGTCGGGAGATCGAGACGGCACGCTCAATAGCGGCCGACCAGGATTCGCAATATTCGGCTCGATCGCGATTGTGGAACTGGTTCACGATCAATTCGCCCGTCACTCCCGGTTCGGGCTCCTCGCGAGCCGCATAAATCGGAACGACGATCGTATGGTCGGCTCGTTCCTCCAGCACGGATGCGAATTCCGCGGCAAGGCGGCGTGTCCTGCTGAACAAGTGCGGTTGGAAGATCGGAATAATGCGCCCGTTCCCGGCGACGGCCCGAGCGCCGCTGAGGGCGGCGGAAATCTCCGTCGGATGATGGGCGAAGTCGTCGAAGACACGGACTCCGCCGACTTCACCGCGGAATTCGAATCGGCGGCCCGTCCCGTCGAACGCGCAGATCGCCGCGAGGGAATCATGCGGGTCGCAACCGAGCGAGACCAAAACGCCGAAGGCTCCTGCCGCGTTGACGGCATTGTGCTCGCCGGGAACTCGAAGCTCGCCGTAAAATTCCTGCCCCCGCCAGGTCAGGCCGAATCGGGCGGTCGGACCGGAAACGACCGAATGGAGCCGGACATCCGCTCCAGTACGGGTGCCGAACGTGACCACTCGTCGCCCCGTAATGCGAGGGGTGATCTCGACGGCACCCGCGTCATCCGCGGAAATGACGACCGCCTCCCCGGCGGAGTTGGCGAACTCGACGAATGCCGTCTTGAAGGCCGATTCCGTGCCGAAATGATCCAGGTGGTCGGGATCGACGTTCGTGATGAGGGCGACCGCTGGCGAATACAGGAGGAAGGAACCGTCCGATTCGTCCGCTTCGACGACGAAAAGGTCGCCGGAACCCGGCATCGCGCTCACTCCGAGCGAACTGATGACTCCCCCATTGACGAATCCCGGATCGGTACCCAGTTCGCGCAATCCCGTGACGATCATGGCGGTGGATGTCGTCTTGCCGTGTGCGCCGGCGACCGCGACCAGGCGATGGTGGCTCGTCAGGGAGGCGAGTGCGACAGCACGATGGACTATCGGAATACCGCGTTTTCGCGCCTCGAGGTATTCGGGATTGTCCTCTGCAATGGCGCCCGTCACGATCACGGTGTCGGCGTCGCCGATGGCGCGAGCGTCGTGGCCGATGGTGATGGTCGCGCCCGCCGCGCGAAGTGCCCGCACGATTTCGGTATCGCGGATGTCCGTGCCGCTCACTCGCGATCCCCTCGCGAGGAACAATTGGGCGATTCCGCTCATACCTGCGCCGCCGATTCCGACGAAGTGGAGATTGCCCGGGTCCGCCGGCATCCGCTCATGGAAGTCCGACTTGATCACGGTTCGCCGCCTTGCGACCGCTGAACGGCGTCGAGCACGAGGGCGATCGTGCGTTCGGTGCCATCGCGAACTCCCGCGGCGGCGGCCTTGGCGGCCATTTCGGCGATCGCACCGGGATCCATCATGAGTGGAATCAACTCGCGTTCGATCCACTCCGGAGTGAATTGCGAATTCTCGACCACGACCGCGCCACCGGCGCGAGCGACGGCACGGACGTTGCGCTTCTGTTCTCCGTTGCCGATCGGCAACGGGACGTACACCGCGGGAATCCCGAGTGCCGTCAATTCGCTTACGGTGGCAGAACCTCCGCGTGCAACCGCCAGTTGCGCGGCCGACAAGGCGAGGTCCATCCGGTCGCAATAGCGGATGACGTGGTATCCGCGAAGGCTGCTTGCCGGCAGATCGGATCGGGAACCGGTGATGTGGAGGACGGACCAACCCGTACCCAGAATGCTCGCGATGGCTGTGGACACCGAGTCGTTGATGCTGTGCGCTCCGAGCGAGCCGCCCGTCACCAACAGAACGCGACTGCCCTCATCGAAACCGAAATGGCGAAGAGCTTCCGGTCGCAATTGCGAGGGATTCAGCTCCTCCAGGGCCGATGACATCGGCATCCCGACAAATCGCGCGTGCCGCAATCGGGTTCCCGCGAACGCGACGCCGACATGCCGTGTCAGGAGGCTTCCGAGGCGATTGGCAAAGCCGGGAATCGTATTTGCCTCGTGGACGACGATGGGTCTCTTCTCCCGCCACGCCGCGAGGTAGGCGGGAGCCGACACGAAGCCGCCGAATCCGATGACCACGTCAACCTTGCGGTCGACGATCAATCCTCGGATGTCCTTCACCGCATTTCGGAACCGGCGCGGAAACTGCAGCATCTTTCGGTCGAGCCGACGAGGCAGAGGGATCTTTTCGATTGTCGTGAGCTCGAAGCCGCGCTCGGGCACCAATCGGGACTCGAGCCCGTCTGCCGTGCCGAGGATCGTGAATTCGGATTCGGGGTCGATGCCTCGAAGGCCGTCGGCGACGGCGAGCAATGGGTTCACATGGCCGGCCGTTCCTCCCCCGGCCAGCAAGTATCGTGTCACCTCGGCGCCCGGGCCGACACCGGCCGCCGTGCGTACGACAGAACGATTCCGATCGCGAAGAGCGTGGTGACGAGGGCGGATCCGCCCGCGGAAATGAGCGGCAAAGGCACGCCGAGGACCGGAAGGAGCCCGAGGACGACCGCGATGTTGACGAACGCTTGGACGAGAATCCAGGCAAGCACGGCACCGACCGTGATTCGCGCCACGGGGTCGTTCGACCCCCGGATGATGCGAATGAACGAGAACGCGAGAACCACGAACAGCGCGAGAACGACGATCGCGCCGATCAACCCCAGTTCCTCCCCGATGATGGCGAAAATGAAGTCATTGTCCGCTTCGGGGAGCCAGGACCATTTCGCTTTTGAGTTTCCCAGGCCCACCCCGAACATCCCGCCCGAGGCGAGCGCCCACCAACCATGCAGTGGTTGCCAGCACAATCCGCTGTAGTCGACGTCGGACACGCATCCGCTTTGCCACGCCAAAATGCGATCCAGTCGAGACTTGCCGGAGAACGTGAGAACGAATGCGGCGACCGCCATGAGGATGGCCGGCACCGCGAGAAATCGCAAGCGAACACCCGCGAAGAACAGAGTGCCCAGCACGATGGCCACGAGAATGATCGCGGTGCCCAGGTCTCCGCCGATCAAGACGAGCGCGATCGCGATGCCTGTGACGATTCCAATCGGCCGAACGAGCTGACGCCAGTCATCGAGCACGTCGATGCGCTTTGCGACGATGACGCCGAGCCACATGACAAGCGCGACCTTGACCAGTTCGGAGGGCTGGAACGAGAACGTCCCGAGCAGAATCCAGTTACGGTTTCCGTTGTATTCGACCCCGAGATTCGTCGCCACGACAAGGAATTGCAGCCCGATGGCGATCATCATCGCCACGCCGGCCCAGCGGCGCCAGAACACCGTCGGCATTCGCGCGGCGATGAGCATGAGGGGAATTCCGACGAGTGCGAAGAGCGCTTGCCGCAAGAATCCCGTGAAGAAGTCATCCGTCGCCTTGAACGATTCGACCGACGATGACGACAAGACCATCACGAGCCCGAAGACGACGAGGAACAGCGTCGTGCCGAGCAAGAGGAAGAAGTTGCCGTTCTCGGACCCGAAAATACGTCTGACCGCAACCATGACGACGGGAGACTGTTCCCGCCGATCCGGTTCGCGCGGTTCAGGGTTCTGTCGGGGGCGCGGAGGGCTCGTCGTCATCGGCCTCTCCTCCCAACAAGTCGTGCAGCGCCGCGGCGAATTGATCGCCGCGATCCGCGTAATCCCGAAACTGATCCATGGACGCTGCGGCCGGTGCCAGCAGGACGACGTCTCCTTCGCTTGCAATCGCCGCAGCCAGCCGCACGGCCTTCGGCATCACCTCTTTAGTGTCGAGCGTGTCGACCTCGAATACCGGAAGTTGGGGCGCGTGTCGTGCGAATGCCGCGCGCACGGCGTCGCGGTCCGTGCCGATCACAACAGCGCCCTTCACCCGTCCGGATACGCTGTCGATGAGTTCGCCGGGAGAAGTTCCCTTGAACAGCCCGCCCACAATCCACACGACGGAATCGAACGACGTGAGCGACGCGAGAGCGGCATGTGTGTTCGTCGCTTTCGAGTCATCGACCCACCGTATCCCGTCGCGCTCGGCAACCAGCTGGCTCCGGTGCTTGTCAGGGTGAAACGCGAGCAAGGCGCTCCTCACGGCCTCGATCGATATGCCGAACGATCGCGCGAGCGCGGCCGCGGCCAGGACGTTCGCGAGCATGTGACGCCCGCCCAGCCCGACGGCGGCGAGTTCGTCAACCGTGGTGATTTCCATCGCAGCGTGGTGTCGATCGTCAAGAAACGCGCGATCGCACGCGATCCCGTCCACGATTCCGAAGCTGCTCGGTTGCGGGATGCCCAGACCGAATCCGATCGCGCGGCATCCCTCCACGACTTCCGCTTCTTCGAGAAGTTTTCGCGTCAGGGAGTCGTCTTCATTGAAAACGGCCGCGATTTTCGTGTTCCGATAGACCTTCCCTTTCGCCTCTCGGTATGCGGATGCGGAGCCGTGCCAGTCGAGATGATCATCCGCGACGTTCAGGCACGCGCTCGCCCACGGCGCGATGTCGCCCAAATAGTGGAGTTGAAAGCTCGACAGTTCGACGACAAGAGCGTCGAATCCTTCCGGATCGCGAATGGCATCCAGAACAGGCACACCAACGTTTCCGCACGGGGCGGCACGGACGCCGCCCGCGACGAGCATCGCCGCCGTCAATTGAACCGTCGTCGTCTTCCCATTCGTTCCCGTCACCACGATCCACTCGGCGGGCACCCCCGTCTTGTCGCGAAGTCGCCACGCGAGTTCGATATCGCCCCAAACGGTGCGATCGCCGCCATATGCCCAGACGACGGCAGGGTGTTGGGGTCGGAGTCCCGGCGACACGATGACGAGTTCCGGGTCGAATGACTCGACAACGTCGGGTACGCCTTGATCGATGTCCGCGCGCACGAACTGAACGCCGAGCACCTCCAGAATCTCTTCCGTGGCCGTATCCGCACTCCCGGCCGCTACCATGACGGAACACCCCAGTTCCGCAAGCGTGTCCGCGACCGCGAATCCGGTCACGCCGAGCCCGAGAACGAGAACGCGGATTCCGCTCCAGTCGGAGTGCCAGCTCGACAGGGCGCCGATATCCCGAATCCCGGTCACGGCGCTGTGCTGGACAACCACTCGAGATAGAACAAGCCGACGCCGGCGCCGACGAACAGTCCCGAAATGATCCAGAATCTGACGACGATCGTGACCTCAGGCCATCCCTTCATCTCGAAGTGGTGGTGATAGGGGCTCGCTCTCCAAATGCGCTTGCCCTTCGTAGCCTTGAAGTAAAGCCTCTGAATGATCACTTGCCCCGTGATGAGTGCGAACAGCCCACCGATCAAAATGAGGAGGAGCTCAGTGCGGGACAGGATCGCGAGAGCGGCGAGTGCTCCGCCGAGCGCGAATGAACCCGTATCCCCCATCATGATTTGCGCTGGCGACGTGTTCCACCACAGGAATCCAATGAGGGCGCCGACAATGGCGGCTGCCATGGTCGCCAATTCGAGGGGCGCCGACACGTCATAGCACTTGAACAGATTCTCGGGGTTGACTGCGAGGCTGTAGCAGGACTGGATCGATTGCCAGTAACCGATGATGATGTACGAACCGATCGCGAAAATGGATGCGCCCGCCGCGAGGCCGTCGAGACCATCCGCAAGATTCACGGCGTTGGATGCCGCAACCGTGAGGAAGACGATCCACAGCACGATCGCGATCGTTCCCGCAATGAGACCGAATACGGCGAGGAAGTCGAATGGCAAGTCGCGGAGAAACGATAGAGCTGTCGACACGGGGGATCTCCCGTGGCTGTCCCGGTAATTGATTCCCACGAGCGCGAAGACCACTCCGACAATAATCGTGCCAATGATTTTGTAGATTCCGGCAAGACCGAGGCTGTTCTGTTTGCTCACCTTCAAGAGGTCATCGATGAATCCGATGAGGCCGAGGCCGCCCATCATGAGCATGACGAGAATCGCGCTCGCGCTGGGGCGCCCGCCACCGAACAAGTGCCCGACGAAGTAGCCGATCACGGATGCCGTGACGAAGACCACACCGCCCATCGACGGGGTTCCCCGCTTCATCACATGAGTCGTCGGGGTATCGGCCCGGATGAATTGACCGAGACCGAGTCGCCGGAACAGTTTCGCGAAAAACGGCGTGAGCAGGAGAGTGAAGGCCATCGAGAAGCCCGCGGCGATCAGCAGCGCGAGCATCAGCTCACTCCGGCGATTCGGTCGCCCAGCAGTCGCAGCCCGGCAGCATTCGAGGATTTCACGAGGACGACGTCTCCTGACCGCAACTCATTACGCAAGGCATCGTATGCCTCTTCCTGGTCGGCGACGAGGAGCGACTCCCCGTCCCACGATCCTTCGAGTCCCGCAGCGTTGTGAATGTGGCGTGCCGCGTGCCCTACGACGATGAGCTTGTCGATGTTGAGCCGAACGACGAGGCGACCCACGCGATCGTGTTCGTCATCGCTGTACTCCCCCAGTTCGGCCATCTCACCGAGCACGGCAATTGCGCGATGGCGACCGCGCGTGATTTCCGCGAGCGATTTCAAGGCCGCCGCCATCGATTCGGGGCTCGCGTTGTATCCGTCGTTGATCACGGTGATGCCGTCCGGCCCCTGGAGCAATTCCATGCGCCAGCGTTCGGCTCTCGGCATTCGAGCGATGGCCGCAATCGCTTGTGCGGGATCCACACCGAGTTCGCGAGTAGCCGCGACGGCCGCGAGCGCATTCATCACGTTGTGATCGCCGAGGATCGTCATCGAGACCGGGAGCGTGAACTCCCCTGCGTGAAGCGTGAAGTGCGTTCCTTCGATTGACGTCGAGACGTCGCGTGCCTGCACGTGAGCGGAATCGCCCAATCCGAATGTGACGACGCGCGCTTGCGTCATCGCCGCCATCGCTGCAACGCGAGAGTCGTTCGCGTTCAGTACCGCGACGGCCGACGCCGGCAGTTCGGTGACGAGTTCGGATTTCGCCTTTTGCGTTTCCTCGATGCTGCCGAAACCACCCGCATGAGCGAGGCCGACCTTGAGGACCACGGCAACATCCGGAACGACGATCGAGACGAGTCGCGCAATGTCGCCAACCGCGCTTGCGCCCATTTCGACGATCAGGAAGTCGGTCTGCAGATCGACCTCCAGCATCGACAAAGGCGCTCCCACCTGGTTATTGAACGAACCGCGGGGTGTCACGGCATTGCCGACGGTGGACAGCACGGCGCTCAACATGTTCTTCGTCGTCGTCTTGCCGTTGGAACCGGTCACCGCGACCACGCGAAGCTTTCCCTCGGCTCGCACTCGCGCGACGACCTCACGCGCGAGCAGGCTCAAGGCCGCGAGGGAATCGTTCACGATGATCGTCGGCACGGACACGTCGACACGACGTTCGGCAATGACGACGACGGCACCCGCGGATACGGCGTCGATCGCGAATCCGTGGCCGTCGGTGGTGTCACCGCGCATCGCAATGAAGACGCTCCCCGAAACGGCCCGTCGCGAATCCACGACCACGGGCCCGCCGACGATATCGTCGACGTTCGCATCGCCGGCCAGATGCAGATCCCCCGCGACCATGCCCGCCAGATCGACGAGCGAAACCGCGATCACCAGCCGGCCTCGCGAAGCGCGGCCCGAGCTTCGGCCCGCGCCGAGTACGGCGTGCGGACCCCCTCGATGTCCCGGTAGTCCTGGTGCCCGGGTCCCGCCCACAATATCGAGTCCCCCTCGCGCGCGAGCGACACCGCGTGGCGAATGGCCTGTTCGGGCGGGCTCACTTCGTGGAGCTCGGCGGGGTGCTCGGCACGATGTGCGCCCTCGATGAGCACTTTTCGAATTGATTCGGCGTTCTCGAATCGAGGGTGGTGATCGGTGATCACGAGGATGTCCGAATATTCGGATGCGACCCGGCCCATTTCATGTCGTTTCGATGGGTCTCGATCCCCGTCGGCACCGAAAACCATGATGACGCGGCCGGTCGTCACTTTTCTGACGGCCCCCAAGGTATTGAGGAAAGCGTCGGGGCTATGGCCGAAGTCCACGTAGACGGTTGGACCGGATTCGCCGGAGACCCGCTCCGTCCGACCCGGCAAATACGCGTCGATCCCGTTCTCGATCGCATGCCCAATCGCTTCGAGCTCGAATCCGGCCTCGACGAGCATGACAATCGCCAATCCCGCATTCGCGGCCATGTGCCATCCGATGACCGGCACCCTCGTTTCGACGGATCGGCCTTCCGGCCCCACGAGTCGGAAAGCCGTGTACTCGGCTCGTTCGCCGAGAATTTCGACTCGCCATTCCGCCGGGACATCCGGTGTCGCCGAAATCGTCGTGACCGGGATGTGCGAACCTTCGACGACTCGATGGCCCCATGCCGTGTCGAGGGACACGACGCCTCGTCGGCCACGCTCGGGTTCGAAGAAGGAAAGCTTTGCCTGGAAATACTCGTCCATATCGGCATAGTCATCGAGGTGGTCGTGGCTCAAGTTCGTGAACGCCACGACATCGAAGACGATTCCATCGACCCGATTGCGACTGAGGGCCTGAGCGCTCACCTCCACGGCAACCGCACGCACTTCGCTTTCTCTCATTCGCGCGAGAAGCGCGTGCAATTCGCTTGCTTCCGGCGTCGTCAAGCGGCTCACGACGGTGAGGTCGCCAATGTGCCGTTCCGCGGTCGAGCTCAACCCCGTCACGAGGCCGAGCTGTCGAAGAATACCTTCCAGAAGGTACGCGGTCGAGGTCTTGCCGTTCGTTCCGGTGACCCCGAAGAGCAACGGCGGATGATCGGCCGTCTGATAGACCCACGCGGAAACGTCGCCCAGCGCCGCTCGCGCGGAATCCACGATCACGATCGGAAGGCCCGATTCCTGCGCGAGCGCCGCACCGTCCGCATCCGTCAGGATGGCAACGGCTCCGCGTTCGCGCGCGTCCGATGCGAACTCTGCGCCGTGATTGTGAGCTCCGGGCAGACCGACGAAGAGATCGCCGGGGTGCACTTCACTCGTTCTCACGGTGACACCGCTCACCTCGACGCCGTCGAGCGAGCCGAGATGGGCAAGTCCGAACTCTGCGACAAGCCCGGCCAGCGATCGGGCCATGGGATGTTCTGGACGCAGGACCGGCGGGATCCGATCAGTCAATGCATCCTCTTTCTCACCAGGTTGTCGGGTAACCGGGCCCCGACTTTTTGGAGGGTGGGACCCGATATGACTTCAATACTTGCACCATGATCTTACGGAACGTGGGAGCCGCCGCTGCCGATGACTTCATGATATGCGGCTTCACAAAGGTCACGATGACCACGTATTGAGGATTGTCGGCCGGAGCGATGCCAACCACGGAAACGATGCGGTCGCTCGTGTAGACCCCGTGTGCGGCGACTTCGCCGGTTCCCGTCTTCGCGGCGACCTGATATCCGGGGATGGTGAGGGTCGCGGAAAGGGCTCCGCCCGTGACAACGCTCTTGAGCATCGTCACGGTGGTCTTGGACGCCTTCTCCGAAATGATCCTCGTGCCGGTGGTCGAGGGCACGTCGACGACTGTACCGTCCGGCTTCGTGCATCCCTCGACGAGAGTGAGAGGAAGGCGGACTCCGCCGTTCGCGATCGCCTGGTACGCGCTGGCCATTTGGGCGAGAGTGACGGAAATTCCCTGCCCGTACGTAATGTCGTAGTTCTCCTGGACGTTCCAGTGTTTGGCGAGGCGGCCGTTCGCTTCTCCCTGAAAATTCACGGCGGTATCCTGACCCATCCCGTACTTGCGCAAATAGTCGTAGCGGACGCTTTGCGGAAGCTTCGAGCCGAGCATCGACATGCCCACATTGGACGATTGTTCGAGAACGCCCGTGAGAGTCCAGCGCATGTTGCCGTGACCGTAGGAATCCTGGATTCTCGCGCCATCCGGCGTCAACCAGACACCGGGAACGAGCGCGTGCGTCGTGGGCGTTGCGGCGCCCTGGTCGATCAGCATCGACGCCGTGAGGCCCTTCATGATCGAGCCCGGTTCGAATTGGTAGTTGAACGCTCGCGATCCGAGGAATTCGATCGGCGTCCCGTCGACGTTGTTGGGATCGACCGATGGCCAGTCGGCCATCGCCATGATGTGCGCATCCTTGACGCGGATGACTGCTGCCATGCCCGATTGTGCGCCGATGGCGAGCGCTTGCTCCGCGACGGCCTGTTGCACGTACCACTGCAGGTCGCTGTCGATCGTAAGTTTCACAGTGCCGCCGGGCACCGCCTCCTTCGTCGTCACCGTGCTTCCGGGAATGCGAACTCCGTCGGCGCCGCGTTCGTAGGTCGACGAGCCGTCCGTGCTCGCGAGGCAGGAATCCTCAGTGGCCTCCAGGCCGTTTTGAGGTCCGTCGGTACCGACAAAACCGACCAAATTTCCTGCCACCGATCCCAGCGGGTACACCCTGTGGGGTTGCGGTTGCGGATACACCCACGGGATGCGCAGTGCCCTGATCGCGCGAAACGTCTCGGTGTCGACTCCCTTGACGAGGTAAGCGAAATTCGACGACGGGTCTTTCGTCACCGCGAGGAGCAAGTCGTTCGGCTTCGTTCCCGTCAATTGCGCGATCTCGGTTACCGCGTCGAGAACGCTGACTTTCGCGGTCGTGCCGTCGTCGGCCGTACGGTCGAACGGCGCCGCATTGGCGGGTGACGCGGTGATGTCGTATCGCGTGACGCTGTCGGCGAGCACGACGCCGTTCTCGTCGACGATTTGCCCGCGTGGCGCGGGAATCACTTGCTCGATCGCGCGCTTGTCGAGCGACTCGGCGTTGAGCTCGCTCGCACGAACAACCTGAATGTCAACGAGGCGCACGACGAATACGGCCACCATGACAAACGTGAGGAGGACCGCGATCGCCAGTCGCCGCCGCGTCGTTCGATGCTGGGTCACTGTCTCGGACTTTCGGGAGGGTGGCTATCTCGTTATCGGGGAGGGTAGGGGCGCGTCCGTCGAGGCTACCGGCGAAGTAGCCGGGTCTGGCTCAGGCGCGCCATCGCCACCGTCCGCGGCCGTGACGCTGCTGACGGGAGTGAGCGAGACTCCGTTCAGGAGTTCGTTGGGGATGAGGGGGTTGCCATCCCTGCCCATCCGAATCTTCCCCGTCGATCGAGCGGCGACCGGCGTGCCGATGATGCTTCCATCGGAGAGGCGCAAGTATGCGGTACCCGAATTGGTCACCATGCCGAGGGCCTGGGCATTCGCCGCAAGATGTTGAGGCGATTCGAGCACTTGAAGCTGCTCGGTCAGCGATTGCTGATCGCGAGTGAGTTCCTTTTGAACCTGCTGAAGCGCCGAGATCTGGTACGCGCCGTCGGACACCACGATGCTCAACAGCAATTGGGCCATCAATATCGCGAACAATCCTGCAACCGTGACGAGCGCGTAAACCGCTTTTGGCCGCGCACGCTTTTGCCGCCGGGTCGAGACGACGTCAAGGTGACGACGTTGCGGAACGGTGTGGGTTTGTGCCGCGCGGCGAGCGTCGGCAAGAAGCGCGCTCACGCCGCTCGCCTGATTCGTTCAGCGGCCCGCAGCCTCACCGGTGCTGAACGCGGGTTGGCCTCTCGTTCGGATTCGCTCGCTTGTTCCGCTCCACGGACAAGGAGCTTGAGAATGGGGCGATGTTCCGGCAGTTCGACGGGCAGACCGGGGGGTGCGCTCGAGGCCGACCCCGCCGCGAATGCCTGCTTGACGATGCGGTCTTCGAGCGACTGGTAGGAGAGAACGAGAATGCGGCCACCCACGTCGAGCGCGTCGATCGCTTGCGGGATGGCGCGCTCGAGGGCGACGAGTTCCTGATTGACCTCGATCCGAAGAGCTTGAAACACTCGTTTCGCGGGGTGACCGGCCCGACGCACGGCATTCGGTGTTGCGGCGTCAATGAGGGCGACCAATTGAGTCGAGGATCGCAACGGTTCGGTTGACCGGACTTCTACGATTCGCCGCGCGAATCGCGGCGCGAGTTTCTCTTCCCCGTACTGGTAGAAAATCCTGCGAAGCTCTGCCTCACTGTATTCCGCGAGGACTCGTTCGGCCGTCAACGCCGTGTTGCCGTCCATGCGCATGTCGAGCGGAGCATCTTTCGAGTAGGCGAAGCCGCGATCCGCTTGATCGAGCTGAAGCGACGACACTCCAAGATCGAAAAGGATGCCGGCGACTGCGGGGAACCCGAGCTCCTCCAGCACGACGGCCAATTCGTCATAGACGGCGTGCACTAGGTGTATCCGCTCGGAGAAGCGCGCAAGCCGCTCGCGCGCAATCGACAGGGCGCTCGAGTCGCGATCGATGCCGACGAGCGTGAGTGCGGGAAATCGCTCGAGAAAAGCCGCCGCGTGACCCGCCATTCCAAGCGTTGCGTCGACCAATACCGCATTCTCCCTCTCAAGGGCAGGTCCAAGCAGAGCAACCGTGCGCTCCAGAAGGACCGGCTCGTGGATGCGGTCGGCGGATGAGCGGTCCCCGCGTCGCGGCGTTGGGGATGTTGTGCGTCGGTCCATGGATTCGGGCGGCGGCCCCTTGCCCCTGATTCCCCTCCGTACCGAACCTGGCACTGGGGAAGTGTGTCAGGGTCGAATCCGGCTGGGAGTCAGAAGCAAGGCGTCAGAAGAGGCCCGGGATCACCTCCTCCGCAATTTCGGAGAACCCGGATTCCTGCTTCGCGTAGTAGTCGTTCCACGCATCGGTGTCCCAGATCTCGGCACGGTTGCCCGCACCGATGACGGTGAGTTCGCGATCGAGTCCCGCATAGTTGCGCAACATGGCCGGGATGGTGAGGCGATGTTGCTTGTCCGGCACTTCGGAGTGAGCACCCGAAAGAAAGAGGCGAAGGAAGTCTCGCGCTTGCTTGCTCGTGACGGGCGCTTGGCGAATCCTTTCGTGCAGTTCCTCGAATTCCCTCGTGCTGAACACATACAGGCAACGCTCCTGTCCCCGAGTCACGACGATGCCGGCTTCGAGCTCATCGCGAAATTTCGCCGGGAGGATGATGCGGCCCTTCTCATCGAGCTTGGGGGCATACGTACCGAGAAACATCCGCGGTCCTCCCCCTCATTCTCCGGCCCGGATTCAGGTAGCCTCCACTTTACTCCACTTACATCCACAAAACAATCATTTTTCCCTCAATGTCATGATCTCATCGAAATGATCGCTTGTTTTCAGGGCCTTCACGCCCCATTACTCAGTGGAGGGAATTGGAGCAACCTGATCAGTCGCGGCGCAAAAAGAGAAGGGCCGACGTGACGTCGGCCCCGAAAGGTTTGCTCAGAGTGGCTTGCGCAAGACTGGATTGCTCGAAAGGCGGTGAGCCCAGAGGCGGTGAGCCCAGAGGAGCGTCAGTTGCCGCGCTCGTCCTGTCGCTTGTCCCAGCGATCGTTCATGCGATCCATGAAACCGGCGTGTTTGGGCGATGGCCTCTCACCACTATCCGTCGGTTGAACAGGCGATGCCGAGCGGCGCAAAGAAAGAAGAGCCCCGGCGAACATGATGGCAAAACCGACGATGCCCAGGACGGTCAAATGGGTGACGACGCCGGCGACGATGCCCGCGATTCCGACGATCGCGACGAGAAGACCGATCACGATCATGCGGTAATTCGGTCGAGAGTTGTGGCTGCCGACGGTCGCGACGAAGTCTGCATCGTTGCGATACAGGCCGCGCTCCATCTCGTCGAGGAGTCGCTGTTCCTGCTCGGATAGCGGCATGGTCACTCCCCTCAGGCATGAGATCGACGCTGTCTTGACCTCCATTGTATGCTCACGAGGCTGACTAGGCTATAAAGGTGGCTGAGAGTACGCGGTTGGTCGATCTGGTCCAGGACGGCATCAACCGCTTCCTCGACGAGCGCGAACCGGAACTCCGCGACATCGCGGACGAGTTGACCGCATTCACACATCACGCGCGCGCCTTGCTTCGCGGAGGCAAGAGGTTTCGAGCGCTCTTTTGCTATTGGGGATGGCAATCGACCCAAATCTCCGCTGGAGCCTTCGATCCCCTCGCCGATCACTCAGATCCTCAAATTGACGCCGTCGTGCACGCCGCGGTCGCTCTCGAGCTGTTTCACGCTGCGGCGCTTGTCCATGACGACATCATCGACAATTCCGACACCCGACGCGGCGGCGAGTCGATTCACCGCACATTCGAGACGATCCATCGGGACGGCGGGTGGTCGGGTTCTGCCGAGTCGTTTGGCCGCTCCGCGGCAATCCTCCTGGGCGACATTCTCCTCGCGTGGAGCGATGAAGCATTCGACGAGGGGCTTGCCCGGACCGCCTCTTCGGCGGCGAGAGCAGCCGCTCGCGGCGAACACCATCGAATGCGCACCGAAGTCATGCTCGGGCAATACCTCGACATCGTCAATGAGCAAGCCTGGCGCACGTATCCCGAATCGGAACAGCTCCCTCGAGCGCATCGGGTCATTCTTTACAAATCGGCGAAGTACAGCATCGAGGCTCCTCTCGCGATCGGAGCGGCATTGGGCGGAGGTACCGCTGCCGACCTCGCCGCGCTGCGGGCATTCGGGTTGCCGCTCGGAATCGCCTATCAGTTGCGAGACGACCTCCTGGGGGTGTTCGGCGATCCATCGATGACCGGCAAGCCATCCGGCGACGACTTGAGGGAAGGCAAGCGAACCGTTCTGGTTGCGCTTGCACGAGCTGCGCTCCCGCCCAACGCGACTCGATTGTTCGATGAATTGCTGGGAGAGCGAGACCTGAGTGACCTCCAGGTGCGGATGCTGCAGGACACGATCAAGGACAGCGGTGCCATCGAAAGCGTCGAACGCATCATCGTC
This sequence comes from Cryobacterium sp., assembly GCA_019638975.1. Taxonomy (GTDB): domain Bacteria; phylum Actinomycetota; class Actinomycetes; order Actinomycetales; family Microbacteriaceae; genus Terrimesophilobacter. The sequence continues at coordinate 21,022 of JAHBST010000009.1, forward strand.
CGGAATGTCGAACAAGCCAAGAGTGCTCTTGAGAGTGCCACCATCACGGCGCGTGCGCGAATGGAACTTCTGAATCTCGCCGAATCAGCGACGGCGAGAACGGCCTGAATCGTGCCGTCGCCCGCTCGGAGCTAAAATCCGAGCGCTTGAGCGACTCGCCGCACTTCCGCCTTTCGACCCGCGCGAAGCGCCTCGATGGGACTCGTCCCCAGGCTTTCGTCCGGTTCAAGAATCCAGTGCATCGCTTCGTCGTCCGAAAAGCCGGAATCAGCGAGCACGATGAGCGTTCCGCGAAGCTCCGGCAACGGTTCGCCATCGCGCAAGAACAATTCGGGCACGCGCCAGACGCCATCCACGCGGGATGCCAGGAGTGCGCGATCCTCGATGAGCCGGCGAACTTTGCTGACCCCGATCCCGAGTTGTTCGACGAGATCAGGGACCGTGAGCCAGCGGATCTCGGGCTGTGCGGGGTTGGAAGAAGACTGTGCCACCGTTAAAGACTGCCAGAACACGCGGTCACGACCACGGCGACACGATCCAAATCCCCCAAATTCACTGTATTCACATTCGTCACGCTAATTGACACCTGTTTATTTCTGTGACATTTTTGTTGAGTCAGACTGGGGAATCACATGACCAACCTTTTCGCGCGCGGTCGCGACGAAAGACCGGAAGCCCGCCACATCGCGCCCCGCCCGCCGAGCAAACTGGGTCAGAACGCGATGCAGACGCTCCCGATCCTGCTCGCGGGTTCGATGGCGGTGAGCCTTGGCCTGACGGCCCCGGTCCAGCCGGTCTCTGCACCGCGCACCGACAAGCCGAATGACTCCCGCGCCCAATTGCGCAAAGCGGTCATCGACGCGATGGCATCTGCCGCGGCGCACGCCCCGTCATTGGTCGTTCCCGATGCCGAGTCGAGAGTCGCGTCTGTAGTGCCCGCGACCTATCGTGTATCCGTTGGCGATACCGTCAGCGGAATCGCCGCGAAATTCGGTCTCGCGACGGCCACCGTGCTCGCTCTCAACGGACTCGGGTGGAAGTCGCTCATTTTTCCGGGCCAGACGTTGCACCTGACGAAGTCGACTTCGTCCTCATTGACAACACCGAAGCCTCCGAGCACGACCCCCACGCCTGCTCCCTCGACTTCGAGCTACACCGTGAAAAGGGGCGACACGATCAGCGCCATTGCCGCTCGATTCGGTGTGCCGACGCAATCGATCCTGACCGCGAACCGGCTCGGTTGGTCGAGCATCATCTATCCGAACCAAAAGATCGTCATTCCCAAGCGCGCATCGTCCCATGCGACCGTGCCCGCGCCGACCCCCGCGCCCGTCGTCGACCTGGATCCGGTCGTCGACGTCACGCCCATTACGGGCGGGTCCGCATCGCAGACTCCCTCGGCCACGACGAGCTACGTCATCAAATCGGGCGACACCATGACGAGCATCGCCGCGCGGTTCGGCGTCAGCCTCCCGTCGCTGCTGTCCGCTAACGGACTCTCGATGTCGAGCATCATCTACGCCGGTCGCACTCTCCGGATTCCCGCGGGCGCGTCGAGCCCGGCGTCCGCAGGGGCGTCGACGACACTTCTCACGGCAGAAATGGCGACCAACGCGCGAGTCATTATCTCCGTGGGCAAGTCTCTCGGAGTGAGCGATTACGGTCTGGTCATCGCGCTGTCGGCGGCCATGCAGGAATCCAGTCTGCGAAATCTCAATTACGGCGATCGCGACTCCCTGGGTTTGTTTCAGCAGCGCCCGAGCACGGGGTGGGGCACTCCCGCGCAAGTCACGAATCCCGTCTATGCGAGCCGGCTGTTCTTCGGTGGTCCGAGCAATCCGAACAAAGGCAAAACTCGGGGGTTGCTCGACATCTCGGGATGGAAGACGATGTCCGTGACGCAAGCAGCCCAGGCCGTTCAGCGCTCCGCATATCCGAACGCCTACGCAAAGTGGGAGTCCTCGGCGCGCGCGTGGCTCGACCAACTATCCTGACGGGAAAGCGTCAGCGCCCACCAAAGCCGTGCTTCACGGTGTTTTGACGGGCTGAGCGTCGGCCGCTTCCTTAGACTTCTGCGGTGAGCTCCAGCGTTCCTGATCCGATGATCGGCCGTCTCGTCGACGGTCGATATCAAGTGCGCTCACGCATCGCGCGCGGAGGCATGGCGACCGTGTATCTCGCAACGGACCTCCGCCTCGAGCGTCGAGTGGCTATCAAGGTCATGCACGGGCACCTCGCCGACGACACGCAATACAAGGTTCGATTCATTCAGGAGGCGCGTTCGGCGGCCCGCCTCGCGCATCCGAATGTCGTCAATGTCTATGACCAGGGACAGGATGCCGAAACCGCGTACCTCGTCATGGAATACCTTCCGGGCATCACCTTGCGCGAACTTCTGCACGAACATCCGGTACTCACAACCGACCAGGCGATGGACATCATGGAGGCGGTGTTGTCCGGCCTTGCCGCCGCGCATCGCAACGGAATCGTGCACCGCGATCTCAAACCGGAAAATGTTCTGCTGGCCGACGACGGCCGAATAAAGATCAGCGACTTCGGGCTCGCCCGCGCCGCCACAACCCAGACCGCGACCGGAAACGCGCTGCTCGGAACGATCGCATACCTCTCCCCCGAACTTGTCACTCGAGGCGTCGCCGACGCTCGGAGCGACATTTATGCCGTAGGCATCATGCTCTATGAAATGCTCGCGGGCGAACAGCCGTTCAAGGGCGAGCAACCGTTCCAGATCGCTCAACAGCACGCAAACGACACGGTTCCGACGCCGAGCACGAAGAATCCGCGAGTACCCGTTGAACTCGATGAGCTCGTCCTGTGGTCGACCGCGCGCGACCCGGAACAGCGTCCTCGCGACGCGCGCGCCATGCTCGAGCAGCTTCACGAGACCCGGCGAATCCTTCAGGATGCCTCGTCGACGTCGCCGTCGCGCGGGGACGTGGCTCCCCCTGCGCCGACCATGGTGATCCCTTCCGATCGCCCGGCGCCCTCGAACACCCAGACGCAGGTTCTCGGTTCGCGCTCGAGGCAGCGCACCGGACCGGTCTCGCTCGACAGCACGACGGCACTCGCGGCACTCGCCAGTCGCCGCCGCTCCCGCGGACGATGGTTTGTCGCGCTCGTTCTCATTTTGGTGGCCCTTGCGGGTGCCACGGGCTGGTATTTCGGCAGCGGTCCCGGGTCCAAAGTCATCATCCCCGACGTCGCGGGCAAGGACGTCTCAAGTGCGACGGCAGTGCTGGAAAACGCCGATTTGGTCGTCTCGTCGGATCACCGCGAAGCGTTCAGCGTGTCGATTCCCTCGGGGAAAGTCATCGGAACCGACCCCGCGGTCAACTCGTCCGTCGCGCACGGCGCGACCGTCACGATCGTCGTATCGAAGGGACCGAAACTCGTTTCGCTTCCCAGCTTCATCGGCGAAACGGAGGCGGAGGCCCGAGCCGCGCTCGACGACACGTTCGCGCTCCAGGATTCCCGTCGCCAATTCGATCCGAAAGTCGCGGAAGGTCTCGTCATTTCGGCGAGCGGAATCGACGGGAACGGCAAGACTCTGGATTTGTCGACCGTCAAGGAATATTGGGAAGGACAACCGATCACTCTGGTCGTTTCGCTCGGCCCCATTCCGGATGTCAAAGGCAAGTCGGTGGAGGATGCCGAAAAGGCCCTCAGCGCCAAAGGGCTCGTGGGCTCGACGAGCGAAGGGCTGCACGACTGGAGCGATGATGTCCCCAAGGGCAAAGTGATCGGCCTCAAGCCCCTCTCGGAAGGAAGTGTCGCGACGACGGGCACCGAATTCCAGCTCATCGTCTCTGACGGGGTGGAGCAAGTCGCCGTTCCGAACGTCGTCGGCAAATCGTGGAGCGACGCGAAGGCACTCCTCGAGGCCGCTGGTTTCACGATCGTGTTCCGCGACAACACCAGCAAAGCTCTGGCGCAATACAGCATCCCAGGCGCCGTCGTGAAAGACATCAATCCCGACGTCGGCACCATGGTGGACAAAGGATCGACCGTCAACGTCAAGCTCAGGACGGGCGACTAGCCCAACGGTTCGATTCCTACCGCGCGCCGAGTTCCTCCGCCACCAGAAACGCCAGTTCGAGGGATTGCATATGGTTCAGTCGCGGGTCGCACAATGATTCGTACCGAGTTGCGAGAGCGGATTCGTCGATCTGCTCCGAACCCCCGAGACACTCCGTGACGTCATCCCCCGTCAGTTCGATGTGGATCCCGCCGGGGTGAGTTCCTGCACCGCGATGCGCTTCGAAAAACCCGATGACCTCATCGACGACATCATCGAACCGCCGGGTCTTGTAGCCGTTCGGTGTGGTCAGACCATTGCCGTGCATCGGGTCGCTCACCCACACGGGAGTCGCATCGCTTGCGGAAACAGCTTCAAGAAGTGCGGGAAGCACGTCTCGGATTCGATCGGCGCCCATCCTCGTGATGAAAGTCAAACGCCCGGGTTCGCGCTCCGGATCCAGTCGGTCGACAAGTTCGAGGACTTGTCGCGGCGTGGTCGTCGGCCCGAGTTTGACGCCGACCGGATTTCGCACACGGGAGAGGAAGTCGATGTGTGCGCCATCGATTTGCCGCGTCCTCTCCCCTACCCACAGGAAATGCGCTGACGTGTCGTAGGGCGTACCAGTTCGCGAATCTATTCGCGTGAGCGGGCGCTCGTAGTCCATGAGGAGCGCTTCATGGGAAGTGTAGAACTCGGTTCTTTTGAGCGCCTCGAAATCCGCGCCGCACGCCATCATGAACTTGATGGCTCGGTCGATCTCCCTCGCCATGTGCTCGTACCGCACGTTGGCCGGATTGCGCGCAAAGCCCTGGTTCCAACTGTGGACTTGCCGCAAGTCCGCGAACCCGCCTTGCGTGAAGGCGCGGATGAGATTGAGCGTGCTCGCCGCGGTGTGGTATCCGCGCACGAGCCTTGCCGGGTCGGCCGCTCGCGACTCCTCGGTGAAGTCATACCCGTTCACGACGTCCCCGCGATACGCGGGCAGCGTGACGTTGCCCCTCGTCTCGGTCTCGCTTGAGCGCGGCTTCGCGAACTGGCCCGCCATTCTGCCCATCTTGATCACCGGCATCGAGGCACCGTACGTGAGGACGACAGCCATTTGCAGAATTGTTTTGACGCGGTCCCGGATCTGGTTCGCTGTGGCGGCGGCGAAAGTCTCGGCGCAGTCACCGCCTTGAAGGAGGAACGCTTCGCCGCGGGCAACGCTCGCGAGGCGCTCACGAAGAATGTCGACTTCGCCGGCGAACACGAGCGGCGGGAGAATCGACAGCTCCTCCGACGCGCGCGCGACGCTTTCGGCGGACGGCCACAGGGGCTGTTGCGCGACAGGCAGAGAGCGCCAGTGGTCGAGCCCGTCGATAACCGCTTGTTCAGCGAGTACGACAGGTTCGGATGGATCGACCACGACGGCCTCCTTTGAATAGGACAGTGTGCCTCGCATCCTGGTCACGACGATGCGATTGCGAGTTGCTGCGGCGATGCAGCTGCGCCCGGATGGGTGCCCGGGAACTCCAGCTTATCCGGCGGCAACCGCGCGTGACACGCGCGCGGCGGCTCGCCGCGATGCCGAAGAGATCCGCTTAGCGACTACGGCTTCCGGCCTTTTCCTTTACCGTCGTCGCATAGACATCGACGTATTCCTGATCGCCGAGGTGGCTGAGTTCGTACATGATCTCATCCGTGATCGACCGAAGGATGAAGCGGTCGCTTTCCATGCCTTCGAATCGAGAGAAATCCAGAGGTTCGCCGATCACGACGCCGATCCGGCGTACTTTGGGGAGCCGCTGCCCGATGGGCATGACCTTCTCGGTGTCGATCATCGCGACGGGCACGACGGGAACCCCGCCCTCGAGAACCATGCGCGCGACTCCCGTTCGCCCCCGATAGAGCTTGCCGTCGGGGCTTCGCGTTCCTTCCGGATAGATCCCGAGCACCTCGCCGCGATTGAGCACGCCGAGGCCCGTCCTGAGGCTCGCTTCGGATGCTTTGCCGCCCGAGCGATCGATCGGCAGCATTCCCGCCGCCTTCAGGAAATTCTTGATGGCCCAGCCCTTTATTCCCCTCGCCGTGTAGTAATCGCTCTTGGCCAAAAACGTCACGCGTCTCTCGATGACGAGCGGGAGGAACACGGAGTCGATGAACGACAAGTGATTGCTGGCCAGAATGACACCGCCCTTGCGCGGAATATTGTGCTCGCCGGTCACCCACGGGCGGAACGCCGTGCGCAGAATCGGACCGGCGATGAGGTTCTTCATGAACCAATAGAACATGCGCGGCCTTCCGTTCGCCCGCTGCGCGGCATACGCCTGCAGCCCAACAATCCTAGCGCGGCGTCCCGTCGCGACCGGGCCCGGCGGTTGGAGAGCCCGACCCGGTAGAGTGTTGGGACTGACCTGACCGGTACCAAAGGAGTTGCCGTGGACCACTACGACATGCCCGCCATCGTTCCCGCAGAGCCCAACGCGAACGCGACAGACCTTCTGGTGGAACGAGTGAAGGCGACACCCGATCTCGCCCTGTTCTCAGTGCCGACGCACGATGGCGGTTGGTCGGACATCACCGCAACCGAGTTTCTCGACCAGGTTCGGGCTCTGGCCAAAGGCCTTGTCGCGGCTGGCATTGAGCCCGGCGACAAGATCGGTCTTATGTGCAAGACCCGATATGAGTGGACTCTCATCGACTTCGCGATCTGGTTTGCCGGGGCCGTCATGGTCCCCATTTACGAGACGTCATCCCCCGCGCAGCTCCAATGGAATCTCAGTGACTCCGGAACGATCGCCATGATCACCGAAACGCCCGATCATTTCGCGCGGTTCGACGAAGTGCACGCCGACCTTCCCGACGTACGCAGCGTCTGGAAGATCGATACGGGAGACCTCGAGAAGCTTGCATCGAGCGGAACAGGAGTGCCGGACGAGGAGATCGAGCGCCGTCGCAATATCGCCAGCGGCAAGGATCTTGCGACGCTCATCTACACCGCGGGGACGACAGGGCGACCGAAAGGTTGCATGCTCACTCATTCCAACTTCGTCGAACTCACCCGCAACGCCCGAGGGGCGATACCGGAAGTCGTGAACACGGAGTCGAGCACTTTGCTCTTCATCACGCTCGCCCACATCTTCGCCCGATTCATTTCGGTGCTCGCCATCGTCGGCGGAGTGAAGGTCGGCCATCAGCCCGACACAAAACAGCTTCTGCCCGCCATGGGCTCCTTCAAACCCACGTTCCTTCTCGCCGTGCCACGCGTCTTCGAGAAGGTCTACAACTCGTCTGAGCAAAAGGCGGAAAGCGGGGGCAAGGGGAAGATTTTCCGAAAGGCTGCGGCCGTCGCCGTCGCTCATTCCAAGGCTCTGGATGCGGGCAAAGTCCCACTTGGGCTCGCTCTTCAATTCGCGCTCTTCGATCGACTCGTGTTGAGCAAGATCCGCGCTGCACTGGGCGGCCGTGTGAAGTACGCCGTGTCCGGGTCGGCGCCGCTGGGCCTGTTTCTCGGCCACTTCTACCGGAGTCTCGGCTTGACGATCCTCGAAGGATATGGGCTCACGGAAACCACGGCACCCATCACCGTCAATGTTCCCTCCAACTTCAAGATCGGCAAGGTCGGCCCTCCGCTTCCCGGTTGTTCCGTAAGGCTCGGACCCGACGGAGAGATCGAAGCCAAGGGGATCAACATTTTCGACGGATATTGGAACAATGAGAAGGCGACCAAGGAGACCTTCGACGGCGAGTGGTTCAAAACCGGCGACATCGGAACGATCGACGACGACGGCTATCTGGAAATCACCGGGAGGAAGAAGGAGCTGATTGTCACGGCCGGTGGCAAGAACGTGTCGCCCGCTACTCTCGAAGACCCGATTCGCGCGAACCCGATCATCGGTCAAGTCGTCGTGGTCGGCGACAAGCGACCGTTCATCGGTGCTCTTATCAGTCTCGACGAGGAAATGCTGCCCGTGTGGCTCAACAACAATGGCGAAGATGCGACCATGTCGGTCGAGGAGGCCGCGAAGAATCCGCGAGTCCTCGCGGAGATCCAGTCGGCGATCGACCGAGCCAACGCCAAGGTTTCGCGAGCGGAATCAATTCGCAAATTCGTCATCCTTCCGCATGATCTCACGGAGGCGAGTGGGCATTTGACGCCGAAACTGAGCATCAAGCGCCACGTCATCCTGTCGGACTTCGCGAGTACGATCGACGGACTGTACGATGACGCGCCCGCGACGCAAGGTCATTCGGTCGTCGGCTGAGCGCGAATCAGAACCAATCCGATTCGCGGATGAGCCGCATCGCGTCCCGCTTGCGGTCTTTGTCCAGGCCCTCGATGAACAGCTTGCCGTCGAGGTGATCGATTTCGTGCTGGAGCGCTTGAGCGAGAAGTCCGTCTCCTTCGAGCACAATCGGCTTCCCTGCGAGGTCGACACCGGTCGCGCGCGCCCATGGGTAGCGGACGCGCGGGAAATAGAATCCCGGAACCGAAAGACATCCCTCGTCGACGAGAGTCGGTTCGCCTGAGACCTCGACCAATTCGGGATTCAGCATGTAGCCGATTTCGCCGTCGATGTTGTAACTGAACGCCCGAAGGCCGACGCCTATTTGGGGTGCCGCGACTCCTGCCCTTCCGGGCAATCGGACGGTGTCCAGCAGGTCTTCCACGAGTCCGGATGCTGCGGGATCCTCAGGTGCGATCGCCGAGGACACGGTTCGAAGGACGGGGTCGCCGAAAACCCGGATTTGGCGTGCAGTCATGATCGCTTGGTTACCGTGATGTTCAATCGTCCTTCGAGGACGGCAACCCGTCGACGACGTACGCGGCAAGGTCCCGGGCGGTGGCGCGAGTCAACGGCTCGAGACGTTCGTAATCGACGACGGCCCCGGACGCGAGCATGGCGTCGTACGGAATCCGCACGACTTCGCGAACGCGCGAACGAAAGTGGGCTTCGATCTCGTCGATGTTCACGTGATTCGTGCCTTGCGTTCCCGTGTTCAAGGCGACGATCGCGTTGTGGGCGAGATCGCCGTATCCGTTCGCTTCGAGCCACGTCAACGTCTCGGAGGCGAGCCGCGCCTCGTCGACGCTGCCTCCCGACACGACGACGACGACATCCGCTCTCTGCAGGGTCGCACGCATCACGGAATGCACGATTCCCGTTCCGCAGTCGGTGAGAACGATCGAGTAGAAGCGCGCGGCCAGATCGGCGACAACGTTGTAGTCGTTCTCGTCGAAAGCTTCGGATTGCGTCGGGTCGGTGTCCGAAGCGAGCACATCGAGCCGCGTTTCGTCGCGCGACACGAGAGTGGTGAACTCGCTAAAGGTCGTGATCGTCGGGGCTTTCGTGACCACGTCGCGCACGGTGGATGCCGTACTCTTGTGGACCCGTTCGGCAAGAGTGCCGCGATCCGGATTTGCGTCGATCGCGATGACGCGATCTTCGCGCACATCCGCGAGCGCCATACCGAGCAACGCGGTGATCGTCGTCTTGCCCACGCCCCCTTTGCGCGTCAGGACCGGAACGAATCGGGTTCCGCCATCCAGTCGCTTGCCGATCCGTGTTTCCAGTTCCTTGCGGGCGCGAACGCGCGGCGAGTCTCCAAGGTTGACCAAATGGAGGGTTGTCGCGTAGACCGTGGCGGGCCAGAAACCTTCGGGCCGAGGACGTTTCCGCGTCCGCGGCTCGAGCAATCGGTCCTCCGTGAGCATCGCCGCCGTTTCGGGAGCGACCGCGCTCCCCTCGCGTATCCGCGACGACGAATCGGTGCCATCCGCGGTGTCGCTCGACGGGAGCGGATCCGGCATGACCGGCACGAGATTGATCGACGTCGTCGCGCCGACGCCGTCGAGCACGTGGCCGGCCCTAACCGTTTCATCGCTGAGTGCGACGGCGCGTTCATCGTCCGGAGTCGCGTGGACCTGCTCGGGAAGCGTCACATCGATCGTGAGGCTTTCCGGCAATGACGGCAGGCCGCTGTGCGTTACGGCGCGATTCGCCAGCGCGGCATCGTCCGGCGATACTCCATCCGGCGACGACTTCGTGCCGTTCAGCGATTTCGCAGCGGTTCCGCTCAACTTTTCGGTCTTGCTTATCTTCGAAGCCACAAGGGGGGCCCTTCGTAATCGGACCCTCTAGCTTACAACTCGACGACGAGCAATAGGTCTCCCGCATCGACCTGCTGGGTTTGCGGGATGGCAACCCTCCGCACGGTTCCGGGCACGGAACAGGTTATCGCCGCCTCCATTTTCATCGCCTCAATCGATGCGACGACCTGGCCCGCCTCAATCGAGTCGCCCTCGGATACTTTGAGCGACACGACGCCCGAGAATGGTGCGGCAACCTGGCCGGGAACGCGGGAGTCCGCCTTTTCGGCCGACTTGATGTCGACGGTGATGGATCGGTCGCGCACGAACACGGGTCGCAATTGTCCGTTGATGACCGTCATCACGGTTCGCATGCCCTTGTCATCCGCTTCGCCGATCGCCTCGAGACCGACGATGAGCTCGACGCCGGGCTCCATGGGAATCAGGTGTTCCACTCCCGACCGGAGACCGTACAAATAAGCGATCGTGGAGATCACGGAGACATCGCCGAAGTTCTCGCGCACTTCGGTGAACAGTCGAGTTGGCACGGGGAACAGCAAGCGATTCAACGCCGCACGTCGACTCGACGAGTCGGACTCCAGGGCGGCGCTGTCTTCGGGGCCGAGATCCTCCACCTCGATCGATACCGATCGACCGGCAAGAACCTTGCTGCGGAACGGTTCGGGCCAACCACCCGGCAGGTCGCCCAACTCCCCCGCCATGAACGCGACAACGGAATCCGGGATGTCGTAATTGCCGGGATTCTCCTCGAAATCCTCCGGATCGGCGTCGGCCGCAGCCATTGCGAGAGCGAGATCGCCGACGACTTTCGACGACGGCGTCACTTTGGGGGGCCGGCCGAGGATCCGATTCGCGACGGCGTACCAGTCTTCAATCTTTTCAAACTGATCGGCGAGCCCGAGCGCGACCGCTTGCGTTCGGAGATTGGACAATTGACCGCCGGGAATTTCGTGGTGATACACGCGGCCAGTCGGACCGGCGAGGCCGGATTCGAAAGGGTGGTAGAGGCGGCGAACGGCTTCCCAATACGGTTCGAGGTCGGATACCGCTTGAAGCGACAAGCCGGTGTCCCTCTCGGTGTTCGCGAGTGCCGCGACGAGAGCGGAGAACGGCGGCTGGCTCGTCGTGCCTGCCATGGGAGCGCTCGCGACATCGACAGCGTCCGCGCCGGCCCTACTCGCCGCGAGGAGCGTCGCAAGCTGCCCGCCAGCGGTGTCGTGGGTGTGCACGTGCACGGGAAGATCGAATCGGCTGCGCAAGGCCTCTACGAGCCGCTCAGCGGCTCCCGCGCGCAATAGTCCCGCCATATCCTTGACGGCAAGGATGTGCGCTCCGCTGTCCACAATCTGCTCGGCGAGAGCCAGGTAGTAGTCGAGCGTGTAGAGGTCTTCCGCAGGGTCGAGCAAGTCTCCCGTGTAGCACAACGCGACCTCGGCGACCGCGGTTCCGGTGCCGAGGACGGCATCGATCGCGGGCCGCATCCGTTCCACGTCATTCAATGCGTCGAAAATCCGGAATATGTCGACGCCGGTATCGGCGGCCTCCTGAACGAAAGCATCCGTCACTTTGGTCGGATACGGGGTGTACCCGACCGTATTTCGACCGCGCAACAGCATTTGAATCGCGATGTTGGGCAGCGATTCGCGCAGTGTTGCGAGCCGATCCCACGGGTCCTCGCCGAGAAACCGCAACGCGACGTCGTAGGTCGCACCGCCCCACGCTTCCACCGAAAGCAGGCCGGGTGTCAAGCGAGCGACGTATGGTGCGACGGCCTCGAGGTCCTTCGTGCGCACTCTCGTCGCCAAGAGCGATTGGTGGGCGTCCCGAAACGTGGTTTCCGTCACCGCAAGCGCGGTCTGGGCGCGCAAGTCCGCGGCGAACGCGGCCGGGCCGAGCGCACGAAGGCGTTGTCTCGACCCGTCCGGCGGCGGCGCGTCGAGATTCACGACCGGGAGCTTCACTTCGGGGCTGATCACGCCATCGCCTGGTCCGTAAGGCTGATTGACCGTCACATCGGCGAGCCAATTCAGAATTTTCGTGCCGCGATCCTTCGAGGGCGCTGCATTGACGAGTTCGGGTCGCTCGTCGATGAAGGCCGTCGTGATATCGCCGTGCGCAAACGAGGGGTCGTCGAGGACAGCCTGCAGGAACGGGATGTTCGTGGCAACTCCTCGAATGCGGAATTCGGCGAGACCCCTCTTGGCGCGCTCCACGGCGGCCGTGAAATCTCGACCACGACACGTCATCTTGACGAGCATCGAATCGAAGTGCGGGCTGATTTGAGTGCCGGGGTCAATCGTTCCCCCGTCGAGCCGAATACCTCCACCACCCGGCGAGCGATACGTCGTGATCTTGCCCGTGTCGGGCCGGAAGCCGTCGGCGGGGTCTTCCGTTGTGATGCGACATTGCAGCGCCGCGCCCCGGACGGCCAGAGAATCCTGGGTGAGGCCGAGTTCCTTGAGCGTTTGACCGAAAGCGATCCGCATCTGGGCCTGCACGAGGTCCACATCCGTGATCTCTTCCGTCACCGTATGTTCGACCTGAATCCGCGGATTCATTTCGATGAAGACGTGCTCGCCGGCTCTTTCGCCGATCGTGTCGAGCAGGAACTCCACGGTTCCTGCGTTCACGTAGTCGATCGACTTCGCGAAAGCGATGGCGTCCCGATACAGGGAATCGCGAATCGATTGGTCGAGGTTCGGAGCCGGCGCGATTTCGATGACTTTCTGATTGCGACGTTGAACGCTGCAGTCGCGCTCGAACAAATGGACCGTCTCGCCGGATGCGTCCGCAAGAATCTGCACTTCGATGTGGCGCGGCCGAAGGACGGCCTGTTCGAGAAACATCGTCGAGTCCCCGAACGCACTGTCGGCTTCGCGCATCGCCTCCTCGAGAGCGCCCCGAAGATCTTCCGCGTGATCCACTCGGCGCATCCCCCGCCCGCCGCCGCCCGCGACCGCTTTCGCGAAAACCGGGAACCCGATGGATTCCGCCCCGGCGATCAACTCCTCGATGTCCTGGGATGCGGGTGTGGACTTGAGCACGGGCACTCCGGCCGCGATCGCGTGCTCTTTCGCCGTGACTTTGTTGCCCGCCATCTCCAGGACGCGCTGGCTCGGACCGATGAAAGCAATACCGGCCGCGGCAGCGGCTTCCGCGAGTTCGGGATTCTCGGAAAGGAATCCGTATCCCGGATAGATCGCATCCGCTCCGCACTCCGTCGCGACTCGAATGATCTCCGACACGTCGAGGTAGGCGCGAACCGGATGCCCCTCCGTGCCGATGAGGTACGCTTCGTCGGCCTTCAGCCGATGCAGAGAGTTGCGATCCTCCCAGGGGAAAACCGCCACGGTCTTCGCACCCAGCTCGAAGGCCGCCCTAAACGCGCGAATCGCAATCTCACCCCGGTTGGCAACAAGAATCTTGGTGAACACGATTGACCTCTCTGCTGGGAGTCCAAGGATAGTCGGGGGCTGCCGAGTTTCATCGACGTGCGAACGCGAACGCTCGCGAAGATTTAGGTTCTTTCAGACTAGTGAAGGTATCGTCTTTACTCGTGCATGTACTCAGCGTCAGCTCCCTCAAAGGCGGAGTCGGAAAGACGACCGTGACGCTGGGGTTGACCTCGGCGGCATTCGCGAGGGGACTTCGAACTCTCGTCGTTGACCTCGACCCTCAATCCGATGTCTCCACCGGTATGGACATCAGTGTCGCCGGCCACTTGAACGTCGCCGACGTGCTGGCTTCCCCCAAAGAAAAAGTCGTTCGCGCGGCCATTTCGCCGAGTGGGTGGACCCGCGGCCGACCGGGAAAAATCGACGTGCTCATCGGGAGCCCGTCTGCGATCAACTTCGACGGACCGCACCCGAGCATCCGGGATATCTGGAAACTCGAAGAAGCGCTCGCGCATCTCGAATCCGAATACGATCTCGTGCTCATCGACTCGGCGCCATCACTGAATGCCCTCACACGCACGGCATGGGCGGCGAGCGATCGCGTGACGATCGTCACGGAACCCGGCTTGTTCTCGGTCGCCGCCGCCGATCGCGCCCTTCGCGCCATCGAGGAGATACGGCGCGGCCTGTCCCCCCGCCTCCAGCCGCTCGGCATCATCGTGAATCGTGCGAAGATCCAGTCGCTCGAACACCAGTTTCGGATCAAGGAACTTCGAGACATGTTTGGACCGCTCGTCCTCAGCCCGCAATTGCCCGAGCGCACCTCGCTGCAGCAAGCGCAAGGCGCCGCGAAACCGCTTCATGTATGGCCCGGCGAAAGCGCTCAGGAAATGGCGCACCACTTCGATCAATTGCTTGATCGCGTCATCCGTGCCGGACGAATTCCCGTGGGCGGTGTGATTCCCGACCACGAAGAACCACCGGCGCCCGCCGAGGCACCGAGCAGCGACCCGTACTCATTCGACGCCAATCATCAATGGAGGGAACCAGGTTTCCCGGCCGGCCAGCCGAACCCCTTTAGCCAGCAGGATCCCTTTAGCCAGCCGAACCCCTTTAGCCAGCAGGATCCTTTCGGTCAGCGGCCGCAGAGCTACTGAATCTTTCCTAGGAAGCTCTGGTCGCCCGTCGCGCTGCGAGTTCGTCGGCCGGATCGGCGCCTTTGTCCCGATCCAGTTCGACAAGGCTCGACTCCACCTCGCGCAGAACTTTTCCGACGGCAATTCCAAAAACGCCTTGACCCCGACTTACGAGGTCGATCACGTCGTCGTTGTTCGTGCACAAATAGACGCTCGCTCCATCGCTCATGAGCGTCGTCTGGGCCAAATCATTGACACCCGCTTCGCGAAGCTGGTTTACCGCAGTGCGTATTTGCTGAAGCGAAATTCCCGTATCGAGCAAGCGCTTCACCAATTTGAGAACCAGGATGTCACGGAACCCGTAGAGCCGTTGCGAGCCTGAGCCGGCCGCACCCCGCACAGTCGGTTCCACAAGTTCGGTTCGCGCCCAATAATCGAGCTGCCGATAACTGATGCCGGCTGCGCGCGCGGCGATAGCGCCTCGATAGCCGGCCGTGTCGTCGAGGTCGGGAAGGCCATCGGTGAAGAGCAGGCCGAGGTCGTAGCGCGAATCCTCGTTGCTGCTGCGGGGTTCACTCATTGGGGTGCCTTCCGTGCCGGTGCTGTCGACTTTTGACGTCCGCAGCCTCCACGGTACCCACGGGTCCGGTCTGAGGCAATGACATTCACTCGAACGCGCCCGGCGTGTCGAACTCGGTGAACCTGAAGCATACCGCGGATGCCGCCGGCTTCAGCGGAATGATCAGCCGAGCCGGGACAACGCGGAGCGAATGAGGCTGCTGCGAACGACTTCGAGTTGGCCAGCGATTTCTCGCGCGAGTTCGCTCGCCTTCGCACGGCTTGACGCATCGTTGCGGCGGGCGACCGGAATCAGGGCGCTCTCGATCAATCCGAGTTCCCGCTCGGCCGCAGCACGGAATCCCCGAAGATGACGAGGCTCGATACCGGTTCTCTGGAGCTCGACGAGAGACCGCAGAACAGCGAGTGTCGGCTCGCCATAAAGGTCTGCCGGGACGATGAGCGATGCGGAAACCGCGTCGTTGAGAAGCTGCGGAGTAGCGTTCGCCTCCCGAATGAGTTCCTCGCGAGAAAGCCGCCGCTCGGTCGCCAGAATCGTGGGAATCGGTCCCGTCGACGAGCCGGGAAGCTCCGGTTGTCTCCCGGCATCCAATTCGTCGAGATAACCGCGAATGATCTTGAGCGGCAGGTAGTGGTCCCGCTGCATCGTGAGGACGAAGCGCAAGCGATCCATGTCCGTCGGCGAAAACTTCCGATATCCGGATTCCGTGCGAGCCGGACTGATGAGCTGCCGTTCTTCGAGAAATCGAAGCTTGGAGGGAGTGAGGTCGGGAAATTCGGGGCGCAATCGTGCAAGAACCTGGCCAATGCTCAACAGGCCCTGTATCGCGGACTTCCGCGCCGGTGCCGGTGCCGGTGTTGCAGCCACTATCGTTCGGCAATCGGGGACAGGTCTGCGCGGGAGGCGTAGAACGTGAGTCGAAACTTGCCGATTTGAACCTCGGCACCATCCGTGAGCAGGGCACTCTCGATTCGCACGCCGTCGAAATACGTGCCGTTGAGGGAACCGAGGTCCTTCAATTCAAACGCGCTGCCATGCCGGAGGAACTCCGTATGGCGACGAGACACCGTGACGTCGTCGAGGAAGATGTCGGCATCCGGATGCCGACCCGCAACCGTCACGTCGGAGTCCAACAGGAATCGAGCACCGACATTCGGACCACGCCGGACAACGAGCAACGCGGATGCCGAGGGCAATGCCGCGATGGCCTCTTGCTCCTCAGCCGAGAGCTCTCCGTCGAGCGCGGCGATTTGCGCCTCGAAATCCTGACCGAAGTGGGCAGTCGTGTCGTCGCTGTGGGCACCTTCTCCAGCGGCCCGACCGCTTGTGTTTTCCCCGCCCATCGTCGACCTCCTAGCGAACAACAGTATCGGATTCGGAGGCGCCGGTGGCTGGCGGAATTCTGATCACCCGGACTGTTTCGACAATGTAGATCGCGCCGGCCCACCAATAAAGGAACGCGCCCCAGATCGCGAAGGCCCAGCCGATGGGTGCGCTGACAAATGCCGCCGACGGAAACGCCTGGCCGATCATGAGAATGGGAAGCGCATAAAAAAGACAAAATGTGGCGATTTTTCCCAAGTGATGAACGGGGAGCGGACCGTAACCGAAGTTGGCGAGCGTGATTCCGAGGGCGAGCAGCACGACGTCCCGGCCGACGATGATCGCAACAAGCCACCAGGGTACGATCTCGCGAACCGCGAGTCCGACGAGCGTCGCGAAAATGAACAGCCGGTCCGCGGCCGGATCGAGAAGTTGGCCGAGTCGGGAAACCTGATTGAGTCTGCGCGCGAGAACGCCATCCAGAAAATCCGTCACGCTCGAAACGACAAGAACGATGAGCGCCGCAATGTCGTTCCCCGCGATGACCAGCACGAGGAAGACGGGGACCAGGGCGAGCCGGAAAAAGCTCAGGATGTTCGGAACCGTGAAGACTCGTGAACTGACCTGAATGTTCCAGTCGCGTGCCACAACGCCTCAGTCTAGCGGCCGTCCCGCGCGGAAGTGCGGGCCCGATACGATGCAAGCATGAACGCTCTTGCCGTCGTCGTCAGCATTGCGCTGGCAATCGGAGCCGCGTGCTGGATCGCCTCCCTCATCACCAGGGATACCTCGTGGGTGGATCGGATCTGGTCGATCGCGCCCGTCGTGTACATGTGGGTGTTCGCGGGTTTCTCGGGGTTCGCGGACATCCGTCTCATCGTGATGGCGGTTCTCGTCACACTGTGGGGTGCCCGGCTGACCTTCAACTTTGCGCGACGAGGCGGGTACCGCGGCGTGGAGGACTACCGCTGGGCCGTTCTTCGAGGGCGAATGTCCCCGATCGCGTTCCAGGCGTTCAATTTGTTCTTCATCGTGATCTATCAAAACCTGCTGCTCGTGCTGATCACGCTCCCCGGGCTGACCGCACTCGACAACCCGCGACCGTTCGGCGCCTTCGATGCTCTCGTCGCGGCACTGTTCCTGCTGTTCCTCGTCGGGGAGACTGTCGCCGACCAGCAGCAGTGGAATTTCCACGCGACGGACCGCACCGATGCAGCAGGCGCTAGTCCGTCACCTCGGTTTCTCACGACCGGCCTCTTCCGGTATTCGCGGCATCCGAACTTCTTTTGCGAGCAAGCACAGTGGTGGTTGATCGCCGTGTTCGGCATCATCGCCGCCGGCACCATCCCGTGGACAGTTCTCGGCGCCGTGCTGTTGACACTGCTGTTCGTCGGCTCGACGATATTCACCGAATCGATCACTCGCTCCAAATATCACGAGTACGCCGACTACCAGGCCCGAACGTCGGCAATCATCCCGTGGTTCCCGCGAGCGGGGACGCGTCCCGGCAACTGAGAGCGCGAGGCTAGGCGCGCGTGAGGCGCGGCGCGGAACTAGCCCGGCCATACTCCCGAGGCACCTCGGCGATGGCTGCCCACGGGATGCGCGTCGATCATGCCGATCGCTTCCATGAGCGCATACATCGTCGTGGGGCCGACGAATACGAAACCGCGATTTTTCAGCGCTTTAGACAAGGCGACAGACTCGCGGGATTGGGTTATCGCGGGTTCCGTGTCACTCGGGGCGGGAGTGCTTTCCGGACGGAACGACCACACGAGTTGGACGAGGCCTCCCTCCTGCCGAAGTGCGATGACCGCGTTCGCATTGGTGATCGTCGCGCGAATTTTCGCAAGATTCCGCACGATGCCCGCATCGGCAAGCAATCGCTCGACGTCGGCATCGCCGAAT
>JAHBST010000090.1 GCA_019638975.1 Cryobacterium sp.
GCTGAGCGTTTCGACGTCGAGGTCATTCGTGGGCTCGTCGAGCAGAAGGAGGTTTCCACCTTGTTTGAGCGTGAGCGCGAGATTCAGCCGGTTGCGTTCCCCACCGGAGAGCACGCCGGCCTTCTTCTGCTGGTCGGGCCCCTTGAATCCGAACTGGCTCACATACGCGCGCGAAGGGATCTCGGTCTTTCCTACAGTGATGTAGTCGTGGCCGTCGGAGACGACCTCCCACAACGTTTTGTTCGGGTCGATCCCGCCGCGACTCTGGTCGACGTAGGACAATTGCACGGTGTCGCCGATCTTGAGTTCGCCGCCATCCAGGGGTTCCAGGCCGACAATCGTCTTGAACAGCGTGGTCTTTCCGACGCCGTTCGGACCGATGATTCCGACAATTCCGTTGCGGGGAAGCGTGAAACTCAATCCGTCGATGAGGACCCGATCGTCAAAGCCTTTGACGATCTTCTTTGCTTCCAGCACTTGAGACCCGAGCCTCGGCCCGACCGGGATGACGATCTCCTCGAAGTCGAGCTTCCTCGTCTTCTCGGCCTCCGTGACCATCTCCTCGTAGCGAGCGAGACGCGCCTTCGACTTCGTCTGGCGACCCTTCGCGTTGCTGCGCACCCACTCGAGTTCGCTCGAGAGCCGCTTGGCTAGCTTCTGATCCTTCTTGCCCTGCACCTGGAGTCGCTCTTGCTTCTTCTCGAGGTAGGTCGAATAGTTGCCCTCGTACGGATACAAGTGTCCGCGGTCGACCTCGGCGATCCACTCCGCGACGTGATCGAGAAAGTACCGGTCGTGCGTGACGGCTATGACCGCGCCGGCGTATTTGGCGAGGTGTTGCTCGAGCCATTGCACGCTTTCGGCGTCGAGGTGGTTGGTCGGCTCGTCGAGGAGCAGCAAGTCAGGCTTTTGAAGGAGCAACTTGGTCAGCGCCACGCGCCGCTTCTCTCCGCCGGAGAGGTGGGCAACTTTCTCGTCACCCGGAGGCGTGCGCAGAGCATCCATCGCTTGTTCAAGCTGGGAGTCGAGATCCCAGGCGTCCGCGGCGTCGATCGCCTCCTGGAGCACGCCCATTTCGGCGAGCAAGGTGTCGAAATCGGCATCCGGATCCGCCATCGCGGCCGAGATCTCGTTGAATCGGTCGACCTTCGCCTTGATTTCGCCGACGCCCTCCTGCACGTTCTCGAGCACGGTCTTGTCTTCGTTGAGTTCGGGCTCCTGCATGAGGATGCCGACGGAATACCCGGGGCTGAGCCTGGCTTCGCCGTTGCTCGGCGTGTCCAGGCCGGCCATGATTTTCAGGATCGTCGACTTACCCGCACCGTTCGGGCCGACCATGCCGATCTTCGCTCCGGGAAAAAACGACATCGTGACATCGTCGAGGATGAGTTTTTCGCCGACCGCTTTGCGGGCGCGCACCATCGAGTAAATGAATTCGGCCATGCCGTCTAGTCTACGAAATCTGGCGCGCCGGAATTCCCGAAGGCGTCGCTACTTGATTGGTTCGGTCTTGCCGACCAGGCAGCGACCGCCGCTCAGAACGGGGCCGACCATGCTCGCGTATTTGCTGGACTGGAATTGCCCGATCAGGCAACTGTCTCCTACCCGAACAGAGAATTCGATGGAATCGGATGGGCGACGAAGTTCGCTCGTCTTGTCGGGAGTGACCTCCAGATCGCCCTTCGCAAATCCGGCCGCGACGAGGTTCTTCACGATCGCGACGTCGGACGGATTCTTGTTCACCGAAAGCAGGCGCTTGTTGACGAAGTCGAAGTAGGCACGGTTGGCGAGCGCGGTACCGCCGGGGAGCATAGTCGGATCCGGTGTCGGCTCGGCGGTCGCATCAGGTTCGGGACTTGGCTGTGCGGAAACGTCCGCCGTCGAAATCGGAGATGGCACGGTATTCTCGCGGTCCTGTACACACGCCGAGAGCGTCACGCCGAGAGCCACGATTGTCATTGCGACGATCCACACTCTCGCCTTGCGCACGGGAAGCCCTTTCGACTGTGGCCGAAAATTCCGACTCTTTCGTGCCGGAATGTCGACCACAGTCGATTCTAGGTGGGCCTGACCCGTGTGTTGGTCAGAACGGAGTTGCTGGCTCCAGGTCTCTGGCTTCGTCACCGGCCGAATCGGTGAAAGTGTCGGATGGATCGCCTTCGGCAGTAGCGGTTTCCGCATCTCGCGATTCAGCCTCGGTTCCTTCGGCATCCACCGGCTCCGCCCGAATCGTCCGGGTGAACGCAGCAGTACCCCATCTCAAGTCATGACCGAGTGCGTCGGCGTCGAGATCGATGTTGACGCCGTGCTTGTCGCCGTCACCCCATTCGCTGATCCGAAGCCGCCCGGTCACGAGCACGCGATCGCCTTTCTGCACGGAGCCGATCACGTTGGAGGCGAGTTGGCGGTAGGTGGAGACGCTGTACCAATTGGTGCCGGCGTCAACCCAGGCGTTCTTCTTGCGGTCGAACTTTCGCAGGTTGGATGCGAGCCGAAAGCTCGTTATGGAATAGCCCTCAGCGGTAATGAGGTGGCGAGGCGTTGTGGCAACGAGGCCGGAAATAGTCAAGGTGTCTGTCATGGAAGGAGTGTGCCGCAATCCATTCGTCAGACCCGCGGGACCCGTGTCCAATGGGGAGTTCGGAGTTGAATTCAGGAGGTGGAGGAGAGGTCGTAGGCTTGCCCCATGAGCTACGAAGCCGCATCCGATCGCTACCAGCAGGCGCAATACGTGCGCACCGGACGCAGCGGCCTGAAGCTCCCCAGGATCTCTCTCGGGCTGTGGAACAACTTCGGCACCGACCGCCCGCTCGACACTCAGCGCGCCATTCTGCGCCGCGCGTTCGACCTCGGTGTCACTCACTTCGATCTCGCCAACAATTACGGCCCGCCCGGGGGCGCGGCCGAGAGCAACTTCGGCAGCATCCTGAGTCAGGACTTTCGGCCCTACCGCGACGAACTTGTGATCTCGTCGAAGGCCGGCTACGACATGTGGGACGGCCCCTACGGGGAGTGGGGTTCGCGAAAGTACTTGCTCTCGTCACTCGACCAAAGCCTCGAACGGATGGGTCTCGACTACGTCGACATCTTCTACTCGCACCGACCGGACCCGGACACCCCCATCGAGGAAACCATGGGCGCGCTCGCCACGGCCGTGCGACAGGGTAAAGCACTCTACGCGGGAATTTCGAACTACGATCCCGACCAGACCCGCGCCGCGCACGTCGCGCTCGCGGCAGAAGGCATCCGGCTCCTCATCCACCAGCCTCGGTACAACCTCTTCGACCGCACTCCGGAGGATGGGCTGTTCGAGACTATCGGCGAGCTCGGCGTCGGTTGCATCGTCTTCTCACCTCTCGCACAAGGCCTCGCGACTAACCGCTACCTGGACGGCATCCCGACGGATTCGCGCGCAGCAGAAGGCCGCTGGATGACGGAGGAGAACATCTCGCCGACCTATCTCGAGCGCGCGAGGGCATTGAACGAGATCGCGAAGGGCCGCGGTCAGAGCCTCGCCCAACTCGCGCTCACTTGGGTTCTTCGACAGCCGCACGTGACGTCTGCGCTCATCGGTGCGAGCAGTGTGCGACAGCTCGAAGACAATCTGGCGGCAGCACACGCTCCGGTACTCAGCGACGACGAAATCGCCTCGATCGAACCTTTTGCCGTGCACGGCACTGGTCTTCGATAGCCCGTGGGATACATTTATGCGCTTTGTGCGGCGGTACTGTTCGGCACGAACGGAAGCGTCACCAAGGTTCTCATCGGCGCGGGGCTCGAACCGGCGCAACTGACCCTGTTCCGCGTGGGCGGAACGGCGGTGATCGCCGCGGTGATCCTCCTGTTCGTCAATCGGGCCGCGTTCCGCGTGACCGGGCGGCAACTCGGCATCCTGATCGTGCTCGGAATCGTCGGGGTCGCGATGCTCCAATTCACCTATGCCGTGGCGATCAGCGTCCTGCCCGTCGGAATCACGCTGCTCATCGAATACACCGCGGTCTTGATGGTGGCGCTCGTCGCATTCTTCTTCTTTCGCGAAAAGGTGCGCGCGCGATTGTGGGTCGCCATCGGATGCGTGCTGGTCGGCCTCGCGGTTGTCGCGCAAATATGGGCAAGCGAGCTCGTACCCTTCGGTGTGCTCATGGCGATTTGCGCCGCGGTGTGTCTCGCCACTTACTTTCTGGTGGGCGAACGGGAGGTCGGCAAGACCTCGCCGATGGCCGTCGCGTTCTGGACGATGGCGGCTTCCACGGTCTTCTGGCTGTTTTTCAGCGGCTGGTGGAACATCGACCTCGCTCTGTTCACGACGCCCGTATCACTGAGCGGCAACCTCGCCGACGTGCACCTTCCCTTGATTTTGCCGCTCGTGTGGAATGTGCTTCTGGGATCGTTCGCCCCGTTCTTCCTGTCACTGCTCGCGCTCAAATACCTCACGGCGACGGCGGCCGGCGTTACTGCCTCCGCTGAAGTCATTTTTGCCTTCCTGGTCGCGTGGCTGTGGCTCGGCGAGGGCCTCAACACGCTGCAGATCGTCGGTGCGGCCGTCGTGCTGGCCGGCATCATCCTCGCGCAGACCGCACGGGTCAATAAGGTCGTCGACGCCGACCTCGCGATTACGGCGGAAAGCACGGATCCGCTCATCTAGTTGTTCCCCCACACGATTCGGATGTCGGTGGCCGCACGTAGCCTTCTGTTGTCCCCACATGGATCGGCCGGCAACGACACAGGAGGAACGGATGTCTACATTCGACTTCGCCGGCTCCACGCTTCTCGAGGTGCCGGGCGATGCAACGCTCGCCGAAGCCACGCGGATGAAGCGCGGGCTCAATCTGATCCGGCTTCACGACGACTTGTGGCGAGTGACGCGCACGGACGGCGACATGCTGGGCTACGTGGAGGGGTTCGACGATCCGCGGGGGCGCCGATTCCGTTCGAAGCGCCTTAACGCGCTCAAGAGGCAATTTTTGGTTCTGGGCGAGTTCTGGAGTTTCGACGACGCGATCGATTGCCTCCGGTTCGGGTAATTCGGCCCTCGCGGAGACTATTTCTGCTCGAGGTGCGGAGCTGAGGTTTAGTTGTCGCTTACCGCCATTCCCGGGACTCGCGGCGTATTGGCGAGGACTCTCAGGGGCGACCGGTAACCTGCGGATATGCAGTGGTGGGACAACTTTGTTTACTGGTTCTATTCGGATGCCGGTTCGCACGTCGTCGCAACGGCGATCGTACCCGGGGTCGCAATTCTGGTTGCCGGAGTAATTGCCGCCCTGATCGGACGCGGTTCGACCAAGCGCATCCTGAGCATGCACGACCGGGATGAGCGCGCCGCCGCGGTTACGGCGATGATCGGCGCAGCCCGCCGCGCAGCCAATTGGAATTCCCTTTCGGCACCCGATCAGCAGCAAGCGGATCACATCGCGCTCGAGTGCGATGTGCGATTGCGGCTTCTTCCCCTTTCCGGATCGGTTCTGGCTGCGGATTGGGCGACGCATCAGCTCGGCGAGCTCAGGAAGCAAGCCGTGTCATTCAGTTTTCAGGCGTCGCAGTCGTTGAAAGAGTTCAAGGAACGCCTTATCGAGTGGCAGTCGCATCCAGGCCGCGCGAAGAAGCTGTTCAAGAACGACCTCGACTCGTGGGCGTATGAGGATTCCCTCAACGACCAGGATCTGGTCGCGCAGCAGAAAGCCTGGGAGGCTCAGCAGGCGTCCGAAAGCGCGGTCGACGCGTTTAGCGCCGGATATACCGGGTCACCGTCGCCCGGCGAGAATGCAGTCGCCCCAGTGGCGCCTGCGTCAACCGAGCGGGTAGACGCTCCGCCGCCGCGCGACGTTTAGGTCGGCCATCTGGCACTGTCGGTGCCCTCGGCAGGAATCGAACCTGCGGCCAAGAGATTAGAAAGCTCCTGCTCTATCCGCTGAGCTACGAGGGCAATTCGCGATACCACGATACCTCAGGCCGTGTGCGCAGCCTCAGATGCACGTGAATATCACTCGACCGCGATGACTTTGGCCGACCACGGGCAGAAATAGTCGGAGGTCACAATTTCGTCTTCCACGTAGGACGGAATTCCGTCGCACACTTCGGTCGTCGCGAACGCGAACTCCAAGGTTGCCGGGTCGATGTGCCACGACCA
>JAHBST010000091.1 GCA_019638975.1 Cryobacterium sp.
CCGCTCGCTTCTGGAAGCGGAATCGGACATCGAAGTGGTCGGCGAGGCAGGCACGGGCGCGGACGTGGTCGATCTCGTCTCGCGAACGCGACCCGATGTCGTGCTCATGGACATCCGGATGCCGGAAGGCGATGGTTTGTGGGCGACCGAGCAGATCGTCGGCAATTCCGAGCTGTCCGAAACGCACATCGTAATCGTGACGACGTTCGAACTCGACGACTACGTCGGCAGGGCCATCAGGGCGGGCGCGAGCGGGTTCCTCGTGAAGGACACCGAACCTGTCGAACTGATTCGGGCGGTTCGCGTGGTCGCCTCGGGCGACGCCTTGCTGTCGCCGAGCGTGACTCGGCGGCTCCTCGAGCGGATGGCGGGGTCCCTCAAGGAACCGGGCGACGCGGCAGTCCTCAACCTTTTGACGGCGCGAGAGCGCGAAGTGCTCGCGTGGGTGGGCCAGGGCCTCACCAATGAGGAGATCGGGCGGCAGCTCTTCGTGAGCCCGCTCACCGCGAAAACCCACGTCTCGCGGATGATGTCCAAGCTGGGAGCGCGGGATCGCGTTCAACTCGTCGTGATCGCGTACGAAACGGGGCTCGTCCGGGCGGGTTATACGGAGTAGCGGGCGCGCGCGGGATGCGCCGCCGGGAGTAGTCCGAGTGACGCCGCTCGGCAGATTCGCCGAATGAGCGGCGCGGGCACGCTGGAGTTGGAGGTCGAACCGATCTCCACAATCCAAAGGAGAACCGTGTTCACATCACTCGCACTCATGGCACCGGCCGCGCACTTCGCGTTCGGATTCTGGTGGCTGTGGTTCCTCATTCCCGTGTTCTGGATTCTCGTGTTCGTGCTCGTCTTCGGCTTCTTCGGACGCCGTTGGCGCAGGGCCGCCTGGGAACACCGCGGAATGCACCACCACCCTGGCCGGTCGGCGGAGTCGACGCTCGCGGAGCGCTTCGCGCAAGGCGACATCGACGAGAAGGAGTATCGCGCTCGCCTCGAAGTGCTGCGCGCGAACGCACCCGCTCGATCCTGATCCCGCTCGCGGATGGCGCCGGAATTCTCCGGCGCCATCCGTTCGGGTAGCCTCGATCTGCGACGGGAGGCTGCATGGGAAAAATCGCGAGGAGCCGCGACGATTCTGCGGCTCTGCGCGCCGGTCTCGCGGTCGGTCTCGCGGCAGCGGCGTACGGCGTTTCGTATGGTGCCCTCGCGGTCGCGGCCGGGCTCGACGTCTGGCAAACCTGTGTGATGAGCCTCCTCATGTTCACGGGCGGATCGCAATTCGCTCTCATCGGCGTGCTCGCGACGGGCGGGGTCGCCGCCGGGCCCACCGCGATCGCGAGTGCCGCTATTCTCGGCATCCGGAACGGAATCTACGGAGTGCGGGTGGCACCCATCATCGGTGGCCGGTGGTGGAAGAAAGTGGCCGCCGCGTGGGTCACGATCGATGAGACGACCGCGGTCGCGATCAACCAGCCGACGCTCAAGAGCCAACGCATCGGATTTTGGACGACTGCCGCCGCGACTTTCCTCGGGTGGAACCTCACGAGCCTCATCGGTGCCCTGATCGGCGATGCGCTCGGCGACCCTCGAGCGTGGGGACTGGACGCCGCAGCGGCCGCCGCATTCGTCGGCTTGCTCTGGCCTCGCTTGCGTCAGCTCCAGACCGTCGCGGTGGCCAGCGCAGCGGCCGTCGTCGCCATCGCGCTCACTCCCGTACTGCTGCCGGGACTGCCGGTCCTCGTCGCGGGCACCGTCGCGATCGTTGTCGGCGCATTCAATTGGTTTGCCAATGCTGAACCGCCGCTCGTGCCGCTCGAGAGGGAGGGCGTGTGACTCTCTGGCTCATCGTCATCGTGGCCTCGCTCGCGTGTCTTGCCATGAAGCTCGCCGGGTATCTCGTACCGCCGTCCGTTCTCGATCGACCGGCGCCGTCGCGTATCGCGAACCTTCTCACCGTTGCGCTCCTGGCCGCGCTCGTGGCCGTGCAGACGTTCGGCTCCGGCACTGGCCTTCAGTTCGACGCGCGAGTTCCCGCACTCGTCGTCGCGGTGATCCTGTTCGCGCTTCGCGTGCCGTTCGTCGTCGTCGTGATTCTGGCGGCGGCGACGGCGGCACTCATTCGATTGAGCGGATGGGGCTGATTGCCCGCGCCAATCGCGAAGCCGCTCAATACCCTTCGAGGTGGTCGAGACCGGGCATCCAATCGAGCTCCGGGACGCCCCAGCCGTTCTTCTTCACCGCTTTGCGCGCGAGCTTGCCGTGCTCGAAATCCAATCGATCGGCATACAGCACCCCGTCGAGGTGGTCGAACTCGTGTTGGAAGATCCGGGCCAGCCAACCGGATGCGCGCAACTCGAACGGCGTCCCGTCGAGGTCCACGGCTTCCAGTCGGGCCTCGCTCGCGCGGCGAAGCGGAAAGCGTTCTCCCGGGATGGAGAGGCAGCCTTCCGACTCGGCTTCGTCATCCGGTTCGCCAACGGGCACCGGGGTGATCCACAGTGTCGGATTGATGGCGGCGCCGCGCGACCGCACGCCGTCGTCATCCGTCCAATCGAAGACGAAGACACGCAAATCCACTCCCACTTGGGGCGCGGCGAGGCCGACACCGGGTGCGGCCTTCATCGTCTCGGTCATGTCGGCAACCAGCGTGCGCAGTTCGTCATCGAACCTCGTGACCGTCCGGGCGGGCCTGTGCAATACCGGATCCCCGGTGATGCGGATGGGAAGAACGGCCATTCGCTAAGAATATCGTGGCCGCACCGGGTAAAGTCGTGGGGTGCCAGCAGCCTTGAGCGATCTGACGGATCATTTCGTCACGCTCACCCCGAATCAGTGGCTCGGCATCCCGGTCGCGCTCATCGCGGCGGCGTTTCTGGCGCTCGGCGCGCAATTCCAGCACCGCGGAGTGGGTCGCGTCGAGGCGGATACCGGCGAGATCGACACGAGCCCCGGACTCAGCCCGAAACAATTGCTGCTCCTTCTCGCGCGACCCTCGTGGGTCATCGGGACGCTCATGCTCGGACTCGCGGTTTTGCTGCAACTCACGAGCCTCTACCTCGCCCCGATCATCGTGGTGCAACCGCTCGGCGCGACGGCTCTCGTGATCACGGCGGTGGTCAACTCGCGAATATCGAAGGTCGCCCTTGACGGCAAGTCCATTCGGGCGATCGCTTTTTGCGTCGGGGGGGTCGGGCTTTTCGTCACGGTCGCGGCGTTCACGGCGAAGTCGAGCCCCATCAGCGCGGCGCAACTCGGCGTGATTCTCGCAATCCTCGGCGTGATCACGATGGGTTTCTCGCTCGCGTTCGCGTTCTTGCGCGATCGATTCAAGGCGATCGTGTTCATTCTCGGTGCCGGCGTTCTCTATGGATTCGTCGCGACGCTCGCGAAAGTCGTGATCGATCGAGCGAAGACGGGCGACTTCGAATGGCTGACCGTCACGTGCATCGTCGCGCTGCTTGCCGCTGCGGCCCTCGGCGGATATTTCGTGCAGAACGCGTATTCGTCGGGGCCGCCCGACCTCGTCATCGCGGGACTGACGGTCGTCGACCCGCTCGTGGCGGTGACGATCGGAATCGTCGTGCTTCAGGAAGCCGCTGGCGCGCCCTGGTACGCAGCCGTCGCGTACATCGCCGCGGGAGCGCTCGCCGTGTACGGGGTTTTTCAACTCGCGAAGTATCACCCTCAAGCGCAGCACTAGGCTGGAGGTTACGCCCAACGCACGAGGGAATGCCCACATCTTGCCTGAAGCCCCAACCAGCTCCACGAACGATACGACCATGCCGCTACGTATCCTCATCGGTGCGGACACCTTTGCGCCCGACGTCAATGGAGCGGCGAGTTTCACGTCTCGCCTCGCTGCCGGGCTTGTGGAACGCGGCCACGAGGTCCACATCGAGGCCCCCGCGTTCAGCCGCAAGCACGGAACGTTCCTCGAAGAGCACGAGGGCGCGAATCTCATCGTTCATCGCATCTACTCGTGGCGGTGGTTTCCGCACGACTGGTTGAGGTTCGTGCTGCCGTGGCGAAGCCAGGCGCATGCCGCGCGGCTGCTCGACGAGATCAAACCGGATGTCGTCCACATCCAGTCCCACATTGTGATCGGCCGCGGTCTCGCCCGGCAGGCGAAGCAGCGCGCAATCCGGGTCGTCGCCACGAACCATTTCATGCCCGAGAACCTCATCCAGCACACGCTGTTGCCGAAGTTCCTGCGCAAGACGGCCATTCGCATCGCCTGGAACGACGCCGCAAAGACGTATCACCTGGTCGAATCGATCACGTGCCCGACAAGAAAGGGCGCGGATTTCCTCGAGGCGGCGACGGACCTCCGCGGCGTTCACGCCATCTCTTGCGGGATCAACTCTGACGAGTACACGCCGAGCTTCGCGAAGAAGACCGAGAACCGCATCCTGTTTGTGGGGCGGGTCACGGGGGAGAAGCACATCGATGTGCTCATCAAAGCTGTCGCGAAGCTGGATCCGGCACTCGACGCGAAACTGGAGATCGTCGGCGGCGGCGACCTCATGAATCAGCTCAAGAAGCTCGCGCACGATGTGGGAATCGCCGACCGCACGACGTTCACGGGATATGTGTCGGAAGAAGAGTTGAAGAACGCCTACACCCATGCGACGGTTTTCGCGATTCCGTCGACGGCCGAATTGCAAAGCATCGCGACGATGGAGGCGATGTCCTCGGGGCTTCCCGTCGTCGCGGCGAACGCGATGGCGCTGCCGCATCTCGTGCACAACGGCGAGAACGGCTACCTTTTTGAACCGGAGGACGTCGACGACCTCGCGGCAAAGCTCACGGCGGTGTTGACCGCGTCCGAGCAGGACCTTCAGCGGATGAAACGCAACAGCCTCCGCTTGATAGCGCCACACGACATCCAGCGCACGCTCACGACGTTCGAGAGACTGTATCGTGGGGAAACGGTGACCGACCCGGTCACCGAGTTGTCGCTGGACGAGCCTGTTCCTTGAGGCCGGACGGCGGCGCGGGGCGGTAGCTCAGCTGGTTAGAGCAGCGGACTCATAATCCGTCGGTCACGGGTTCAAGTCCCGTCCGCCCTACAGAGTCACAGCCCCCGAAGCCTTAACGGTGCCATTGCGCGGCATAGGGAGCCCCCGGAGCCTGCAGGATGAGTGTTTTCGAGGTGCAAAAGGCCATGACAGCAGGCACGTCGGTGTAGTCGATCGCCGGAATCGGCGGTGACGACGGGTCGGTCGGAACGGCGGGATCCGGCACATTGGCCCAGTTTTCGAGGTCGATCGAACTCAAATCGTCGCCATCGCTCCAGTCGCCCGTGCCGTTGTACGACGATTGAGAATTGAGCGGCACGTGCGTGTCGCCCGCGACGATCGTGCCCGTCGTGGTCAAGTCGATGTCGGATGCGACAAGCCCGTCGGCCGTGAAGCGGATGGTGCCCACTCCCTCCATCGCGAAGTCGACAATCGGAATACCGAGGCCGAGAACATACGCCTCCGACTGCACGGAGTAGTCGGGGACATCGAGCTTCCATTCACCGACGATGCACGGCGTCTGGTCGTCGGAACGATCATCGCTCGGATCCGGTTCTGCGGGAGTGCCGGTTGCGCATCCGGCGAGAACTCCGGCGGCGATGACGGTTGTTGCGAGTCGGGTGGTGCGGATCATGGTGTCCCCTCACGTCGTTGGTAGGTCTACGTTGACACGACGCACCGGCAGCTGTCGAGGGTTGACGCGAATCGGATATGGCCCCGGATGTTCCGCGAGTACGGAGAGCACCCGCGTCTCCTCGCGCGGTCGTCAGCCGGCCACGTTGGAACGCTCTAACCTAAGACAGTGCCGACGCCCGCCGCTCGAACGAGGCTTTCCCGAGAGACCATAGTTCTCGGGGTGATCGCGTTTTTCGTGATGGTGGGTTTCGGGGTTGTCATCCCGGTTCTGCCGGTGTTCATCCGCAGTTTTCACGTCGGATACACCGAAGTCGGCGCAGTCGTGTCGGCTTTCGCGCTCATGCGGTTCGTGTCAGCTTCGTTTGTCGGAAAACTCATCGACTGGGCTGGGGAACGAACCATTCTTGCTATCGGCA
>JAHBST010000092.1 GCA_019638975.1 Cryobacterium sp.
GACACTCTGACGACGAAGGGCATCGTCACCGCGGCGTACCCGACCGGCGGATTCAACGGCTTCTACATCCAGACCCCCGGCACGGGCGGCGCGATCGACATGGGCAGCCACGCCGCGTCGGACGGACTGTTCGTCTACTCGGGAGGCACGCACGCCGTCGACAACGTGTCCATCGGCGACTACGTCGAAGTCGCGGGTTCGATCAGCGAGTACTACGGCCTCACGCAAATCACGCCGACGGATGCTTCGAGCGTGACGATTCTGAACGACGCAGTCGCGCCGGTAACCCCGGCGACCGTGAACTGGCAAACGAGCGAGTCGAAGCGCGAAGCACTAGAGGGCATGCTTCTGGCTCCACAGGGGGACTTCACGGTATCCGACACTTACGCGACGAACCAGTACGCGGAGATCCTGTTGGCGTCCGGCACGGCACCGCTCCTCCAGCCGACCGAGGTCGCTGCGCCGAGTGTCGCCGGTTACGCCGCTGCGCTCGCCGAAAACACGAACAACTCGGTGACGCTCGATGACGCTGCGACGATCAACTTCCTGAGCGGTGCGAACCAGAGCACCCCGCTGCCGTACGTGTCGAACTCCGCTCCCGTGCGTGTCGGCGAAGCGGTGACGTTCACGTCGCCGATCATTTTCGACTTCCGGAACGGTGTGTGGAAGTTCCAGCCCACGCAGCAGTTGACGGTCGCGAACGCGGCCACGGTTCAGCCGGCGACGTTCGAGAACAACCGCCAGGCCACCCCTCAGAACGTCGGCGGCGAAGTGAAGCTCGCCACGTTCAACGTGCTCAACTACTTCACGACGCTCGGCGAGAATGTCGCGGGCTGCACCTCGTACAACGATCGCGACGGCAACCCGGTCACAGTGAAGTCGTGCCCCGGCGACAACGGCCCGCGCGGCGCGTGGGATGCGGCCGACCTCCAGCGCCAGCAGGACAAGATCGTCGCCGCGATTACGGCGCTCGGGGCGGATGTCGTTGGTCTTGAGGAGATCGAAGCGTCCACGTCGGTCGCTGGTGGCGGCTCGGATCGCGATGCGGCATTGAAGTCTCTCGTCGCCGCCCTCAATGCGAAGGCCGGCAGTGATGTGTGGTCGCCCGTGCTCTCACCGGCGACCGTTCCGACGACGGAGGACGTCATCCGCACCGCCTTCATCTACCGGAATGCGAAAGTCGAGCCGGTCGGCGATTCGACGATTCTGATCGGTTCGGCGGCGTTCGACAACGCGCGCGATCCGCTCGCTCAAGCGTTCAAGGCGAAGGGTGCGCCCGACGCGGACAAGTTCCTGGCGATTGTGAACCACTTCAAGTCGAAGGGTTCGGCCGGGCCGCTCCCGGGCGACGCGGACATCCACGACGGGCAGGGTGCCTCCAACGCCTCGCGCGTCGCTCAAGCGAACGCGCTCGTCGACTTCGCCAACGCGATGTCGACGTCGGCGGGCACCGACAAGGTGTTCCTGATGGGCGACTTCAACTCGTACACGAAGGAAGACCCGATCAAGGTCCTCACGGATGCGGGATACGTCGACCAGGGCTCCAAGACGGGCAAATACACGTACTCGTTCGGCGGAACGGTCGGCTCGCTCGATCATGTGCTCGCCTCGCCGGCGGCGAATGCCGCGGTCAACGACGTGGACATTTGGAACATCAACTCGCCCGAATCGGTCGCGCTCGAATACAGCCGCTACAACTACAACGCGCTGGACTTCTACGAGCCCGACCAGTACCGGGCATCCGACCACGACCCGCTCATCCTCGGCCTGAACCTCACGCCGAAGACCACGGTCGACCTCAACCTGTTGAACATCAACGATTTCCACGGTCGGATCGACAACAACACCGTCAAGTTCGCGGGAACGATCGAGCAATTGCGCGCCGAATACGGCGACGCGAACACTCTCCTTGGTTCGGCCGGCGACAACATCGGTGCCTCGCTCTTCGCCTCCTCGAGTCAGAAGGACAAGCCGACGATCGACGTGTTGAACGCGCTGGGCCTTCAATCCTCGGTGGGCAACCACGAATTCGACACCGGGTACGCGGACCTCACGGGCGAGATCGCATCGTGGACGAACTGGGACTACCTCGGGTCGAACGTGTACTTCAAGGGGACGACGATCCCGGCTCTGCCGGAGTATGTGATCGTGACGATCGACGGCGTGAAGGTCGGCGTGATCGGAGCGGTGACGCAAGAGACGCCGAGCCTCGTGACGCCGAGCGGCATCGCGAATCTCGACTTCGGGGACCCGGTCGTCGCCGTCAACCGCGTTGCGGCGCAACTCTCCGACGGCGATGATTCCAACGGAGAGGCGGATGTCATCATCGCCGAATACCACGAGGGTGCGGGCACCGGCACGGCCGGGGGCGGCACGCTCGAGAACCAGCTCGCTCTCGGCGGCGCGTTCGCGGAGATCGTGAACGACACGTCATCCGATGTCGACGTGCTCTTCACGGGGCACACGCACCAGGCGTACGCGTGGGATGCGCCCATCCCGGGCAACCCGTCGAAGACGCGCCCCGTGCTCCAGACGGGGAGCTACGGCGCGAACATCGGCCAGGTCGTGCTGACGTTCGACAAGGCGACCGACGAGGTCGTCAGCTACACGATGCGCAACGTGCCGCGGACGACGGTGGATGACGCGACACTCGTCGCCACGTATCCGCGAGTCGCCACGGTGAAGGGCATCGTGGATGCCGCGATCGCCGAGGCCGCGGTCATCGGAAACGTGCCGGTCGGTTCGGTCACGGCCGACATCAGCCGGGCGTTCTCGGGCGGCGTCGAAGATCGTGGCGCAGAGTCCACGATCGGCAATCTCGTCGCCAATTCGCTCGTCGCTTCACTCGGAAGTTCGGACCGCGGCGGGGCGGAGATCGGGATCGTGAACCCCGGCGGGCTGCGGACCGACCTCCTCTATGGCGATGACGGCGTCATCACCTACGCGGAGGCGAACGCGGTTCTGCCGTTCCTGAACAACCTCTGGACGATGACGCTCACGGGCGCCCAGTTCAAGGAAGTTCTCGAACAGCAGTGGCAGCGCGACGCGAACGGCGTGCCGTTCACGTCGGGCCGCACGTTCCTGAATCTGGGGCTGAGCGACAACGTGTCGTACACCTACGATCCGAACCGGGCGATGGATGATCGCGTCACGGCGATCTTCATCGACGGCCAGCCGATCGATTTGACGAAGGATTATCGTGTCGGATCGTTCAACTTCCTCCTGCAGGGTGGAGACAACTTCTGGGAGTTCAAGAACGGCACCGACGTGAAGGACTCCGGTCTCGTCGACCGGGATGCCTGGATCGACTACATTACGGCGAACAGCCCGTTGACGCCCGACTTTGCGCGCCATTCCGCGCAAGTGACGGATGTCACGCCGGGTCCGGTCGCGCCGGGAGACACCGTCTCGCTCAACGTGTCGAAGCTCGACCTCACGTCGCTCGGCAGCCCGGCGAACACCGAGCTGACGCTCAGTTGGGAAGGCAGCTCCGCGGTTCTCGGCACAGTGCCGGTGACGGCGGGGGCCGCGGCGGTGTCCTTCACCGTTCCGGCGGATGCGAGCGGACCGGGCGTGCTGCTGATGACGGCGGCGCCATCCGGAACCGTGGTTCGCGTGCCGATCGATGTCGAGGCGGCGACGAACTACACCTCGTCGACGAGTCTCAAGCTCTCGCGCACGATCGGGTTCTCGTGGCAGACGACGACGGCGAAAGTGACTGTCTCGACGGACGCGAGTGCGGCACCGACCGGGTCCGTGAACATCATCATGAACGGCAAGACCGTGAAGACCGTCTCGATCACGGCCGCAGATCAGGGCAAGCTGAACATCACGCTGCCGAAGCGCAATGGAGGCATCTACTTCGTGAAGGCGGAGTTCGTTCCGGATGCCGCGGCGCCGATGACCGGCTCGACGAGCGGTTACCGATTGTTGCTGATCCTGTTCTAACGCGGGCGTGAACGGCCCCCTCCGTCAGTTGAGTGCGCGGAGGGGGCCGTTGCGTTGTGGCCGTCAGCCGCGCGGGCGGAGCCGGCCGAGCGGGAGGGTCGGCGCGGGGAGCGGTTTTCCGTCGTAGCCGTTGACGTGGCCGAACGGCCCCGCGGGGTCGAGATCATCGACGACATCCGCCATCCATTGCGAGCGTGATGCGACGATCTCGTCGTGGCTGCGGCCGATGAAGTTCCACCACATGACGATCGATTCGCCGAACGGTTCACCGCCGAGCAGGATGGTGCGAGCGGGGGCGTCGGCGGTCGAGATCTCGAGTCGCGTCGCTCCCGGTGCGCGGTAGCCGATGCTCGCTTCAGTGATGAGGGCGCCGTCAAGGGTGACCGATCCAGTGTCGACGAGCACGCCGTGCTCGAAGGAGGATTCAACCGGCAGGGTGAGAGCGGTGTTCGCGGGGATGTCGAGTTGGGCGCCGACAATGGGCGTGAACGCGCTCGCCGAGGACGTGCGGCCGAGCAGGCTGCCGAGGAAGACGCTCACGCTCGCGCCC
This sequence comes from Cryobacterium sp., assembly GCA_019638975.1. Taxonomy (GTDB): domain Bacteria; phylum Actinomycetota; class Actinomycetes; order Actinomycetales; family Microbacteriaceae; genus Terrimesophilobacter. The sequence continues at coordinate 4,499 of JAHBST010000092.1, forward strand.
TCGTGGTCGAACACTTCGGGGACGAATCGCTCGAATTTCGGCGCGGTCCGACGCGCGGATTCGGGCAGCGCAGTCCACAACTGAACGCCGTGCAGGGTCGTCGTCGCCGCGGTTGACACCTCGGAATGCTGGATGCCCGCACCCGCCGTCATGAGGTTGAGCTCGCCGGGCCGAACCATCGCGTGCGCGTCCGTCGAGTCGCGGTGCTCGATCTCGCCCGCAAACAGCCAGCTCACGGTTTGAAGCCCGGTGTGCGGATGCGGCGGCACGACCATCCCGCCCGTCGCGGCCACGTCATCCGGCCCGTAATGGTCGCAAAAGCACCACGCGCCGATGAGCGATCTCTCGCGCTGTGGCAGGGTGCGCCGCACGGTCATCGCGCGCGGACCCCCGAGCGGAACGTCCCGCGGTTCGAGCAATTCGACTTGGGCGCCCGCTTCAGAGGCGTGTGCGGATGCCTCGCACACGATTTCGCGCGGCTCGGTTTCGAGGTTGCTCATACCGCATGGTAGCCACTCAAGTTCCGCTTGCGCTTCGGTCGACTCCGGATTAGCCTTATTCAACCGAAAGGTAGAATACGGGGAGTGATGTCAACGACGAGTGCGACGTCGCGGCCACAGGAACTGGTCGAGACGTTCGCCGCGCTCGGTGACCCTGTTCGGCAAATGATCGTCGAGCGGCTCGCTGATGGGGACGCGACAGTCAACGAGCTTGCAGCGCTGTTCCCGATCTCGCTGCAGGCGGTGTCCCGGCACATCAAAGTGCTGGAAGCAGCGGGCGTCGTGTCACGGAGCAAGGTCGCGCAATCGCGGCCCGTGCACCTGGAGGCGGCGTCCCTCATCCGCACCGCCGATTGGCTCGACGCGCACCGTGCGCGGCTCGAATCGCGTTATGAGCGGCTGGATGCCGTTCTCGAACAATTGAAGGAATCGTAAATGACCAGCAAGCGCGTTGTCACCGCACTCCCCGGCGAGCAGACCATCACGTTCACGCGAGAATTCGAGGCGCCGGCGGCGCTCGTGTTCCGCGCGCACACCGAGGCGGACCTCGTCGCGAAGTGGACCGGTCCCGCCGGCACCGAGGTGCGGATGCGGGAGTGGGATGCGCGCTCCGGCGGAGCCTGGAGCTATGTCGTGGCGGGCGGCGGCGGTGAGTGGGGGTTCCATGGTGCGTTCCATGAGGTGACGGAGCCGCGCCGCATCGTGATGACGTTCGAGTTCGAGGGGCACCCGGAGCATCCGAATCTGGAGATCCTGAACTTCGTCGACCTGGCCGACGGGCGGTGCCGGCTAGAAGGGCTCTCGCTCTTTCCGACCCTCGCTGACCGCGACGACAT
>JAHBST010000093.1 GCA_019638975.1 Cryobacterium sp.
ACCGACGATTCATTGTTCACTTCGATGCTCACGACTTCTCACCCCCTCGCGAATTGCCGCCCGAGTAGCGTCCACGATTCAACGGCGCGCGACGCTCCCGCCGATTGGCACCCGTCGTTTCCTCCGGATGATCCCGCTCGAATTTCCGCACCTGGCGTTCGGCGTCGTATTTCGTGTACGCGTCGACGATGCGCCCGACCAGGCTGTGCCGAACCACGTCCTCGCTCGTGAGCCTTGCGAAATGGATGTCATCGATGTCGCTGAGCACGCGAGTGACGAGTTGCAACCCGCTCGCGCCCGCGGGAAGGTCGATTTGCGTGATGTCGCCCGTCACGACGATCCGGGACCCGAAGCCGAGTCGCGTGAGAAACATCTTCATTTGTTCGGGGCTCGTATTTTGCGCCTCGTCGAGAATGATGAACGAGTCGTTGAGCGTCCGGCCGCGCATGTACGCGAGCGGTGCGACCTCGACCGTTCCCGTCGCGAGAAGCTTCGGGACGACATCCGGATCCATCATTTCATTGAGGGCGTCGTAGAGTGGCCGCAAATACGGGTCGATCTTGTCGTTGAGGGTTCCTGGAAGGAATCCGAGTCGCTCCCCCGCCTCAACCGCAGGGCGCGTCAAAATGATGCGCTCGACTTCGCGGCGCTGCAGCGCTTGGACCGCTTTCGCCATCGCGAGATAAGTTTTTCCCGTGCCCGCCGGGCCGATTCCGAACACGATCGTGTTCTGATCGATCGCATCGACATAGTTCTTCTGGCCCAGCGTCTTCGGCCGGATGCTTTTGCCTCGCGTCGTGATGATCGCCTGGCTGAGCAACTCGGCCGGGCTCGACCTCGGATCGTCCCGCAGCATCCGCGCGGAGGTCTCCACGTCGGAACTGCCCAGATCCTGTCCGTTGCGCACCATGCTGATGAGCTCTCCGACGAGTCGGCGGGCCCCTTCGACCTGGACCGGATCGCCCTCGAGCGTCACTTCGTTGCTGCGAACGAGCACTCGAACGAGGGGGAACTGGCTTTCGACGACTTTGAGAAGGCGGTCTTGCGGACCAAGGAGTCGCACCATCGCGATTCCGTCCACGTCGAATCGCTCTCGAGCAATCGATCCGGTGCCGGGGGTACCGTTCGCGGGCTCTGCGTCCGCACTCATGTCGCTAGTGGGCAAGGGACTCTTCCGCCAGGGCATCGCCCGGCAGGACGCCGAGCACGTGCGCGTGAACATGGAAAACGGTCTGGCCGGTCGCTTCGCCCTCGTTGAAGATGAGCCGGAAATCGCCGCCGCAATGCTCGTCGGCGAGTCTTTTCGCCGTCGCGATGATGTCGGCCAGGAGCCCCGGATCGCGCGAAGCGAGTTCGGAGACATTGCGATACTGCTCGGTTTTCGGCACCACGAGAAGGTGCACGGGAGCTTGAGGATTGATGTCCCGGAACGCGATAATCCTGTCGTCTTCGAACACGATGTCGGCTGGTATTTCGCGCGCGATGATGCGCGTGAAGACTGTCGGCACACGTATCTCGGACATGAAGACCATCTTAACCGCTGGGCTGACGGTAACCCGCGCGCGGCGCCCGCCTACCAGCGGCCGAGGACGACGTTGAGCACCGTGATAGCGGCCGGACCCGCTGTGCTCGTGCGGAGGATGGCCGGCCCGAGACTCACCCTGGATGCGCCGGCGGCGTCGAACCTGGACAGCTCCTCGGGCGAAATCCCGCCCTCCGGCCCGACAACAACGAGGAGGTCGCGACAATCGGACGAGAACTCGACCAGTGGTACTGAGGACTCGGGATCGAGCACGAGAAATCGGAAATCCTCGCGCAGCTCGATGAGACGTGACGTGGTCGCGAGTGGCCGCAGTGCGGGAACCCGCGATCGCACGGATTGTTTGCTCGCTTCACGCAGGATGCTCGCCCACCGCGCCTCTTGCTTCCTCGCCTTTGCGCCGTCCCACTTCACGATCGATCGACTCGCCGCCCACGGGATGATCCCATCGACCCCGAGCTCAGTGGCGGCCTGGATCGCGAGTTCATCCCGATCGCCTTTCGCGAGGGCCTGAGCAAGCCAAATGGCGGGCATGAGCGGCTCGTCCCGGTGCACCGATTCGACCCGAACGTCGAATCGGTCGGCACCGACCGTCGTCACCGTGCCGTGGAGGATGACGCCGTTGCCGTCCCCGACACGCATCCGCTCGCCGACCGACAACCGCCCAACCGTTACAGCGTGGTGCGCTTCGGATCCTGTGACGGCGACAACATCCCCGACGTTCGCGACCGAGACCTCGTCGCTCAAATAGAAATGCGCCACGACATCCGGTCAATCACACGTTGAGGAAGCGGTCGCGAAGCTTCTGGAACAGCCCTTGCTGGAAGTGGGTCAGCGTCGGTTCGACCCGCTTGCGATTCGCGGCGAATTGCTTGATGAGTTCCTGCGCTTTTGCGTCGAGCTTCGTCGGCGTCACGACTTGCACGCCCAGTTTCAAGTCGCCTCGACCCGCGCCCCGCAAGTGAGTGATGCCGCGATCCTTGATCGTGATGATGTCGGCGCTTTGCGTGCCCGACTTCACTTCCACGGCGACCGGGCCGTCGAGACCCTCGATCGTTGTCGTCGTTCCGAGAATGGCGTCAGCCATTTGCACCTCGAGGGTCGCCAGCAAGTCGTCTCCGTTGCGGCTGAAAATGTCGTGGTGCCGCACCTTGACCTCCAGAAACAGGTCTCCGTGCGCGCCACCCGCGGGCCCGACCTCGCCCTGGCCGGTGAGTTGCAGCCGCAGACCCGTTTCGACGCCGGCCGGGATGTCAACGGTGACCTTGCGCCGTGCGCGCACTCTGCCCTGGCCCCCGCACGTCGGGCACGGGTTGGCGATGATGGTGCCGTATCCGCGGCACGTACCGCACGGGCTTGATGTCAGAACGTTTCCGAGAAGACTGCGGACCTGACGCTGAATCTGCCCCGTCCCCTGGCAAATGTCGCACGTGACGGGCTGGGTTCCCTTCGCACAGCAGGAACCTTCGCACGTGTCGCACACGACGGCCGTATCGACTTCTAGGTCGCGCTTCAGCCCGAAGACGACATCGCCGAGCTCCACTTCGATGCGCAGCAGCGCGTCCTGGCCCCTTTCGCGACGCGAGCGAGGGCCGCTCGATCGCTGCGCGGCGCCGAAGAACGTCTCGAAGATGTCGCCGAAACCACCGAAACCGGCACTGCCCGAACCGCCGAGATCGTATTGCTCGCGTTGCTGCGGGTCGGACAGCACGTCGTACGCGTGCGTGACGAGTTTGAACTTTTCCTGCGCATCCGCTCCCGGATTCACATCGGGATGCAACTCGCGCGCAAGCCGCCGGTAAGCCTTCTTGATCTCCTCCGCGCTCGCCGTTCGCTCGACGCCGAGTACTTCATAGTGGTCTGCCACAAAATTCCTTTGGATCATTCCTCGCCGAGAAGGCGGGAAAGGTATCGAGCAACGGCGCGAACCGCTGCCATGTTATTCGGGTAGTCCATCCGGGTCGGCCCGAGAACACCGACGCGCGCGAATTCGCCGCCCGATGAAGAGTACCCACTCGCGAGAATCGACGCTTCGCCGAGCCCGAACGCGGCGTTCTCGCTGCCGATGCTCGTCGCGAGTCCGTTCTGGTCCGGCTCCATTTCGGCGAAGAGCCGCAAAAGCGTGACTTGTTCTTCGATTGCCTCAAGGACGGGGACAATGCTTCCGCCGAAGTCTTCTGCCGTCATCGCGAGGTTCGCCGCTCCCGCCATGATGAGCTTCTCCGCACGGTTCGCCGCCACTTGCTCGCGCAAGCAACCGACAATGTCGGAAATCAGGGTGCCGTGGTTCGGCGGGAAATCATCCGCGACGGAATCGAGTGCCGCGGCGGCCTCGCTCAGCGCGAGCCCCCCGAGCCGCGTATTGACCTTCGCTCTGACCTCGCCGAGGAATTCTGTGTCGATGCCGTTCGCGACATCGATGTGGCGCTGCTCCACTCGACCGGTGTCGGTGATCAGGACGACGAGCAGCCGCGTCGTGCTGAGCGGAACCAACTCGATGTGCCGGATGTGCGAGCGCCCAAGAGTCGGATACTGGACGAGCGCGACCTGGTGCGTGAGTTGCGAGAGAAGTCGGACGGTGCGAACCAGCACTTCGTCGAGATCGGTCGAGTTGCCGAGGAACGTTTCGATCGCCTGGCGCTGAATCGCCGACAGCGGTCGGAGATCCGCGAGTTGATTGACGAAGACCCGGTAGCCCTTGTCGGTCGGGATGCGCCCCGAGGAGGTATGCGGGGCGGCAATGAGTTCTTCCTCTTCGAGGAGTGCCATGTCGTGACGGATCGTCGCGGCCGAGACACCGAACGCGTGGCGTTCGACAATCGACTTGGAGCCGACCGGTTCGCGGGATGCCACGTAATCCTGCACGATGACCCGCAGGACGTCGAGGCTGCGATCTGAAACCATGCGCCATCCCCTTCCATCGCTGGCACTCTATTGTCGGGACTGCCAATTGTATCGCGACATACCGAGACGCAGGCGTTGCACCCGGAGACCAAGGGCAGTACCTTATGGATGAGCCTCAGCCCTACCCTCCCATGAGGGGCATGCCAAGGCTGGCCCAGTCCGAACCCTAGCGGGATCGTGCTCGAACACCTGAAAGGCAAAGTTAATGACTGATCAAACACCCCCGGCCGCAGCGCCGCAGCCGGCGGCTCCGTTGACGGCTGCCGAGGACAAGCAGTGGGCCATGTGGGCGCACTTCGGCGGCATCCTCTGGATCCTCCCCTCGCTCATCATCTTCCTGGTCTTCAAGGATCGTGGAGCCCTCACGAAGCAAGAGAGCAAGGAAGCCCTCAACTGGCAGATCACGTTCCTCATCATCTACATCGCCTGGGCGATCATCGGGGCAATCCTGACCTCGGTGTTCATCGCTTCCGGCGCATGGGGAATCCTGTGGCTGCCGACACTGATCGGATGGCTGCTTTACCTCGTGAACGTCGCCTTCTCGGTGATGGGCGGCATCAAGGTGAACGGTGGCGGAAACTACCGCTACCCGGTCAACTTCCGCTTCATCAAGTAGAACCTCGCAGTATTCGGGAGAGTCGGACCTTCGGGTCCGGCTCTCCTGCTTTAATGGGACCATGACAGACCCCATGCCACAGCCTGCCAATCCCTATCAGGTCGCCCAACCGCTGAGCCCCTCCGACGAGAAGCTCTGGTCGCTCCTCGTTCATCTCGGCGGGATCTTCTTCAACTTCCTGCCCGCGCTCATCGGTTACCTCGTGCTCAAGGATCGCGGACCATTTGTCCGCCAGCACACGGGCACGGCGCTCAATTTCCAGATCACGCTCGTCATCGCGTATGTCGTCGGCGCCATCACCTCGATCCTCCTGATCGGGTTCCTGATCATGGGACTCGCCTACGTGCTGAACATCATCTTCAGCATCCTGGCGGCCGTCGCCGCCAACAAGGGCGAGAGCTACGAGTACCCGCTCGCGATCAAGTTCATCAAGTAGCTAGTCCAGTAACTTGTGAACGACGGCATCCGCGAGTAGTCGTCCGCGCAAAGTAAGAACGATGCGCCCCCCGAGCGCCGCTTCCCCGCTCACGAGCTCATCGGCGATGAGCCCGGCAATAGCGGTGCGGCCCGCGGGGCCAAGTGCGCTCACGGGCAGCCCCTCACGGATGCGCGTCTCCAGCAGCACGCGCTCGGCGAGTCGCGTTGCGTCGTCGAGCGTTTCGCGACCCGCGGCC
>JAHBST010000094.1 GCA_019638975.1 Cryobacterium sp.
ATCAGGGCACGTTCGGCGGCGACCGCGGGGTCGGTGATGACGGCGCCGCCGAGTGTTCGCGGCGCAAGAGTTCCGTCCGGCAGGTAGGCACGATCGGCGAACGCTTCGAGGTAGAAGGAGACGCCCAGACGGTCTGCGGCGGTATGGATGGCGGTGCCCGCTAGCCCCAGGAGCGGCAGTCCCGCCTCCCGTGCGGCGCGCGCGACGGCATCCGCCTGCACGGGGTCGACGGCGATGCGGTTGTAGAGCGCGCCGTGGGGTTTCAGGTAGCGCACTTTGGTGCCCGCGGTCGCGGCCGCAGCGCTCAACGCGGAAACTTGTTCGAGGATGTCGGCGATCAGCGCGTCCGCGGCAATTTCCGTCTCGCGGCGACCGAAACCTTCGCGGTCGCGGTACGACGGATGCGCCCCGAGACTCACCCGATGAGCGTGGGCGAGGCGGGCGCTGGCCAGCATGGTCGATTCGTCGCCGGCGTGGAATCCGCACGCGACGTTCGCACTCGTGACGATGCCGAACACGGCGGCATCGTCGCCGACCCCTTCGCCGAGGTCGCTGTTCAGGTCGATTGTTGGCATCCCCATCACTTCCACCGGAAGTGCACGAAGACGCGCCCGAAGTTTTTGGAGTCCTTTTCGACGCGGTGGTACTGGGCCTTGATTTCGGGCTGGTCCAGAAAGCGAAGGACCCGCTTCTTCAGGGCGCCGGAACCCTTGCCGGGAATGATCTCAACGAGCGGCGCTTTCTTCGCGACCGCCTCGTCGATGATGTCGCGCAACGCTCGATCGATGTCGACACCGCGGTTGTAGATGTCGTGCAGGTCGAGTTTGAGCTTCACGCTCCCATCCTGCCCCAGTGTCAGCCGTTGGCGTCGAGGAACTCCAACACTCGGCTCATGAGCAGCTCCGCCGCTTCCGGCCGATACGACGGCAGGGTCGAGTCGGCGAAGTAGTGCTGATCGCCGGAGTACACGAACAATTCGGCGTTGTCTGCGGATGCGACGAGCTCGCGCGCCGCATCCAGGTCGCCTTCGTCGGCGAAGTAGGGGTCGGCATCCATGCCGTGGATTTGAACGGGCACGCCATCCGGCCACGCCTCGCCGAACTCCGTGTACGGCACGCACGAGTAGCAGAGCACCGCACCGCGGGCTCCCGCGCGAGTCTGCGCAAGCATTTGCGCGGCGACGACGCCGAGTGAGAATCCGAGGTAGACGACACCCGCGGGAAGCCCGTCGGCAGCTCGCCGTGCGCGGTCCATGATCTCGCCAAATCCGATTTCCCCGGCATAGCCGACGCCGTCGTCAATCGTGGCGAAGGTCTTTCCCTCGAAAAGATCCGGCGTATGGACGGTGTGGCCCGCTTTGCGGAGAGTCGCAGCGAACTCCTCGATTCCCGGAGTGAGACCCAATGCGTGGTGGAACAGGATTACGTCAGTCATGACCAAACCTTACGGTCCGGCACCGACAATCCGTTAGTGGGGCTGGGACATCGGCTTCTATGCCCGACCCGACTCGACCCGACCCGACCCGACTCGACTCGACCCGGCCCGGCCCGGCCCACGCTTCTCACTTCGCCGCGACGCGCAGCAAATCCGGCATCGGGAACGAGACTGAATAAAACAGTTGCGGTGCGCTCATGTCGCCGAAGTCGTCCTTCTTGACCCGTATTTCATCAGAACCTACCTCGACGATCCTCACGCGAAGCCAGTTTCCGTTCTCCAATTGAAGCTCGTACTTGTCGGCGAGGTAGCCGATGCCGAGTTCATCGAGGTTGCGTTCCGCCGTGAACCAATCCACGACGCCGGTGCGCTCACGACCGAGCCGGTCGATGACGACGAATCCGTCGCCGTCGGGCCGCATCCATCCAAGAATCTCGCCGTCGCCGGGGCGTCGGTGCTCAATCCAATCACTGTCCACTCGGCAATGGTAGTGAGTGTTTGCGGCCGCCGTGCGACGTTACGAGAGTGGCAGAATCGGACGATGGATATGCGGCTCGAGTTGGTTCCACTGCTCACCACTGATGTCGAGCGAAGCAAGGCCTTCTACGTCGACCAGGTCGGCTTCCGCCTGGATCACGATGTCGAGCCCGGCAACGGGATGCGCGTCGTGCAGTTGACCCCGCCGGGGTCGGCGTGCTCCGTCGTGTTCGGCGTGGGGATCTCTGCCTCGGATGCCGCACCGGTGCAGGGGCTGCATCTGGTGGTCGATGATATGGGTGCCGTGCGAAATTCGCTTATCGCGAAAGGTGTCGAGGTTTCAGAGGTCAGCGACATGGGCGGCGTTCTCTACGCCTACTTCAGCGATCCGGACGGCAACTCGTGGGCGCTGCAGCAGATCGGCACGGCCCGACTTTAAGCGTGGAAGGTCTTCGCGCGTTGGGGCATCAAGTCAAGTCTTCCCGATTCAACTCACGGCCGACGTCGGTGGCACTTCCGCGTCGGTGACGTCAGCGGGGGCGCCCGCCGAAGGGAGGTCGCGATTCCCCACGAACGCCGCGAGGTGGTGGAAGACACGAGCGGGATCGTGCGGATTCTCGGCGGCAGCATCCATACCGTGTGCGCGCCAGCGTTCGAGCACCTCGGCCACTTCCATGAAGAGCGTGTGCGATTCATCCTTCGTGAGCAGCGCCGCTCCCATGTACCGGCCTCGAGTTGCGCGCGGGTCCTCCGGAAGTGTTTCGCCGATGAGCTTGCTGACCCACGTGAGAAACTCCTGGTCGAGCACATCGCCTGCGGGGTTCTCCGCGTCGGGCGGAATGTATACGCCCTCCGGATGCGCCGCGGTCCACACCCGGTCTCGGCTGTCACGGGCGAGTTCGGGAGCTTCGACGATGAGGTTCGCTTTCGCGAGCGAACGCAAGTGATAACTGATCGCGTTCGCGGGTTCGCCGATGATCTCCGCAAGGTCGGCGGCGCGCGCCGAACGCCGAACCGACAGTTCCAGGATGATGCGTTGCCGCAGCGGATGCGCCAGTGCGCGCAGCGTCGCCGAGTCGGTGACGCGATACGACTGCTTGACCATGAGCCCAGTCTAGCAATGCGCAACATATATTGCGCAATAAGACTTGCGCAATATTCGTTGCGTAATTATAGTTTCGATCATGACTTCCATGCCTGCCAGTGACGACACCGTCACGAATGCCGCAATTTCGCCCGAGACCGCCACTCCCGTGGACGCCGATCACGCACCAGGATCTGACAAACACTTCGGCCCGTCGCTGTGGCACAACCGCGACTATTTGCTGCTCATGTCGGGCAAGACAACGCAAGTGATCGGCTCGGGTTTCGCCACCTTCGCCGTCCCCCTGATCGCGTTCGCCCTCACGCAATCCGTGTTCTTGGCGGGTCTCATCAGCGCGCTCGGTGCGGTCGGTTACCTCGTCGCGACCCTTCCCGCCGGAGCGATCGCCGACCGCGTGGATCGAAGGCGCCTATTGATTTGGTGCTCCGCGATCGATTTCGTTCTCCTTGGGTCGCTCGTCATCGCGATCGCGATGTCGGCGCTGACCGCCTGGCACCTCACGCTCGTCCTCTTCGCTTCTGCCGTCGTCGCATCATTCTTCGGTCCGGCCGAGTCCGGCGGCATCCGCGAGGTTGTCCGTGCTGACCAGATGGGCTCGGCGATGGCGGCCATGCAGGGAAGATCGGCTGCGGCGTCGCTCGTCTCCGGCCCGATCGGCGGACTGCTGTACTCTCTCGGCAGAGTCTTCCCGTTCCTTGCGAGCGCGATCGGGTACGCAGTGGTTCTCGTGTGCACGATTCTCGTCAAAGGCCCGCTGAATGGCGACCTCGAGCACACGAAGGGCACGAGCGCATGGACTTCCCTCGTCGAGGGGATGCGCTTTGTCTGGTCCGTGAAGTTCTTGCGGACAGGAGTCGCGATCTTCGCGCTCATCAACCTCGGTTTCCTCGGCCTCATTTTTGCGCTCAACCTGCACCTCGTTCAGATTCACACGGAACCCGTGCTTATCGGCCTGATCGACGCTGTCGCCGGCGCATCGATGCTCATCGGATCGGTGTTGGCCGGGCCCCTCGTGAAACGCTTCCCCGCAGGCAAGCTCGCCATTGTCGGCATCCTTGTGGCCGTCGCCGGTGGCACAGCCATGGCGCTGTCTACCGAGTACTGGGAATACCTGATGTGGGTCGCGATCACCGTCATCCTGATCCCCGCGCTCAATTCCGGGCTCATCGGATACGCGAGCGTGATCACACCGTCGAAGCTGCAGGGGCGGATGAACGCGGTTCTGTCGCTTTCCGGTGTGGTGGTTGCGCCGATCGGCCCGGTCGTTGCGGGCGCCTTGCTGTCGACGCTGAATGTGAATCTCGCAATGGGATCCTTCGCCGTGCTGTTCATCATCGGTGCCGTGGTCTTCACGCTCTTCAAGCCGATCCGCAATATCGGAAAGCCGGAGACCTGGGAGAAGGATCTCGTGGAGTGGCCGCCGCGTCAGGCGTGAACTCGCTCCGTCGGCGATTGGATGAAAGCGCCAAAGCCTGACCGTCGACCCCGCAACTCGCGAAGAATCAGCGAGCCCGGGGTTCGACGGGCCGCGTGCTACGTGAGGCTTCGGGCACCTTTGCCCGAATACGCGACTCCGAGCCTGAACAGGGACCACACAACACCCATCAGGCCGCACACGACAAACAGCAGCATCAGGTCGGGTTGAAAGCGAGCCCAGTGCAGAAGCGGCGTGCCGTTGAGACTTGGTATCAGGAAGAGGAACACCCATGCGGCCGCGAGTGTGGGAAGCAGTGGGAACCACAGGCTGAATTTCCCGAAAGCGCTGGACCTCTTGGCGCGAACCCTGGATCGGCGCAACACAGCCCACACCATGCTGAGCAGATAGATTATCGGCAAGAGCACGAGCCCGAGGAACAGTGCTTGCCTGTTCCTTGTCGCCCCAGCGTCGTAGTACTGGATCCCGAGCGCCTTGTCGACGATGCCGATGCGGAGTTCATCCGTTTCACCGAAGCCCATCCCGCTGCCGCCGTTGGCGAGCACGACGGCCGCCTTGTTTTCGGCGGGAAGCATCGTTGCGAGGGTCTCAACGCCAGGACTGATGCCCGTGTGCCAGACCGCTCCGGAGTCGGGTTCCACATACCAGCCGAACCCGTAGTGCGGTGATACTTCGCTTGCCGGACTCATCATGATCGCTTTACCTTCAGCACTCAGGACGTCGTCTTCGCCGTTCAGCATCATGTTCATGTATCGCGCAAGATCACTCGCGCTCGCGATGATGCCGCCCTGCGGGGCCGTCACGAAATCGGTTTTGCCGTCAGCCAGCGCGAGCTTCGTGCCGAACCAGGGCACGTGTCCGGTCGCCATGGAATTGTGAATCTTGCCGTCGGCGACGAAACTGTGGTCCATCCCCACTGGCTCGAGGATGTGCTTCGCAATATATGACTGATAGTCCTGACCGCTCACGACTTCAATCACGCGACCGAGAATCTCGTAGTTCGCGTTCGAGTACTCCCACTTTTCGTTCGGTTTGTACGCTGGCGCCTCTTCCGCCATGCCGTCTACGGCGAGCGCGAGCTCATTGCCCTTTCCAGTGCTTTCCGGATGCCCGGCGTTTCCTTGCCCGGTGGAATATCCACTCGTATGGCTGAGCAATTGCCGGATGGTGATCGCGCCGGCGGGTTTGCCCGCAAATGTGTCGAGATAGCGCGAGAGGTCGGCATCCAGATCGATCGCGCCCGCTTCGACAAGTTGCATCACCGC
>JAHBST010000095.1 GCA_019638975.1 Cryobacterium sp.
CATCATGGTCGCGGATGGCAGCGCCGACCCGACGCTCGCGACGATCGCTGGCGCCGCTGCGGAAGGCGTCTACGCGACGATGACTCCGACGCCGAACACCATCAAGGGCGCCGAGAGCTGGATCGCCGACTACAAGAAGGCGTACGGCGAAGACCCGAAGCCCTACTCGACGCAGTCCTACGACGCGGTGCGTCTCGCGGCCGCGGCGATCAAGGCGGCCGGCAACACGAAGACCGACGATGTCATCGCCGCTCTCGAAGGCATCAAGGACTTCAAGGCCTTCTCGGGCCCGCTGTCCTTCACGAAGGAGCACACGCTGGCCAGCGGCGGATTCGTCATCCTGGTCATGAAGGACGGCGACTTCCAGCTGTATGACGACCTTCAGTAACAAGTGAAAGTGGATGCCGTGGTCGGCGCGTAAGTCCCGGCCACGGCATCCCGCGGTTACCACTGCAACGGAGCAGACAGCTATGGATCAAGCTACGCAAGTCATCTGGGACGGAATTTTCGTCGGTTCCTTTTACGCCCTGATCGCGCTGGGATACAGCATGGTCTACGGCATCATCAAGCTCTTGAACTTCGCGCACGGCGACATCTATATGGTCGGCGCGTTCATCGGATACACGATTCTCACCTCGCTCGGCGGAAACTTCCAGACGATGGGACTTTTCGCGCTCATCGTCGTGATGATGATCAGCATGCTTCTGACCGGAACGGTCGGCCTTGTGGTGGAGAAACTCGCCTACCGCCCGCTTCGCGGCGCGCCCCGATTGGCCGTTTTGATCACCGCGGTCGGCGCATCCTTCGCACTGGAGTACGGCGTTGCGGCGATCGCGAGCCCCAACCCGCGAGGCTTCCCGGTGCGCCTCGACGGCGACTTCGTTCTCGTGCTGGGCGCACGGGTCACCATCCCGCAAGTCATTCTCATCCTCATCGCGGGCGTCCTCATGTTCGCGCTCGATACGTACATCCGCCGCACGTCGACCGGTCGCGCGATGCGCGCCATCTCGCTCGACATGAAGGGCTCCCTGCTCATGGGAGTCAACGTGAACTCCGTGATCAGCCGCACATTCTTCATCGGGTCGGCCCTCGCAGGTGCCGCGGGCGTCATGGCGGGCGCGTATTACGGCAAAATCGACTTCCTGATGGGATTCATCATCGGCCTCAAAGCGTTCACTGCGGCCGTCATCGGCGGCATCGGCAACATTCGGGGGGCGATGCTCGGGGGCCTCGTCCTCGGCCTCGTCGAGTCCGTGGGCTCGCAACTCGTGGGCGGACAGTGGCGGGATGCGTTCGCTTTTGCCGTCCTGATTCTCTTCCTTACCCTGCGCCCGACCGGCATCCTCGGCGAGCGCGTGACGGAGCGTGTGTGACATGACTATCGACAACAGCACCGAGAGCATCCACACGGTGGAAGCCACCGCCAAGAAGAAGGGCTTCGGAGGCTGGCTCAGCAGCATTTTCGAGAACAAATACATCGGGCTCGTGGCTCTCGTGATCGCCTTGCTCATGCCGTTTCTCATTGCGACGCCCTACGCGCTCAACATCATGACGACGGCCGCGATTTTCGTCGTCCTCGCGGCGGGGCTCAACATTGTGGTCGGATATTGCGGGTTGCTCGATCTCGGCTACATCGCGTTCCTCGCGGTGGGCGCGTACACCGCGGGCATCATCGCCAAAGCATTCGAGCTGCCGGTGCTGTTCACGTTGCCGGCGGTCGTCATCATGTGCATTCTCGCGGGGCTCATCATCGGCGCACCGACGCTCCGGTTGCGCAGCGACTATCTGGCGATCGTCACTCTCGGCTTTGGTGAGATCACGCGCATTACGGCCAACAACCTCACCATTACGGGCGGCCCATCCGGGATCTTCGGCATCCCCGGATTCCTCGTCATCGGAGACATCGACTTCCAGAACCCGGTGATCTTCTACTACCTCACGGTCATCATCGTCGCGGGGCTCGTTCTCGCTGCCGCTCGCCTGGGAAAGTCTCGACTCGGGCGTGCGTGGAAGTTCGTGAAGGAAGATGAGGACGCCGCAGAGGCAATGGGCATCCACACCTACAAGGTCAAGCTCATGGCCTACATCTTCGGCGCGGTGTGGGGCGGATTCGGCGGGATGCTCTTCGCGTCGCACCTCACGGCGATTTCGCCCATGAGTTTCGTCTTCCTCCAATCCGCGCTCGTGCTCATGGCGGTCGTCCTCGGGGGGATGGGCAACATGAAGGGCGTCGTTCTCGGCGCACTCGCCATCAGCCTCTTGCCCGAGTTCCTTCGAGACTTCTCCGCCTATCGCTACTTGCTGTTCGGCATCCTTCTCGTCGTCGTCATGGTGTTCCGACCGCAAGGATTCTGGCCGCCGAGAGGCGCCGAGGCCGAGCGCTCGAAGGCTGAGCGCGAGGCGGCCGCATTCGCGAACGGATTGAAGAAGTGAGCGCGGTCCTCGAGGTCAGGGACCTGGAAATCTCCTTCGGCGGCGTCAAGGCCGTGGACGGGCTGACGTTCAGCGCGAAGGCGAAGGAAATCATCGCCGTCATCGGCCCGAATGGCGCGGGAAAGACATCCGCCTTCAACTGCATCACAGGCTTTTACAAGCCGACAGGCGGATCCGTGACCCTCAATGGCGTCGACATCACCGGAAGGCGTCCGGCGGATATCGCGCACGAAGGCGTCTCGCGCACGTTTCAGAACCTCCGGTTGTTCCATGACATGACGGTGCTCGACAACGTGCGCGCGGGGATGCACCTGTACGGCGGTCAAAACTTCCTCGATGCGATCTTCCACACGCCGCGGTTCAAGCGCAGCGAAGCGCGCTATACGGAAGAAGCGCATTACTGGCTCGACTTCGTGGGGTATCGCGGCCGGCGCGGCGTGCCGATCCGGAATTTGTCGTACGGGCAGCAGAAGCAAGTGGAGATTTCGAGGGCGCTCGCACGAAAGTCCGAATTGCTGCTTCTCGACGAACCCGCGGCAGGGCTCAACCATTCGGAGAAGCAATCGCTCCTCGAACTCGTGCGCCGCATCCGGGACCTGGGCACGGCGGTGGTCCTCATCGAGCACGACATGGGGCTTGTGATGGAAGTTTCCGAACGAATCGTGGTCATGAATTTCGGCAAGGAGATTGCGGATGGCACGCCCGCCGAAGTCAAGGCGAATCCCGCCGTGATCGAGGCGTATCTCGGGAAAGACGACGACGAGGAGGTGACGGCGAATGGCGATGCTGGAGTTTGAGAACGTCGACGTCTTCTATGGGAAAGTCCAGGCGTTGCGCGGGCTCAGTTTGCGCGTGGACGAGGGGGAGATCGTCGCCTTGCTCGGGAACAACGGCGCAGGCAAGACGACGACGTTGTCGACCGCGTCTGCGCTCATGAACCCGCACGCGGGGTCGGTGACCTTCGACGGGGTCGATATTTCCAAAGCGAAGCCCTGGGAGATGGTCGCCGCAGGACTCATCCACGTTCCCGAGGGGCGCAGAATTTTCAGCACCCTCTCAGTTCACGAAAATCTTTTGCTCGGAGGGTACCTCGTGAAGGACCGCGCAAAGATCGCCGAACGGATGAAGCACGTCTACGAGTTGCTCCCTTTGCTGCAAGAGCGTCGAGCCCAACAGGGCGGCACCCTTTCGGGCGGAGAGCAGCAAATGCTCGCGATCGGACGCGCGCTCATCGCGGGCCCGAAGATGCTCATGCTCGACGAGCCGTCCATGGGGCTCGCGCCGCTCATCGTCGCTCAAGTCATGCGCGTCATCAGCGACATCCGGGAGCAGGGAACGACGGTCTTGCTCGTCGAGCAAAACGCGCGCGCCGCACTGAGGGTGACCGATCGCGCCTACGTGATCGAGGAGGGCGCGACCACTCTGGAGGGCAAAGCGGCCGACATGATCGCCGATCCGCGAATCATTGATGCGTACCTCGGTGCGTAATCGTCGGGAGCGCCCTCAATCAGAGCGGGCGACGCCGATCGCACCTGTAGTATGTTACATATTATAACTAGAAGGGAGGGAAACCGTGACCGGGAGCGCCGTGATCATCGGGGCAGGCATCGTGGGCGCTTCCTGCGCTCGCAGCCTCGCCATGAGGGGCATCGCGACAACCGTGATTGAAAAGTCCGCGTCGGCATCCGGGACCACCGCCCACGGCGAAGGAAACATTCTCGTCTCCGATAAATCGCCGGGACCGGAACTCGAGATGGCCCTGCATGCCGCGTCGACGTGGCCGCGACTCGCGAAGGACCTGTCGGACGAACTCGGCGATGACTTTCCCTCCATCGAATTCGAGCCCAAGGGCGGAATCGTCGTGGCGACGACCGTCGAGGGAGCGGGCCCCCTCCTTGCCTTCGCGGAAAAGCAGCGGGCGGCCGGGATCGAAGCCAACGAGCTCACGATCTCTGAGGCGCTGTCGCTCGAGCCGTACCTCAACCCTGCGATGAGCGCTGCCGTGCACTATCCGCAGGACTCTCAAGTGCAGCCGGTCATCGCGGCCGAGGCGCTCCTCGCCTCCGCGCGTCGGCACGGTGCTGCCGTTGAACAGTCCATTCGACTACACGGCCCGATTCTCAATCGCGAGGGCGCACTCGTGGGAATCCTGACCGACCGAGGCGATTTCCGAGCGGATGCCGTCGTCATCGCGGCGGGTCCGTGGTCGGGCGACGTCGCGGCGACGCTCGGCGTGACGCTGCCCGTGCTTCCTCGACACGGCATGATCCTCGTGACCTCGAAGATGACCCAGCGCGTCTTCCATAAGGTGTACGACGCGGATTATGTCGGAGCCGTCGGGTCGGGAGAGGCGTCTCTGCAGACGTCGGGCGTCGTGGAATCGACCGCTTCGGGGAACGTCATCATCGGTTCGTCTCGCCAATTGCTCGGCTTCGACGACCGATTGCGCGTCGACACGATCTCCGAGGTCGCGGCGAGAGCGATCCGACTATTTCCGTTTCTCGCCGACCAGGCGCTCATCCGCACCTACGGGGGGTTCCGCCCCTTCATGCCGGATCATCTGCCGCTCATCGGTCCCGACCACCGGCTTTCGGGCTTATGGCACGCCACAGGCCATGAGGGCGCGGGAATCGGTCTCGGCCCCGTCACGGGCGAGCTCCTCGCGGCGATCATGACCGGCACGCGCCCTCCCGTCGACCCGGCGCCGTTTTCTCCCGCGCGCCCCTCGCTCGCATCGAGTCTCGTGAGGGCCGCATAGTGGCCGCGAAGCTGCTGCCGGCGGGCGACGATCCGATCCAGCCTTTCGACGTGACCCCCGTGACGATTAGCGTCGACGGCACGCCCATGGTGGGAATAGCGGGGCAAAGCATTGCCGGAGTGATCATGGCGAACAATCGCCTCGACCTTCGGCGCACGGCGGGAGGCGATCATCCGCGCGGCGTCTTCTGCGGTATTGGCGTGTGTTTCGATTGCCTCGTCGAGGTCAATGGGCTTCGCGACGTTCGCGCATGCCAGCGCAAGGCGACGGAAGGCGACGTCGTCACGACTCGAGAGGCACGCGGTGGGGATTCCCTTTCGGGCCCGGCGGATTCGCGAGGCGGTGCGGCATGACGACCGTGTTGATTATCGGCGCCGGTCCCGCGGGGCTCGCCGCGGGTTGCGCGGCCCGCGAAGCCGGAGCGAACGTCGTCATTCTCGATGCATCGGATGCGCTCGGCGGCCAGTTCTGGCGCCACTTGCCGGACTCCCGTCCATCGCGCAAAGA
>JAHBST010000096.1 GCA_019638975.1 Cryobacterium sp.
CGTTCGTCGCAAGACCCGATGATCCGAGCACGGTCACTGCACCCAGTTCGCCGAGTGCTCGACGGATGGCTGAAGGAGCTGTCGAGACGATGATCAGCGGCGTCTCCGAATTCTGCACGAGTTCGGGAACGGGATCGGCCGTGCGTGGAACCACGGCTTCTGCGAAAGCGACGTGCACTCGATGGCCCTGCCAATAACCACCCCCCGGAGGCATGTTCGCGAAGAATTCGTTCGGTTTGCCGCCGGCGAGAACATGATCCTCGCGTGACGGAAGCCTCAACAGGAGCGTCGAGTCACACAAAGCGGCAATCGACTGCACGCGGCCGCGTGCTGATCCCGCCGAGAGGGCGAGAGTCATTCCCGCCCTTGGCCCTTCTCTCGCGAGTCGAGTGAGTCGCTCGATGAATGCCGATTCGTGGTCGGCGGGCATTCGGGCCACGAGGTGATCGATATCGTCGATCACGACGAGCGCGCGCGAGTGCTCTTTCCTCGCACGGTCAAGGCATTGTTCCACCGCGTCCCAGGCGCCTTCGACGTCGGAGGGAACGGCGAGAGCGTCTCCCGCGCGTCGAGCGAGAGTCGCGAGTGCCGTCGACTTGCCGGTCCCGAGCCCCCGAGAACTAGAACGTTGCCATGGGCGCGGGGATCGTACACCGCGATTCCCCGGCGCTGTTCGTCGGGAATGTCCGTGATCCCGAAGGAAATCGCGGGCGCCGCCGCGTCGGGCACTTCGCGCGGCAGGACGAGCCCGGGCAGCGGGTCCAGCCACGGTCGGTGCACGGAGGTCACTGACGAAGCGGGCGATCGCGCGATCGCGGCTGCGTCGCCGGCGACCGATCTGGCGAGCTGGACGACGTCAGGTTCGTCGTCGCCACTCGCGAGAATTGCACGACCGATCGGATGCCGCGGCAGTTTCGCGGCATCCGAAACGCCGACGACGGCGATGCTGTCAGCCTGATTGGTGACTCGAAGCGACATGCGAAGGGAGCAATTCGCCATCACCGTCTCGCGAATGCTCGCGGCAGGCCGCTGAGTGCACAAAATGAGGTGAATCCCGAGTGACCGGCCGCGCGCCGCGAGATCGACGAAAACATCGTGAAGTTCGGGAAGCGCTCCGGCGAGCGTCGCGAATTCGTCCACAACGATGACGAGCCGCGCAAGCATCACGCTTCCATCGAGCTCTTCGATGGACCTCGCCGGGACGGATGCAAGGAGCCGTTCGCGTCGCCGCAATTCGGCTTTCAGGCTCAGGATGGCCCGATTCGCGAGGGGGCCGTCGAGATCCGTCACGACTCCGACCGTGTGCGGCAGGGTGCTCACAGCGTCGAAGGCCGCGCCCCCTTTGAAATCCACGAGAAGGAAGTTGACGTCGTTGGGGCCGTGGGCCGCTGCCATGGCGAGGATCCACGTGAGAAGCAATTCGCTCTTTCCGCTCCCGGTCGTTCCTCCCACGATCGCGTGCGGTCCGTCACTTGCGAGATCGACCACGACGTCCCCTCGCGAACCGATTCCGATGCACGCCGACAGCGTCGTTCGGCCCTCCCCCGCCGGTTGAACCAAATCGGACAACGCCACGCTGTGCGGCAGCTCAGGTCGACGACATCGCACGAGCTCTCTCGCGGCGTCGGACAAACGCTCCGCAAAGGCACGAGCTTGGCGGTCGCTCAGGAAGTCGGGGGCGAATTCGCGGCCACGCGGCCCTTCGCGGTCACGTTGCGTCGCGCGGGGCACCGGACGACCTGTTTCGGCCGAGGAGGAAGAAGCAACATCCGGATGCCGCGCGAGGCGAGCGCGCGCACCGCCGAGCCGAACCACGATCCGACACTCGGCCGGGAGATCCTGCTCGTCGCTTCCGGTCGCCACGACAACTCCTTCGCCACCGGCCCGGGGCCGGAACTCCGTTCTCGAGCGGCCAACTTTCGCCGAGGAATCGACGTCCGCGTGCGTTGGGACCGCGCGCTCGACGGGAGCACTCCAGTGGGGAAGGAGCTCATGCCACCCCTCGCCACTCGCGGGATGCGCAGCATGGACGAGATCGAACTCCGCCGGGGACAGCGCGTTCGCGAGTTGAATCACGAGCGAATTGGCGAGCGCGTGCACGTGAGGCATGGGGCCGACCACTCCGACTCCGAATCGGGAATCGACGGTGATGGGCGCCCGATCGATTTCGCTCGCCGACTCCATCAGGCGATCGAGTTCGGAGCATTCTCGCGGTGAAGCAATCGCGCTGTCCCGTCGTTCCACGCGGATGCCACTGGGCAGGTTGCCTGTTCCGACTCGCACGGGAAGGGGCGCGGACAGTGTCGCGCGCCATCGTTCAGGGTTTCTCACCGGATCCGCCACGATCGCCGCCGCGCGCGGCGCCTCGCGCTCAAGCGCTTCGCGTTCGCGAGAGTGGGCCTCGCCGACCGCATGGATCGCCGCGACGAGCTCCGATTCGAATCGCACTGACGCGCGTCGCCGTTCGCCGCGTGTCCGTCGCACGGAGTCGCCCACGCTCGCGAGGGCGACAACCGGTCCGATGAGAGCGAAGACGAGAGCGAACGGCGAGCGCGTGACCAGCCAGATCACGAGAGAGGCCACGACGGGTGCGATTGTCGCGAGGTAGGGGAAAGCGTGACGCTTCGGGGATTCGGGAACGCTCGGCAGAATGATGGCGTCGTCGGGGTTCGTCACGCGTCTAGGTCAGCAGAACCGCCGCTGCCTCCGCATTCTCGCGAGCCTTCTCGTGGACAATGCCTGAGCGCGAGGCGGTTGGCAGGAGAGGTTGCGACGCGCCTTGCGGAACGGCCTCAACTGACGATGAAGAACTGTTCGCCCAGGTCCACGCGGGAACCGCGGACGAGTCGGTAACGACGCTCCGGATGGCACCGGATGGGCTTCGACTCGGGCTCTCTGACAATCGTGCCATTGCCCGAATAGCGATCCTTGACCCAGAACGCTCCGGCTTCCTGACCGAATTCCAAGTGGGTCTTGGAGACGGAGCGGCTCGAGTCCACCACGCGCACGAGCTGGTCGAAATACTCTCCTGGTTCGGGGCGCGGGCTCCTTCCGATCAAGCCCGTGCCGTAGACCGTGAACGACTCGCCCGTGCTGAATTGCAGCACGAACCGCTCGCCATCCTGATGGCTCGACACGATTCGCGTCGGCTCGACATCGTCGTCGAAATGCTCCGAGGGGCTTTCCGCATCGGGGTCTGCAACCGCCTCGGGATCCGCAACCGCCTCAGGATCGTCCGCCGCCTCGGGATCGTCCGCCGAGTCGGAATCATGGTCGGATTCCGGCTCCGCATCCTGCTCCACGTGCTCGAGTCGTTCGACCGCGTTCGTGTCTCGCGGCCGAGGAGCGCCTTGAGCAACCGTCCCGACCACGAATCCGCATTCGCCGCAGAAGATGTCGTCGGGAGAAACCGGTGCGCCGCACTGCTGGCATGTCACTCCGGCAGACCTGCTGTCCGTCGACGCGTTGAGCCAGGGTTCCGGATCTGCCACCGGCCGCGTGAGCGGTGAGGGGATCATGGAGCGATGCGACTGGACCGTCCCCATCGTCACCGCGCGGCCGCACTCGCCGCAGAACATGGCATCGGGAGGTAACTCGGTTCCGCAGTAGTTGCAGGTCACCGCTTGCTCCTCTCTCGCCTGAACAGGCTTGAGACACTATAGCCACCGAGGCTGCGGAGCGAAATGAGCACTTTGATCCGCTCCCATCGGGACAGGTTGTAGTCGAGCGAGTAGCGCAAATCGTCCACGGACTTCCACAATTGCTCGGCTTGCTCCAGGTCGGGCTCACCGGGAGCGAAAATCGCGCGATCGGTCACGGCCGCGAGCACGAAGGGCTGGGTTCCGCCGACGACCTGAGCGATTTCGAGCCTCGTCGGAGATGGTTCGGGAGCGAATCCGTGATCGAGAACCGCATCCTCGAATTCGTCCCACCCACCGACGATTCGCTGGATCGGGGTCGGAGCGAGTCGTCGAAGGCGCCGGCGCCGCCATTTCGCGAGAGCGATCGTGAGGAACGGCGACAACAGAATGAGCATGATGAGGCTCGCCCAACCGAGACCGATCGCAACGCGAATGATGGCGGCGAGCACTGGGTTCTCGAGCGGTTCCTGATCCTGGCTCGCATTGGGCGGAAGTTGGGTGTCCCGCGTATCCGTTTCGGGCGCGGGGGGTTGCACGGGCGATTGGGGGCGCGCAACCTTCGTCGGATCCTGGGGCTCGGCATCGGGAATCGGTCGGATCGGAGGTGTGGGGTCGATCGACACCCACCCGTACTGGGTCGTATTCACTTCGATCCACGCCGACACGTCGCTCCCCGAGATCACGGTCGGTCCGCTCGGATTGATGTCCTGCGGCGCGAAACCGAATACGACGCGTGCGGGAAACCCGAGCTGGCGGGCCATGAGAGCAGCGGTTACCGCGTATTGCTCCTGATCGCCAATCATTTGCTGCGCGGTCAGCAGTTCGGTGATGCGATCGGCGGCGTGACCGCTGCGACTCGGCGGTTCCGCGGACGAGACCCCGTGGCTGACGTATCCATCCCGCCGCAAGCCATCGATCATCGCGGTGAGCCGGTGCCCCGCGCCCGAGATGCCTGAGACGTAACCGTCGAGAGTCGCCGCAAGGCCGTCCGGGACGACCGCGACGGGAGGCAACTCGACGGTTCCGGGTTCCAGCGTCGAAATCTGGCTCTCCGTCGGTTGGGTCGGGAGCACGGCCGTCAATGTGTACGAGTCGCCGGACGCGAGCCCGCCCACGACTGCGGCGGTGTCGCTCCCATCGTTGTAATAGAAATTTCCGAGGAGCTGGGATGCGTCGTTTCCGGTGAACTGGACGCGCTCGAGTTTTCCGACGGTGGGAAGCCAGACGCCGGAATAGTTTCCGACCGTGACGCCGATCGTGCGGGTCACTCCTGACACTCCGGATTGATCGACCGAGAGGGGCACCCTCGTAAAGGAGCCCGATGCGCTGTTGACGCTGCCTTCGCCCACCGAATAGACGACTCCGTCGTACGTGTCGAGCGTGGCGATCCGAATCCTCGACCCCGCGGGCAAATCGGTGACGGTGAGAATCGTGCGTCCGTTCAATGACGGTTGTTCGTATTTGCGGAATCCGCTCAACGGGCTCGAATAATTCCTCGTGTCGAACGGATGCGCGATGGTCGTGCGCAAAACGACGCGGTCGTTGGTCGGAGGCAGAAATTGCGAAGCGCCGAAGGATGCTGCGGCCGCGATCGCGAGGATCACGCCGGCGCTCAGAAGCGTTCTCGCCCCGACGAATCCGCCGTCCGCGATCCGCTCGACCGGTTGCCCGTCGGCACTGACATCGCGCGACGACAGGAGCCGCAAGGATTCCCTCCGGCGATACCAGCGATTCCAGATGAGCCACAACAGAATCGCTGCCGTCAACCCGAACGACACCGCGAACGGCCACTGGGCCGAGTCCGGCCCGAACAGGATTCCGACGATGAAGACGACTATCGGTCCGCCGACGGCGAGATCCCCCCACGTCGACCGAAGCGCGACCGTGAGGGAGACGACGACCGTCACGAGAATCAGAATGAACGCGGGAATCAGGAGCGATTGATAGCTGCCGACGGGAAGGCTGATGGTCAGGAGCTGCTTCCAACTCGTCGCCGTTCCCACAATCAATTCCTGAAGACCGGGCAGCGACGGCAGAACGTGCGAG
>JAHBST010000097.1 GCA_019638975.1 Cryobacterium sp.
CCTCCCCAATAGTACTGGGGAGGCCACTCGTCAGTTGTCCTTCGGCTCGAAGCTCAGCGACACCGAGTTCATGCAGAATCGGTCGCCGGTCGGAGTCTGCGGCGCATCGTCGAATACGTGCCCGAGGTGGGATCCGCAGTTCGCGCATTGCACCTCCACTCGGGTCATGCCGAGGCTCGTGTCCTTCAAAAGCACGACGGCATCCTTCTCCGTGGGGATGTAAAAGCTCGGCCATCCGCAGTGCGAATCGAACTTCGCATCGCTTCGGAACAGCTCAGCACCGCACGCCTTGCAGCGGTACACGCCCTCGCGCTTTTCGTCGAGCAGCTCGCCCGTCCAGGGTCGCTCCGTCGCGGCCTGACGCAAAACAGCGAACTCCTCCGGGTTCAATTGCTGGCGCCACTCTTCGTCGCTTTTCGTGACCTTGTAGTTCATCGCGGTATCTCTCCGGGAACCTGTCGGCTCCCTCCACAACTATTCAACCGCGGCCCGCCGCGACTTGTTCCATGTTGTCGTGCGAAGATGCTGCCATGGCCGAGCGCAACACGACCGACTGGTACCGCAACTTCGGCGAGCTCGAAGCACGGGGGCAGTCCCCGATCTTCGAAGCATGGGCGCTGGGAATCTCCGACGATGCCGACGTGATCGCGCTCATCGACGAGCTTCCGCTTCAAAAGCGCCAGCCCAACCTGGTGTTCGCAAGCGCCCGGCTCGCGGGAGCGCCCCTCGCCGGATACCCGGAATTCCGCGGCTGGCTCCTCGAAAACTGGCCGGCCGTCGCACGCGAGGCGGCAGAACGGATGACGCAAACCAACGAACCCCGGCGATGCGCGGCACTCCTGCCCGCGCTCGGGCTCATCGCCGAGGCAAGCGATCGGCCGATCGCTCTCCTCGAGCTCGGCGCGAGCGCCGGATTGTGCCTCTACCCCGACCACTACAGTTACCGCTTCGGGAACGCAGCGTGGCTGCATCCGGATGCTGGCGCGTCCACCGTGCGCATCGAGACCGAAGCGGCGGGCCCGATTCCCGTTCCCGGCGCGATGCCGCGCATCGCCTGGCGCGCAGGCGTCGACGTGCATCCGCTCGATGTGCGCGACCCCGCCGACGTCGAATGGCTCGAGACGCTCGTCTGGCCCGAGCAAAATGAGCGGCTCGAGCGCATCCGGGAG
Organism: Cryobacterium sp.; assembly: GCA_019638975.1. Classification (GTDB taxonomy): domain Bacteria; phylum Actinomycetota; class Actinomycetes; order Actinomycetales; family Microbacteriaceae; genus Terrimesophilobacter. Next base: position 1,170 of record JAHBST010000097.1, read on the forward strand.
GCCATCGAGATCGTTCGGGCGGACCCGCCGACACTCATTCGCGGAAGCGCCATCGACGAGCTCGGTCCCGCCGCCCGCGCCGCACAATCCGACGCGACACTCGTGATCGTCACGAGCGCGATGCTCGTGTACGTGCCCTACCTCGAGCGGATGCGGCTCGTCGATGACATCCGCGCGCTCAACGCCAGCTGGATTTCGCTCGACGGCATCGGAGTGCTGCCGGACGTGGATGCTCGGCATCCGCATCCGCAACCCGGACAATTCACGCTTTCCCTTGACGGCGAGCCGCTCGCCGAAGTCGGCCCCCACGGCCAGTTCGTGAACTGGTTTGTCCACCCCGCCGGTACGCCTCAGTAATCTCACGGCAACGCCGCTTTATGATGTGCACACACGACCGAGAGCGAGAACCGAGTGGCATCGACGGAGGGGTTGGCGTTTGACGGCGCCGAAAACACCACCGACGGTTCGCTGACCGCTCGAGATCGCGGCATCCTCGACTTCGAACGCGACTGGACGCGTCACGCCGGCGCGAAGGAAGACGCGGTTCACGCGGAGTTCGGGCTCACCCCCGCCCGGTATTATCAAGTTCTGAACGCGCTTCTCGATTCGCCCGTCGCGCTCGCTTACGATCCCATGCTCGTGAAGCGATTGCAGCGGATGCGGGAAGCCAACACGAGCGCACGAACCCTGCGGGCGCACCGCAGCGACGACACCCCCAGCTGATCACAGACCGAGAGAACGATGGCCAACTTTCCTCAGGACCGTTTTGACGACGTGCCCGCCGACATGTCGCGAGTTGGCGCTCACCGTGCTCCGCGAAAGAAGGGACGCGGCTGGATCGGATTCGCCTGGGCCGTTGTCGCAACCGTCCTGCTGACGACGGCCGGGCTGTTCGGGCTCGCCGCGATCAACAACAACATCAGCTTCACTCTTCCGTTCCTCGGGAGCGACGAAACGGATGTCCCCTCGCCGTCGGAGACGCCTGTCGCCGAGCCCACGCTCGACCCGTCCATCCCCCTCACGGTCTTGAACGGCACACCGACCGTCGGGCTCGCCAACGTGGTCGGCGATGCACTCGTCGCCGACGGCTGGAAGGGCGCCAAACAGGGAGTCGGCAGTCGCGCGAACGCCTCGACGAGGGACATCGACGAGACCGTCGTGTACTACTCCGATCCATCGCTCGAGGGTGTCGCGCGGGGGCTCGTCCTCTCGCTCGGAGTGGGCCAGGTGCGCCTGTCCACAGATTTCACGGGATCCAAGGTCACCATCGTGATCGGCGCCGATTACGTGCCGCCCGCCGGATAGTCGCGACCCGCAACTGTTTCATTTTCATAACGCACCGCGATATTTCTGCCGGTTCGCGGCATCCGACGGCGACGAATCGCGCGGGCGCTCTCCCGAACCGCGCGATCGGTCGTTATTATCTGGTCTTGATCCGGCTCAGGCACCTCGCACGCGCCGCAAGGAACACACCAGGGAGTACCGCATGCCGAACGGAACCGTGAAATGGTTCAACGGTGAAAAAGGTTACGGCTTCATCACCATGGATGACGGTGGTCAGGACGTCTTCGTCCACTACTCGGCCATCGATATGGGGGGCTACAAGATTCTCGAAGAAGGCCAGAAAGTGACCTTCGATGTGGGAACCGGAACGAAAGGGCCGCAAGCCGAATCCGTTCGTCTCGCGTCATCGTGAACTGACCCGGTTGGCGGGCTCGCCCGGGCGGACAGAGACCGATCGCTCGAGCGTTGTTAGCCTGTGTCCGTGACGATGATTCGGGGGGCAGCACGACGGATGTCCGGACGCCGGATGTCCGCGCAACGCGCGTTGGCGCAACGCACGACCGTACCGCGCCGCCCGACGTCGCGCAGCCCGATGTCACGTGGCCCGATGTCGCGCGGCCCGGCCATCGCCCTGGGTACTGTGCTCACTCTTCTGACCATCGCGGGGTGCGCTCCCGAACCGATGCCGGTCCCGACCACCACGCCATCGCCCCCGTGGGTCTCGACGTATGTGACTCCAGAGCCCACCGAGCTTGCGCCTTTGCGGGGGACGACGGTGCCGGCCGGGTCGCTCGATCACGCATCGATCGCCGCGAAAATCGACAATCACTGGGATGCCCGACCGCAAGTGGGGCTCGAATCGACCGACATGGTCTTCGAGGAACTCGTGGAGGGAGGAATCACTCGCTACCTCGCCGTGTGGCAGTCCACGATCCCGAAGCTTCTCGGCCCCGTTCGCTCCATTCGTCCCATGGATCCGGATATCGCCTCGCCGTTCGGCGGGATCATCTGCTATTCGGGTGGTCAGCAGCGATTCGTCAACCTCATGAGGCAGACTCCGGTCTACAACGCGATTCACGGTCAAGCCGACACCGCGTCGACGTTCTACCGAACCGACACGAAGTCCGCGCCGCACAATGTTCTGGTCCGCGCTCAGAAACTTCTCGCCCAGCACTCGAAGATCGCGGCGCCGAAGCAACAATTCGCCTATTCGCTCGATTCTGCTTCGTCTTCGGCGGCGAAAGACGGAAAACCGACGGTCGCGGTCAACTATCGCTTTTCTTCCCTGTTTTACGGCACATGGAAATGGAATGCCGACAGCGAGCAGTGGCTCCGAGTGCAGCAAGGCAAGGCCGACAAGGACAGCAACGGAAAGCAGCTCAGCGCGACGAACGTCGTCGTTCTCAGGGTGAACGTCATCATGTACAAGGGCGTGCCGAAGACGCTCTTGAGCGGCAAGGGGCAAGCGTGGATCTCCAGTGGCGGCGCGACCATTCGCGGGACCTGGTCGAAGGGATCGGCCACCGACAGCATCCGGCTCGTGGACGAGAACGGTGTGACAATTCGACTCGCGGCAGGAAACACCTGGATTGAGCTCGTCCCGCAGACGGGGTCCGTGTCGTTCTCGGCGCCCGCGGCGCCCTGAGCCCGCTTGCACTCTCTGCCATGGAGTGCCAGAATCTATTAGCACTCTCTTAGTACGAGTGCCAAAGGTGTTGCACTTTTCACGACGTCCGGGAGGGACGAGAAACACACATGGCAAAGATCATTGCTTTCAACGAGGAGGCCCGTCGCGGCCTCGAGCGCGGCCTCAACATCCTGGCCGATGCCGTCAAGGTGACGCTGGGCCCGCGTGGCCGCAACGTCGTTCTGGAGAAGAAGTGGGGCGCACCCACCATCACGAACGACGGTGTTTCCATCGCCAAGGAGATCGAACTCGAAGACGCCTTCGAGAAGATCGGCGCGGAACTCGTCAAAGAGGTCGCCAAGAAGACGGATGACGTCGCCGGCGATGGAACGACCACCTCGGTCGTCCTCGCGCAGGCGCTCGTCCGCGAAGGACTTCGCAACGTCGCCGCGGGCGCTGACCCGATCAGCCTCAAGCGCGGAATCGAGAAGGCTGTCGCCGAGGTCATCGCGGCGCTCGTAGCCGGCGCCAAGGAGATTGAGACCAAGGAAGAGATCGCCGCGACCGCGTCCATCTCCGCAGGCGACACCGAAATCGGCGCGCTCATCGCTGAAGCCATCGACAAGGTGGGCAAGGAAGGCGTCGTCACGGTCGAGGAGTCGAACACGTTCGGCACCGAGCTGGAGCTCACCGAAGGTATGCGCTTCGACAAGGGATTCCTGTCGGCGTACTTCGTCACCGACCCGGAGCGCCAGGAGACGGTGTTCGAGGACGCCTACATCCTCATCGTCAACTCCAAGATCTCCAACATCAAGGATCTGCTCCCCATCGTCGACAAGGTGATCCAGAGCGGCAAGCAGCTGCTCATCATCGCCGAGGACGTCGACGGCGAAGCGCTCGCGACCCTCGTCGTGAACAAGATTCGCGGCATCTTCAAGTCGGTGGCCGTCAAGGCGCCGGGCTTCGGCGACCGCCGCAAGGCGCAGCTGCAGGACATCGCCATCCTCACCGGTGGTCAGGTCATCAGCGAGGAGGTCGGACTCAAGCTCGAGAACGCGACCCTCGACCTGCTCGGCCAGGCTCGCAAGATCATCGTCACCAAGGACGAGACCACGATCGTCGAGGGTGCAGGCGAGGCGGATGCCATCGCCGGCCGCGTCAAGCAGATCCGCGCCGAGATCGACAACACGGACAGCGACTACGACCGCGAGAAGCTGCAGGAGCGTCTGGCGAAGCTCGCCGGCGGTGTCGCAGTCATCAAGGCGGGAGCCGCGACCGAGGTCGAGCTCAAGGAGCGCAAGCACCGCATCGAGGATGCCGTCCGCAACGCGAAGGCTGCCGTCGAAGAGGGCATCGTCGCCGGTGGCGGCGTCGCCCTCATCCAGGCCGGTGCGACTGCGTTCGAGACGAAGGCGCTCAAGGGCCTTACGGGCGACGAGGCCACGGGCGCGAACATCGTTCGCGTCGCGGTGGACGCGCCGCTCAAGCAGATCGCGCTCAACGCGGGACTGGAGCCGGGAGTCGTCGCCGAGAAGGTCCGCGGACTTCCGACCGGTCACGGCCTCAAC
>JAHBST010000098.1 GCA_019638975.1 Cryobacterium sp.
CTCGTCACCCGGTGGGTGACCGCGACGGGCGAAGTGGAAGTCACGGAACTGATGCCGCACGGCGACCGGCGCGCGGACCTGATTCGGCGAGTTCGGGGCATCCGGGGCACCGTCGCCATGAAGCAGGAACTCCGGATCCGCTTCGGCTACGCGGATGCCATGCCGTGGGTTCGCCAGATCGAAGACAAAGCCGGCCCCGGTCTCATTGCGGTCGCCGGCCCCGACGCCGTCGTCGTCCGCGGGCCCAAGCTCACGGCATCCGACCACGCCCATGTCGGCGAATTCGAGGTCGCGGAGGGCGACACCGTGGACATTTCGATGACGTGGTACCCCTCGCACCGCGTGGCACCGCCTCGACCTGATATCGACATCGGAATCGAGAGAACCACGGCATGGTGGACCGATTGGGCAGCATCGTGCGAGCGCCGCGGCGACCCGTACGAAGACGCCGCGTTGCGTTCGCTCCTCGTGTTGCGAGCGTTGACGCACGAAGACACCGGCGGAATCGTCGCGGCTGCGACGACGAGCCTTCCCGAGCAATGGGGCGGGGTTCGAAACTGGGACTATCGCTTCGTCTGGCTTCGCGACGCGTCATCCACATTGGACGCGCTGCTCGGGCGAGGCTTCCACACGGAGGCGGCGACCTGGCGGCGCTGGCTATTGCGCGCGATCGCAGGTGATCCCGGCGACATTCAGATCATGTACGGGTTGAGCGGTGAACGGGAGCTCACCGAAATGACGATCGACAGCCTTCCCGGGTATCGCGGCGCCGCTCCGGTGCGCAAGGGAAACGGCGCATTCACGCAATACCAGGGAGACGTTTTCGGCGAAACCATGCTCGCGCTCGCCAAGGCGCGCGACGTCGGGGTGGAGGAAGACGAATTCTCCTGGCCGCTCCAACGCGCGATGCTGACCTTCGTGGAGAAAAACTGGCAGAAGCTCGATCACGGGATGTGGGAGATGCGCGGCCCGTTGCGCGCGTTCACCCACTCTCGCGCGATGTTGTGGGCGGCTCTGGATTGCGGCGTTCGCGGCGTTCGGGACCACGACCTCGACGGCCCCGCCGAAGAGTGGGAGTCTCTGCGGGACGAGATCCGGGACGACATCGAAAAGCACGGCTTCGACGCGAAGCGCAACACCTACACCCAGTACTTCGGGAGCACGGGAGTCGACGCAACCCTTCTTCAGCTCGCGCAAATCGGATACCTCGACTACGACGATCCGCGGATGCTGGGAACGGTCGCGGCAATAGAGGAGGATCTCCTGCGGGACGGACTGCTCTTGCGCTACCGGGCCGAGGACTCCGACGACGGGCTTCCGCCCGGTGAGCATCCTTTTCTCGCGTGTTCATTCTGGCTCGTCGAGCAATACGCCCACTCCGGGCGCCGACAGGATGCCGTGACGCTCATGAATCGACTCGTGGGGTACTGCAACGACGTCGGACTCCTCTCGGAGGAGATCGACGTGTCGACGGGCCGCCACGTGGGGAACGTTCCGCAAGCGCTCTCCCACCTCGGCCTCGTGCGAGCGGCGGGCGCCCTCGCGGCGGCCGCGGAATGACCTCTCGATCCGACCGGTCGATCGTCCGCGCGAGACTCGCGGCGCAGGGCATCTCAGTCCCGTCGTCCGCGACTCCCGCGGACATCGTTCGTCGCGCCATGGCGATGCAAGGTCAGGACCTCGCGAGCGTCACATGGTCGATCGGTCTGCGTAATCCCGCTCTGTCCGTTCGCGACGTCGAACACGCCTTCCTCGAAGGAAGCATCGTGCGCTCCTGGCCGATGAGGGGAACGCTCCACGTTGTTGCGCCCGAAGACTTGCGCTGGATGCTGGGACTCACGAGAGATCGACTCGTTCGCGGTTCTCTCGCGCGCCGCGCGGCACTCGGCCTTCGCGAAGCCGATCTGGAAACTGCTCGCGGCGCGGCGAGGGACGCGCTCACGGGCGGAACGGCACTCTCCCGGAAGGACATCTACCGCTGCTTCGACGCGGCGGGAGTGAGTACCGAGGGCCAGCGCGGCTACCACACCCTGTGGTACCTCGCCCAGACCGGGACGTTGTGCATCGGTCCGCCGTCCGGAAGGGAGCAGACGTTCGCGCTTCTCGACGAATGGGTCACCTCCAACCGCGATCTCGAAGGCGACGAGGCGCTCGGAGAACTCGCCGTGCGCTATTTTCGCGGACACGGGCCGGCCAGCATCCGGGATTTCGCCTGGTGGTCGTCCCTGACGCTTACCGACGCGCGCCGGGGGCTCGCTCGCGCGCGAGACGAGCTCGATTCGCGTGATCGTGACGGCGAACTCCTTTATTTCGCTCACGGGCAGGTTGGCGACGGCCCGCGCGACGGCATTCGATTGCTGCCCGGTTTCGACGAATACATCCTCGGCTACCAATCCAGAACACCGCAGCTTTCGACGAGCGACGCCGGGGAGATTGTGCCCGGCGGGAACGGCGTATTCCGCGGCACGATCGTCGAGGACGGAATCGTCGTCGGTACCTGGAAACGCGCCGCGTCGCGCGGGAGCGCAGTTGTCGAAAGTCGGACATTTTCGGCACCATCCTCGCGGTTGCGCGACGGAATCGCGCGCGAAACGGCACGATACGCATCATTTTTCGACCGCACGCGCAACTCCGTGCCTTGATCGGATCGGACGCGTGCGGTATCTTTCAAGTGCGCGATGCCGTGTCCCCCGAACTGGGCTCGTCGTCGCGCACGGTTTCCGTTACCCGAGCGGAAGCGTTCCTTACTCCCCCCGGAAGGAACAACCGGCAATGTTTGCTGCGTTGAGCACCTCGCCCGCCCCCGGCGCTATCGTTACCGTGCCGTTCATCGTCACTCTCGCTCTCGCGATTTCCGTGCTCGTCGGTATCGGAGTCGCCGTGCGCCGCCTTCGCGCGAACGGAACTCTCACTCTCGCGAACGCGTCGACGAGTGCGGCGGCAGCGGCATTCGTCATCGCCGCGGCACTTCTCGCGGTCGTGTCGACGGGCACGGTTTCGCCCGCCGTCGCCGCCAACGTGCCGGTCCACGCGGTAACGGTGTCCAATGACGATGGATTCCAGCCGATCGTCATTCAGGACCTCGAGGGATATCAACTTCCCACGAAGTGAATCGGCGGACACTTCCGATAGCTGGGCGTAACGTGATCGCATGCGTGCGATAACGATTTCCGCCCCAGGGGGTCCGGAGGTTCTTCGAGCCGCCGAGTCGGCGGATCCGGTACCCGGTCGCGCAGAAGTGCTCATTTCGGTTGCAGCCGCCGGCGTCAACCGGGCCGATCTCCACCAGAGGGAAGGCAATTATCCGGCGCCCGAGGGGTCGCCGGATTGGCCCGGACTGGAGATCTCGGGGACCGTGGTCGCTCTCGGCACAGGAGTGGTCGGCGCCCAAATCGGGGATCAGGTTTGCGCGCTCCTCTCCGGGGGCGGATACGCCGACCTCGCGGTCGCGCCCGAGGCTCTTCTCTTGCCGCTCCCGGTCGGTGTCGGCCTGATCGAGGCTGCCGCTCTCCCCGAGGCGATCTGCACGGTGTGGTCGACGATCTTCATGAATGCGGACCTCCGGTCGGGCGAGACGCTTCTTGTGCACGGCGGGTCGGGAGGAATTGGCACCATGGCGATCCAGCTGGCGAGAGCGATCGGCTGCCGCGTCGCCGTCACGGCCGGCAGCGATGAAAAACTGGACGCTTGCCGCGCACTCGGGGCAGACATCCTCGTCAACTATCGCGATCAGGATTTCGTACAGGAGGTACTCGACGCGACGGACGGACGAGGTGCGGATGTCGTTCTCGACGCGATCGGCGGCGGCTATCTGGATCGCAACATCCGTGTGCTCGCACCGCATGGGCGGATCGAACTGATCGGCAATCAGAGCGGCAAACCAGGTGAACTCAGCGTCGGTCGCCTCATGGCGAAGTGGGGTTCCATCCACGCGAGTACCCTCCGGGCCCGGGCGCTCGCGGAAAAGGCGCAGATTGTCGCAAGTGTCCTGTCGAATGCGTGGCCCCTCGTCGCCTCCCGGCAAGTGAAGCCGATTGTCGACCGGCGCTTCTCCTTCGAGAATGCGCGCCTGGCTCACGAAGCGATGGAGGCGGGCGACCGTATCGGCAAGCTCCTGCTCGTGCCGTGAGCGCCGACTACGATGTCAGGATGCGAAGCGGCGCGCCACGACATCCGCTCGTCCTGTTGCTGCTTTCTGCGCACCCGGGTCCCAGCTTCGCGGTTACCCTGGTTTGCATCCTTCTCGGAGCGACCAGTGGCCTTGCCCCCTGGCGCATCGCGGTTCTCGGGGTCGCCGTCCTTCTCGGGCAGTTTTCGGTCGGACTCTCCAACGACTGGCTGGATGCCGAGCGGGACCGTCGATCCGGGCGCGCCGACAAACCCGTCGCTCGCGGTTCGATCGGCGAACCGGCCGCCCGCAATTGGGCGATCGCGGCGGGGGCGGCGGGGCTCGCTCTCACTCCCCTCGTCGGATGGCCCGCGACGGCGGCCCACGCGCAGTTCATCGCCGCCGGATGGACCTATAACCTCTGGTTCAAACACACCGTGCTCTCGGTATTGCCCTACGCGATCGGGTTCGGCGCGCTTCCGGCCGTCGTGACGCTCGCCGGTTCGAGTCCGGCCTGGCCGGAATGGCGGATCCTGGCGGCTGGAGCCCTCCTGGGTATTTCGGCGCATTTCGCGAACGCACTTCCCGACCTTGAAGCCGACCGTGCGACGGGAGTCAGCGGGTTGCCGCACCGTTTGGGCGCTACCGTGTCCGGAGTGCTGACGTTCTCGTCTCTCGCAGCAGCCGCCCTCGTCGTCGTGCTTGGTCCCGATAACGGGTCGGCGCGATCATCCACGGGCGTCGCGGGCTGGCTTGCGCTCGCCGCGGAGGGCGTCATCGTCGCCGCGGGAATCATACTTCTCGCGACGCGGCCGCCCAGTCGCACCGTGTTCCGCCTCATCATTCTTGGCGCCCTCGTCGCGCTCGCCGCGATCGCGAGTACGGGAAGCCACCTCATCGCGCGCTGACTCCCGTGGCGCCGCGCTCAGCTTTCGACGACGACCCCGGAAACCACGGTCGGCGCCTGAGTGCGAGGATTCTGGATGCCGATCGCCGAAATCAATCCACCGAGAATGAGCATGGCCGCGCACACGATGAGCGCCCGATGCATGCCATCGACGTCGAGCTTCTCGACGACGATGATCCCCAGCATCGCGACCACGACGAGACCCGCGACTCTCGCAATGGCGTTATTGATCGCGGAACCGATTCCGGATTGCTTTTCGCTGATCGCGCCCAGAATCGCGGCGGTCAGCGGCGCGACCGTGATCGACAGCCCCACGCCGAACAGCACGATTCCCGGCAGCAATTGCCACCAATAGTCGATCTCTGCCGTCACCGTGAGCATGAGAAGGTGCCCGAGCCCGGCCAGAATCGGACCGATCGCCATGAACAAGCGCGGCCCATACTTTCCCGACAGCCCGCCGAAATACGAGGACAAGAGCATGAGGATGACGGTGACCGGCAGCGCGGCGACTCCCGCGAGAGTGGCCGGCCAGCCGCCCACTTGCTGCAGGAACACGACGATGATGACCCCCGACATCCCAAGGGCGCCGTAGATGAAGAAAGTCGCAACGTTCCCGA
>JAHBST010000099.1 GCA_019638975.1 Cryobacterium sp.
CCTTGAAGCGCTCGATTCTCCGCTCGCCGCGGCCAAGCTTCGCGATTTCGCGGATGTCCTCACGAATTGGTACGTTCGGCGCAGCCGCGACCGGTTCTGGGCAGGCGAGGACGCGGAAGCGTTCGACACGCTCTACACCGTGCTCGAGACCGTGGCGAGAGTCGCCGCGCCCTTGGTCCCGCTCGTCGCTGAGACGGTCTGGAAGGGGCTCACTGGCGGCAGGAGCGTCCACCTCGAGGACTGGCCGGAAGCGCTCGAGTTCCCTGAAGACGACAAACTCGTTCGCACCATGGACAGGGTGCGGGAGATCGCGTCTGCGGGTCTCGCGCTCCGAAAATCGACGGGACGACGCGTGCGGTTGCCGCTCGCCCGCCTGACGGTCGTGGGGGACACTTCGGGTCTCTCCCAATTCAGCGAAATCCTTCAAGACGAACTCAATGTCAAGTCGGTCGAGTTCGCTCCGCTCGCCGAAGACAGTCTCGGCGACTTCGGCATCACGCGTCGTCTCGCCGTCAATGCGAGAGCTCTCGGACCGCGTGTCGGCGGAGACGTGCAGCGCATCATCCGTGCGGCAAAAGCCGGAGACTGGAGTGCGGATGGAGGTGAGGTGATGGCCGGCGGCACGAAACTTCTCGACGGCGAATTCGAACTCGTCCTCGAGTCCGCGGATCCCTCGAATGCGGTCGCGTTCCTGCCGTCGGAAGGTTTCGTCCTGCTCGACACCGTGACGACGCCCGAGCTGGAAGCCGAAGGACTCGCCCGCGACATCATCCGGGCCGTCCAGGACTCGAGACGATCTGCGGGACTCGACATCAGCGACCGCATAGCCCTTCGCGTGTACTTTGCGCAGCAGAGCGAGGCGGACATGGTGTCGGCTTTCGCCGCGACAATCGCAGAGGAGACTCTCGCGACCTCGATCGAGATCCGAAGCGCGGACTCGTTCGATGGCGTCTATTCGACTCTCGAGGAACTGGCGGCTGTGCACGGCATGGGAAACGCATTCCGTGCCACGATCGCCGGAGGGCAATTCGCCAACGAGGGTGCGGTGCTCGTCGAACTCACTCGCCAGGACAGGGGTATCGATGTCTAAAAAGCACGATCGCGAGGACCCCGAGATCGGCAACAACGCGCTCTTTCAAGCGCAGGCCGATCGAGTGTACGCGGAGCTGCTCGCGCGGGTCGGCGAGTCGAACCCCCGGCCCAGGCTCGAACCGACTCGCCGCGCGGCGGAACTGCTCGGGGATCCGCAGCGCTCATATCCGATCATTCACGTCACGGGTACGAACGGAAAGACGACGACGAGCAGGATCGCCGAAAGCATCCTTCGCGCCCACGGACTTCGCACCGGGCTTCTCACCAGCCCGCATCTCGTGCGGATGAACGAACGCATCGTCATCGATGGTGAACCGATCGGAAACGAAGCGCTCGTCGCGAATTGGGACGACATTCAACCGTATTTGCGGATGGTCGACGGCGAACTCGACGCGGCGGGAGAACTGCCGCTGACGTTTTTCGAAGCGTTGACGGTTCTCGCATTCGCGTGCTTCGCGGATGCGCCAGTCGACGTCGTCGTGCTCGAAGTCGGGATGGGCGGCGAGTGGGACTCGACGAACGTCGCCGACGGGCAAGTCGCGGTGTTCACGCCGATCGCCCTCGATCACATGCACAGGTTGGGCAGCACTGTTGCGGAAATCGCGACGACCAAGGCGGGCATCATCAAACCGCTCGCGAACGTCGTTTCCGCCCGACAGACCCCGGATGCGCTCGCGGCGATCGAACGTGCCGTGGACTTGACTGAATCCACGCTCGCCGTCGAAGGTGATGGGTTCGCGCTCGAGTCGACCACGGCGGCGGTCGGCGGCCAGGTCATCACGGTACGGGGACTGGCCGGCAGGTATCCGGATCTGTTTCTTCCGCTTTTCGGCGACCATCAGGCTGTCAATGCTTCCGTCGCGATCGCAGCGGTTGAATCCTTCCTCGGAAACGCGAGTCAAGCGCTCGATCAGGATGTGCTGGCGGAGGGATTGGCGACTGCGACCTCTCCGGGCCGGCTTCAGATTCTCGGCATCGAGCCGACGGTGCTCATCGACGCCGCGCACAACCCGCACGGCGCTCAGGCGCTTGCCGCCGCCATTCGCACCTACTTCACATTCGCGGAATTGACGGTTGTGCTGGGCGTCCTCGAAGACAAGGACGCTCGCGGTATCGTCGACGCTCTCGCACCCCTTGCCGACCGAATCCATGTCACGCAATCGCACTCCGATCGGGCGATTCCCGTCGCGGCTCTCGCTTCCATCGTGCTCGACGCGACGCGCGGGGATCGCACATACAACTTCGACTCACTCGATGAGGCGATCGCTCGCGCTCGCGAGTGGGCCGACGAAGCACCCGGGCGAGGAGTGCTCGTCACGGGCTCCATCACGCTCATCGGCGAAGCGATCGAACTCGCGACCGAGCAGGGGTGGAAGAGATGACGAGGCGTGCCCCTCGCGCGTCGAGAGTACGAAGCGCAAGCGAATCGCTGTTGTCGATCGTTCTCGGGCTCGAGGCCGCGCTCACATTCTTTGTCGCCGTGACGGCCTTCGGATTGCGCGCCGTACCGCCCGCTTTCGCTTTCGGCGGCGGCGCCGTCCTGTTCGCATTGTTTCTCCTGGCCGGCTGGCTCACTCGCTACCCGGCAGGAGTGTGGCTGGGGTGGACACTGCAGGTCGTGCTTATCCTCACGGGCATCGTCATGCCACTGATGTATGCGATCGGTGCCGGTTTCGCCGCACTCTGGATTTACTGTTATGCCACGGGCCGCCGATTGGATGCCCGAAAGTTGTCGAGCACTGAACCCGTCGCGAAGGAGACACCGTGAACGATCTCGTCGAAGAAACCCTCGTCCTCGTGAAGCCGGATGGCGTCGCCAGGAGCCTGACGGGGGAGATTCTCCGCCGCATCGAGGCGAAGGGCTACCAATTGGTGGACATCCGGCTCGTTCAGGCGAGCCGGGAACTGCTGGCCCAGCACTATGAGGAGCATCAGGGAAAGCCGTTCTACGAACCACTCGTCGAATTCATGGAAAGCGGGCCGGTCGTCGCCATGCGAGTGGCCGGCAACCGCGTGATCGAGGGATTCCGGATGCTCGCGGGCGCGACCGATCCGACTCTTGCCGCACCGGGTACCATCCGCGGCGACCTGGGGCGTGATTGGGGACTCGCGGTGCAGCAGAACCTCGTTCATGGTTCCGACTCGCCGGAGAGCGCCGCGCGCGAACTGTCCCTGTGGTTTGCGTGAACGCGAGCCTGCTGTTTGGCCCGTCTAGAACAACGAAGCGATGACGTCCAGCCGCACTTGCGCGATGACGGCGACCACGAGGTAGCTCGCGAGAGTGAGAAGCGGCACCCAACCGTACGCGACGGAGAAGAATCTTTGAGCGCGTGCGCCGACCGGTATCCGCCCCGATGACAGGTTGAAAAGCGTGACGGCCCAAAACAGCGGGATCGTGACGCTCCACACGACCATGCACCATGGGCACAGCGTGAACAGGTCGAAAATGCTCTGGTAGATGAGCCAGCACACGAAAGCGAGCGCACCGGCAATTCCCAGATTGAACAACCACCAGAACCATCGGGCGAATTGCGCTCCGGCAAGAATTCCGACCCCAACGGCGATCGGGGCGACAAAACCGCACAGCCCGAGGAGAGGGTTCGGGAATCCGAAGACCGCCCCTTGCCAGGATTCGAGGTTCTTGCCGCACTGAACGAGCACGCTGAAATCGCACCCGAGGCCCGAATCGGGATTGGTGAGAGTTTGAAACTTCGCAATCGTGAGCTCCCACGATGCGTAAACGCCGATCGCGCCCGCGATGATGAGGAATATTGCAAGGGCGAGCGGGCGTTGCGTTGACCGAGTCTGACTCACTCCGTGATTATCGCATGCGTCCGAAACGGGTTTGCCGCCCGAGGCGTGCGATAATGGCTGAAGTCGTTCGAGCCGCGCTCGATGCGACGAGAAAAAGCTTCCCGGTCTGTGAACCGGGCAACGTCGAATCGCGAGGCGATTTGAACGAGAAAGCGTGAGAACGCAAAGGATTAGTGCGCGTTGTCGTTGAATCGATGACTGCACGAGAGAATTACCCGCCGGGGTGGCGCGGCCTCCCGCATCGGGCACTAGGAGTGCACCAGCAATGGTGGAGACAAACGATAACAAGAAGAAATCCCGTATTTTCGGTGGTCGCCGGACGAAGAGTTCGACGACAGAATCCGGCTCCGACGGCGTACCCGCGGTAAGCGAGACGACACCGACGAAGGCAAAAACCGGAACCGCGTCGCCGAAGACCCGTGCGGCGAAAAGCACGGAACAATCCGAGCCGGCCGCGAAGTCGCCGGCCGGTACAACACGAACAGTCAAGGCTCCGCCGAAGTCCGCCGCGAAAGCAGCGTCGGAGAAATCCCTCTCCGCAGCGGGATCGGAACGGAACCCCGAGGGTTCGGCGAAACGGAGCGGTGCGGCCGCAGCAGGGTCGCCGCCGGTTGCGTCATCCGGGCTTTCTCCCCTCTTCCAGGCTCCCGATCTTCCCCCGATGACCGCGCGGCAGGGGCAGCGTTCGGGCGACGAGCAGGAATCGTCCTCGACGGTGCGACGGCGAACGCGACGCCGCTCCGGTGAAGAGGGCGATGTCGATTCCGCTCAGCCGAACACCGTGGTCAAAGTGCGCCAGCCGCGCCAGCAACCCGCCCCGAGCAACGAACCGCAGCGAGTCAAGGGTTCGACGCGGCTCGAGGCGAAGAAGCAGCGGCGTCGCGACGGCCGCGACGCCGGTCGCCGCCGCCCGGTCATCACGGAAGCAGAGTTTCTTGCCCGCCGCGAAAGCGTCGACCGCGCCATGGTCGTCCGTTCGAAGGATGATCGCATCCAGATCGGCGTGCTCGAAGACGATGTGCTCGTGGAGCACTATGTCGCGAAGTCGCAAGAGGCCTCGCTCATCGGCAATGTCTATCTCGGGCGCGTGCAAAACGTGCTCCCGAGCATGGAAGCCGCATTCGTCGACATCGGCCGTGGCCGAAACGCGGTTCTTTACTCGGGCGAAGTCGATTGGGACGCCGCCGCCGAGAATTCGGCGGAAGGCAAACCTCAAGCGCGCCGCATCGAGCTCGCGCTCAAACCGGGCGACAAAGTTCTCGTCCAGGTCACCAAGGATCCCGTCGGACACAAGGGCGCCCGCCTCACCAGCCAGGTTTCGCTGCCAGGGCGTTTCCTCGTCTATGTCCCGAACGGGAGCATGAACGGGATCTCGCGCAAACTGCCGGACACGGAACGCGCCCGCTTGAAGAAGATCCTGAAAGAGGTTCTTCCCGAAAACGTGGGCGTCATCGTGCGTACGGCGGCCGAAGGCGCCACCGAAGAGCAACTCACGCTCGATGTCAACCGCCTCACGCAACAGTGGGCGCAAATCAGCACCGCGGTCGAGAAGACTCAGGCTCCCGCCTTGCTCCACAGCGAACCCGATCTGCTCGTGA